>DATAAV010000063.1:0-12192 GCA_036259935.1 Geodermatophilus sp. | reverse complement strand
CCGGTCGGTCTCGAAGGCGTCCTGGATGTTGTGCTCGGGCGAGATGCGCAGTCCGACCCGCCCGGCGCCGATGGCGTCAGCGACCGCCGTCACGACCTCGACGACGAACCGCGCCCGGTTCGCCGGCGACCCGCCGTACTCGTCGTCGCGCCGGTTGGACGCCGGCGAGAGGAACTCGTGCAGCAGGTAGCCGTTGGCGCCGTGGATCTCCACGCCGTCCAGGCCGGCCTCGATGGCGCGGCGGGAGGCGGCGACGAAGTCCTGCACCGTGGCGCCCGCCTCCTCGGCGGTCAGCGCGTGCGGCACCGGGTAGGGCTGCTTGCCCTTCTCGGTGTGCCCCTCACCGGCGATGGCGATCGCGCTGGGTCCGACGACCCGCCGGCCGCCGTTGACGTCGGGGTGGGTGACCCGGCCGCCGTGCATCACCTGCATCACGATCCGGCCGCCGCGGGCGTGCACCGCCTCGGCCACCCGGCGCCAGCCGTCCGCCTGCTCGTCGGTGACGATCCCCGGCTGGCCGACGAACGCCTGCGCCTCGTGGTCGGGGTAGGTGCCCTCGGTGACGATCAGCCCCACGCCGGCGCGCTGCCGGTAGTGCTCGACGACGAGGTCGCCGGGAACGCCGGACGCGCCGGAGCGCATCCGGGTCAGCGGGGCCATGACGACGCGGTTGGCGAGCTCGAGGTCGCCCAGGGTCACAGGTGAGAACAGGTCCACGGGGCAGTCCAAGGACGCCGGCCGCGACCGCCATTCCGGAACGCGACCGGCGTCACGCGCTCCGTCACCTCCCCGGCAGGAGGCAACGACCGCAGCCGGGGTCGTAGGACCAACGTCCCGTTGATCACCGGCCCCGCCGACGACGAGCATCCGCCTTTGGACCTGCGCGTTCGTAGGAATCTCGGCCAAGGAGGCGGCTGTGTCCCGATCCCGGGCGTTCCTTGCGGCGCTGACCCGCATCCTCGTCGTCGCCGTGGTGGTAACCGGCGCCGTCCTCACCACCTCGCCGGCGTCCGCCGCGGTCACCGTCTCGCGCGCGGAGGTCGACCGCGGCAACCTGCGGATCGAGGGGCGCGCGAGCGTCAACCGCACGATCACCGTGGACGGCGTCGCGATGGCGACCAGCGACTCCTCCGGCAGCTTCCGGGTGTCGCGCAGCTCCTACACCCCGCCGGCCGACTGCACCGTGGACGTGAACGACGGCTCGGCCACCCCCACGACGGTCCGGCTGAACGGCTGCACGGTCACCGCGAGCCCACCGCCGCCCGCCGTCCTCCCGGACACCGCCGAACTCGGGCCCGGACGCGTCGGGGTCCAGCTGGGGACGACGGTCGTCAACCTCGTGAACGCGATCGGGCCCACCAGCTGGGCGATCACCGCGGGGGCGCTGCCCGACGGCCTGTCACTGGTGGTTCCGGAGCCGGGCGGCCGGCCCCGTCCGCCGGAGCAGGAGACCTACGCGGAGATCCGGGGCACGCCGACCACCGTCCAGACCAGCACGTTCACCGTCCGCGGGACCGACGCGAACGGCCTGACGGCGACGCGGACGTACACGATGCGGATCGACCCGGCCCTGCCGCTGGCCATCACGCCGCAGTCGTGGCCGCCGGTGGCGGTCGGGGAGCACAGCAACCTGTGGATCGACGGCAGCGGGGGCGTGCGGCCGTACCGCTGGGCCGTGTCCGCAGGAGCGTTGCCGCCGGGGATGTCGCTCATCCAGGACGCTCCCGACGGCCCGTCCGTCCGCGTCGGTGGCACCCCGACGACCGAGGGGACCTTCGACTGGACGCTGCAGCTGACCGACGCGCAGGCCGGCACGGTCAGCCGCGCGTTCACCGTCACCGTCGGCCCCGCTCCCGTACCCGAGCCCGCGCCGGAGCCCACCCCGGAGCCCCAGCCGGCACCGGTGTTCATGTCGATCTCGTCGCTGGCGCTCAGCCCCACGAGCGTGACCGGCGGAGGGACGTCGACGGGAACCGTGACCCTCTCCACCGCGGCGCCGGCGGAGGGCACCTCGGTGATCCTGGCCAGCGGCAACCCGCAGGTGGCCACGGTGCCGGCGAGGGTGACCGTCCCGGCCGGGTCGACGAGCGCGACGTTCACCGTCTCGACGACCGCGGTCGGCTCGAGCACCAACGTGGGCATCGAGGCCACGTACGCCGGCACGCTCATCGCGAACCTGACCGTCAACCCCGCCGCCCCCTCGGGCAACGTCGACACCGTGTCCGTCACCAGGGCCGAGTACGACTCCGGCAAGCGTCAGCTACGGGTGGAGGCCACGAGCTCGGGCGCCGGCGCGACGCTGCGGGTGTACGTGACCGCCACGAACGCCCTCATCGGGACCCTGTCCGGCGGAAGCGGCCAGTTCTCGGTGTCCTCGAACCCGCAGAGCATCACGGTCCGCAGCAGCCTCGGCGGGTCCGCGACGCGGACGGTGACCGTGAAGTAGCCCCGGGTTCCACGAGCACACGCCGGCGGCTGCCCCTGGTCGGGGGAGGCAGCCGCCGGCGTGCGGGATGGGGCCGGGTCAGGCCACGGCGCGGCGGCGGGTGAGCAGGGCGCCGGCGACGGTGGCGACCACCACCCAGCCGGCGATCGCCAGGACCTGGGTCGTCCCGCCGTTGCCCAGGGCGAGGGCCAGCGTCCCGTCGACCGGGTCGAGCTTCTCGGCGATCTGCGGCTTCGCCGCCCGCAGCACCGGCATGCCGCCCAGCAGAACGAGGTACAGGCCGGTCAGCGCCGCCGGGGCGTTGGCGACCGCCGCTCCGGCGCCCGCACCGATCACCGCGAAGGCCGCTCCCGCGCCCACACCGGTGACGGCGGCCCGGGAGGCGCCGACCCAGGAGACGTCACCCACGGTCAGCGTCGCGAGCGCCGCCATCGACAGCCCCACCGCCACCGCGGCCAGCACGACGCCGACCAGGCCGAGCGCGACGACCTTCGCGGCCAGCACGCGACCGCGCCGTGGGACGAGCAGGAAGGTGGTCTGCACCGTGCGGTGGGTCCACTCGCCGGCGCTGGAGAGCACCCCGAGGGCCATGAGCAGCAGCGCGGTCACCATGCCGACGATGCCGATCGGCATCGCGGCCGCCCCGAGGTCGTCGCCGCTGAGCGCCGCCATGGTGGCCACGCCCGGCGGCAGCAGGGCCGCGGCCAGGGCCACCGCCCGGCCGGAGCGGGTGGACAGGGTCTTGCGGATCTCCAGCCCCGCCAGGGTGGCGGCGGAGGGGCCCGCGCGCCGCACGGGCGGCCGGCCGGTGGGAACGCGGGCGGGGGGAGTCAGGACGTCGTTCATCAGGGTTCCTCCGGGAGATGAGAGTCAGGACGCGGTGGTGAGCTGGAAGAACAGGTCCTCGAGCCCCCGCTCGAGGGGGCGCAGGTCGACCAGGACATGGCTCCCGGCCGCCGCCACGGCCCCGACCCGCCCTGGGTCGGCGCCCGGCACGACGAGGACGCCGTCCGAGCCGTGTTGCACGTGGAACCCCGCAGCCGTCAGGTCGCGGGCCAGGGCCTCGGGGTCGGTGGCGCGGACCGCCGTCCCGTCGGTGCCGAGGAGCTCGGCGACCGGCCCGTCGGCGACGATCCGGCCGGCGCCGATCACGAGCAGCCGGTCCACCGTGGACTCGACCTCGCCGAGCAGGTGGCTCGAGAGCAGGACCGTGCCGCCGCGGGCGGCGTGCCCGCGCAGCAGGTCGCGCATCCACCGGATGCCCTCGGGGTCGAGGCCGTTGGCCGGCTCGTCGAAGATCAGCACCGGGGGGTCGGCGAGCAGGGCGCCGGCGATGCCGAGCCGCTGCCGCATGCCGAGCGAGTAGCCGCCGATCCGCCGCCGGGCCGCGGCGGTCAGCCCGACGAGGTCGAGCACCTCGTCCACCCGCCCGGCGGGGACCCCGACGGTGTCGGCGAGCAGCCGCAGGTGGGTGCGGCCGGTCCGGCCGGGGTGCACCGCCGAGGCGTCGAGCAGCGTGCCGACGACGGCGCCGGGGTTGGGCAGCGCCGTGTACGGCCGCCCGTCGACCAGCGCCCCGCCCGCGGTGGGCGGGACCAGGCCGGTGATCATGCGCATCGTCGTGGTCTTGCCGGCGCCGTTGGGGCCGAGGAACCCGGTCACCGTCCCCGGCGCCAGGTCGAAGGACACGTGGTCGACGACGCTGCGGTCGCCGTACTGCTTGGTCAGTCCGCTGACCGTGATCATGGGAGCCTCCGTCCGACCGGCCCGTCCGGTTCGGCGACAAGGCTGTCCCCGGGGGCTCCGTGCCCGCGTCGGCCGCAGGGCTGGAACTGCGGTCATCGCGAGTCGTCGTCGCGTCATCCGAAAGTTGACCCCGGTCGTCATCCCGCGGCCGACGCGGCCGCGATGATCACCGTCCTACGCTCCAGCGCATGGGGCTCCGGGCGCGCGTGTGGCCGGGTCTGCGGCCGCGCGGCATCGCCCTCGAGGTCGCGCTGGCGGTGTTCTGCGCCCTCACCATCGGGGTGAGCCCCGGGCCGACCCCGCCCGACCCGCTGCCGCTCCCGGTGGCGGTGTCCGCCTCCCTGCTGCTCGGGGTGCTGCTCGCGACGCTGCGCCGCCGGGCTCCGCTGGCGCCGTTCCTGCTGGCCGCCCTGCTGACGGTCGCCACCCCTGCTGTGACCCCGGCTCTCCTCATCACCGCCTACGCGGTGGGCCGCTACCAGGAGCGCTGGCCGGTCCGGGCGTTCGCCGCCGTCGTCGGGGTGGTGGCGGTCGCCCAGCCCTGGCTCGGCGGCCCGGTGGGCGAGATCGTCGGCCGGATCGTCTCCGCCGCCGTCGTCGTGCTGCTCCCCGGTGCCGTGGGCGCGTGGGTGCGCACCCGCGCGGAACTGCTCGTCGCGCTCACCGAGCGGGCCGAGCGGGCCGAGTCCGAGCGGGAGCTGCTGGCCCGCGATGCCGTCCTCACCGAGCGGACCCGCATCGCCCGGGAGATGCACGACGTGGTCGGCCACCGGGTCAGCCTGATGGTGCTGCAGGCCGGCGCGATCGAGATGGCCGCCGGCGACCGGGACCGCGTCGAGCAGTTGGCCGGGCAGGTGCAGGCCGCCGGCCGCCAGGCCCTCGACGAGCTGCGCCAGCTGGTCGGCGTGCTGCGGGCCGGCGAGGTCGACGAGGCCGCGCCGCTGGGTCCGCAGCCGGGGCTGGAGGACCTCGCCGTTCTGGTCGGGCACGCCCGGGAGGCGGGGATGGCCGTCGAGCTGTGCGGGCTGCCGGAGGGGCCGGTCGACCCGGGCGTCGGGCGCGCCGCCTACCGGGTGGTGCAGGAGGCGCTCACGAATGCCGGCAAGCACGCCCCCGGCGCGCCGGTGACGGTCGCCGTCGAGCGGCCGCCCGGGAACCTGGTGGTGCGCGTGGTCAACGGCCCGCCCGCGGAGGACCCGGCCGCGGCACCCGGCGGCGGCTTCGGCCTGGTGGGGCTGGCCGAGCGGGTGCGGACGCTGGGCGGCCGGCTGCGCGCCGAGCCGCGGCTGGACGGCGGGTTCGTGGTGGAGGCGGTGCTGCCGACGTGACGGAGCGGGAACCGGTCCGGGTACTGCTGGTCGACGACGAGGAGCTGGTGCGGTTCGGCCTGCGCACCGTGCTGGAGGCCTCCGGCGGCTTCGAGGTCGTGGGCGAGGCCGGAGACGGCGCCGCGGGCGTGGACGCCACCCGGCGGCTGCGCCCGGACGTCGTGCTGATCGACATCCGGATGCCCAGGATGGACGGCCTCGAGGCCACCCGGCGGATCCTCGCGCTGCCCGATCCCCCGCAGGTCGCCGTCCTCACCACCTTCCACCTGGACGAGTACGTGTACGCCGCACTGGCCGCCGGGGCCGCGGGATTCCTGCTCAAGGACACCCCGCCGCGGGAGATCGCCGCTGCCGTGCGGGCGGTCGCCGACGGAACCGCCGCCCTGTCACCCGCGGTCACCGCAGCGCTCATCGACTCCTACGTCGACCGGCGGGCCGCTCCGCGCCGGGCCGAGGCGCAGCGCCGGATCGCCCACCTGTCCGACCGGGAGCGCGAGGTGCTGCGGCTGCTGGGCAGCGGAGAGTCCAACGCCGAACTGGCCGCCCGGCTGTTCGTGAGCGAGGCGACGGTGAAGACCTACGTCTCCCGCCTGCTCACCAAGCTGGACCTGGCCAACCGGACGCAGGCGGCGATCCTCGCCCACGAGGCGGGCCTGCTGGAGGGCTGAGGATCACTCGTACTCGAGGCCGAACGCGCCGGTCTCCACCTCGCCGGCCCGCTGGTAGGCGGCGGCGACCGCGCCCGTGGACGTCGTCCTCGACGAGGTCAGCCGCCACGTCCGCGGGATCGCCCCCTCGCCGAAGAGCCGCTTGCCCTGGCCCAGCACCACCGGGAAGACGATGAGCCGCAGCTCGTCCACGAGGTCCTCGCGCAGCAGGGTCTGCACCAGCCCGGCCGAGCCGTGCACCTGCAGCTCGCCGCCGTCCCGGTCCTTGAGCCGCCGGACCGCGTCGGGGACGTCCCCCTCGAGCAGCCGCGCGGTGTCCCACTCCAGCGAGGTGAGCGTGCGGGAGGCGACGTGCTTGGTCTTCGTGTTGAGCGCGTGCGCGACGGGGTCGGCGTCCGCGGGCACCTTGGGCCAGTGCTGGGCGAACACCTCGTAGGTGTAGCGGCCGAGCAGGAAGTCCTCCGCGCCGGCGAACCACTCGTCGATCTGCGCGCCCATGTCCTCGTCGAAGTGCGGCACCAGCCAGCCGCCGAACCGGAACCCGCCGGAGGTGTCCTCGTCGGGCCCGCCGGGGGCCTGCATGACCCCGTCCAGGGTCAGGAACGTGGTGACGACGAGCGGGCGCATGGCCGGTCTCCTTCGGTGTCGGTGCCATCGGTGTCGCTTGCTCAGACCCCGGACGGGACCGGAACTCATCGACGCCGGGGGCGGAGTGCCCCGACCCGTCGGCAGCCCGCACTACGGTGCGCCCGTGACGGCCGATGTGACCCGCCGGCAGGTGCTGGCCTTCCGCGTGGCGGCCCAGCAGCTCGACCGCGACCGCGGCACCCTCGACGACACCGCGGTCCTCGACATCGGGGTCCAGGACACCGGCCCCGACGGCGGGCTGTGGGCGCTGGCGATCCGCGGCGTCGACGTGGCCGGGCTCTCCGGCGGGGAGCTGGCCACCGTGTGGACCATCCGCGGCGCGCCGCACCTCTACCGGCACGCCGACCTGCCCGCCGTCGTCGCCGCCACCGCCCCGTTCTCCGAGGACGACGCCGGCAGCCGCATCTACGACGCCGCCAAGCCGCTGAAGGCCGCGGGCATCGGCAATTTCGCCGCCCTCGACGCGGTCGCCGCCGCTATGCGCTCGGTGGTGTCCGCGCCGATGGTCAAGGGCGAGGTCTCCACCCGGGTGACCCGGCTCATGGACGAGCCGTACCTGCGCTGGTGCCGGTCGTGCGCCGCCACCCACCTGTACGAGATGCCGTTCCGGCTGGCCGCCCTGCGCGCCGGGCTGGAACTGCAGGCCGGCACCTCCCCGCCGGTGCTGCAGCCGGTGCCCGGCCTGGCCCCCGCGGACGCCGTCCCCGAGCGGCTCGACGTCGTCCGCTGCTACCTGCGGCTGCTCGGGCCGGCCACGCCCAAGCACGTCGCCGGCTACCTCGACGCCCCGGTCAAGGACGTGCGGGCCCGCTGGCCGGAGGACGCGGTGGAGGTCACCGTCGACGGCGAGACGCGGTGGGTCCTGGCCGACGACGCCGGCCGGCTGGAGGCCGAGCCGCCGCGGGTCACCCGGCTGCTGGGGCCGTTCGACCTGTTCCTGCAGGCGCGGGACCGATCCCTGCTGGTGGAGCGCCCGGAGCAGGCCAAGGCGCTGTGGCCTGTCCTGGGCCGCCCCGGCGGGGTGCTGGTCGACGGCGAGGTCGTCGGCACGTGGCGGCCCCGCAAGTCCGGCGCCGCCCTCGGCGTGGCGGTGGAGCTGTGGACGGCGGAGACGCCGGAACTCCGCGCGGCGATCGCCGAGCAGGCCGAGCGCCTGGCCGCCTTCCGGCAGGTGCGGCTCAAGGGCGTCGACATCGCCGGCTGAGGCGGCCGGCCCGGGCGGGAGTCGCAGGCGGAGCAGCGGCTCGGACCGGTCGACGGGCGGTCCGGAGGCCTCGGCCCCGACCTCGGGCGGGCCGACGTCGAGCCACCCGCGCGTCGCAAGGGCGGACGCCACCGACCGCGGTGCCACGATCGACGGCGTGACCGACCCCGTGCACCCCGACGAGCTGCGGATCTCCGATGCCGAGCGGGCCGCCGTCCAGGAACGCCTGCGCCGGGCGGTCGGTGACGGGCAGCTGGACCTGCACGAGTTCGACACGCGCGTGCAGTCGGTCTGGGCGGCCCGCACCCGCGGCGAACTGGCCCGGACCACCAGGGACCTGCCCGAACCGCCGCCTCCGCCGCCGCCCCACGGCCGGGTCTTCTCCTCGACCGCGGGCGGCACCACGATGCGGATCCTGACGATCGTCTGGGCCAGCGTCGTGGCCGTGAACCTGGTCGTCTGGACGCTGGTGTCGGTCACCACCGGGGAGTTCGTGTACCCCTGGTGGATCTGGGTCGCCGGGCCGTCCGGCGCCGTGCTCGCGGTGCTGTACGGCGCCGGCATCGGCCGCCCGCGCCGGTGACGACCTGTCCTTCCGTATTACTTCAGCGCTAAGGTATCCGCCATGAGCTCACCCGCCCCCGCTCGCCGGGTCCGGATCGGGATCGACACCGGGGGGACGTTCACCGACGTCGTCGCGGTGGACGAGGAGACCGGGCAGACGACGACCACGAAGACACCGTCGACCCCGTCCGACCCAGCCGAGGGGTTCCTCAACGGCGTCCGCAAGGTGCTCGGCCTGATGGACCTGGACGGGAACGCGATCACCGCGGTCAGCCACGGCACGACGGTCGCCACGAACCAGCTGCTCGAGGGCAAGCTCGACCGGATCGGGTTCATCACCACCGAGGGCTACGAGTCGGTGCTGGAGATCGCCCGCCAGTCGGTGCCCGACGGCTACGGCAACAGCTACTTCTGGGTCAAGCCGCCGCGGATCGTCCCGGCCGACCTGGTGCGCACCGTGCGCGGGCGCCTGGACCACAGGGGCCACCAGGTCCGCCCGTTCGACATCGACGACGCACGGGCGGCCGCCCGGTTCTTCAAGGACGCCGGCATCTCCACCATCGGCGTCTGCTTCCTGCACGCCTACGCCGACGACGCCCACGAGCGGGCCATGCTCGAGGTGATCCGCGAGGAGTTCCCCGGCGCGGTGGTGTCGCTCTCCTCCGAGGTCCTGCGGGAGTACCGCGAGTACGAGCGCTCGGTGACCACGCTGGTCGACGCCGCGGTGAAGCCCAAGGTCGCCGCCTACGTCACCAACATCCGCACCCGGCTGGACGAGATCGCCCCGCACGTGCCCTTCTACGTGATGAAGAGCAACGGCGGCGTGCTCTCGGCCGGCGAGGTGGTCCACCAGCCGATCACCACGATGCTCTCCGGCCCGGCCGCCGGGGCGCTGGGCGCCGCACTCATCGCCGGCACCGCCGGCTTCGACCACGTGCTCACCTGCGACGGCGGGGGCACCTCCACCGACGTCACCGTGGTCATCGACGGCGAGCCGACGCTGACCACCGAGGGCTCGGTCGGCGACTACCCGAGCAAGATCCCGATGATCGACGTCGTCACGGTCGGCGCGGGCGGCGGCTCGATCGCCTGGCTGTCCCCCGAGGGCACGCTCAAGGTGGGCCCGAAGTCGGCCGGCGCCGACCCCGGCCCGATGTGCTACCCGAACGGCGGCGACCAGCCGACCGTCACCGACGCGCACGTCGTCCTCGGCCGGATCCCCCCGCACCTGCTGGGCGGGGAGATCCCGCTGTCGGCGGACGCCGCCCGCGCGGGCCTGGAGCAGCTCGGCGCGAAGCTGGACATGGACCTGGAGCGCACCGCCACCGGGATCCTGGAGATCTCGGCGTGGAACCAGGCCAACGCGCTGCGCCAGGTGACCGTCGCCCGCGGCCTCGACGTCCGCGACTTCACGCTGACCACCTTCGGCGGCTCGGGCTCGCTGCTCGCCTGCCGGCTGATGGACATCCTCACCCTGCCGCGGACGCTGGTGCCGCCGAACCCGGGCAACGTCAGCGCGTTCGGGCTGCTCACCGTCGACGTCCGCAACGACTACGTGCAGACCGTCGTCTCCAAGCACGCCGACCTCGACTTCGACCGGGTGAACGCCGTCTACGCGGACCTGGAGAAGCAGGCGCAGGTGGCGCTGGACAGCGAGGGCTTCGACCGCGGCCAGCAGCGCATGCAGCGCACCGCCGACCTGCGCTACGTCGGCCAGGCCTTCGAGGTGCGGGTGCCGGTGGCCGAGGGTGTCCTCGACGCCGCGGCGGCGGAGGGGGTCGCCCAGGCGTTCCACGCCGCGCACCGCCAGCTCTACGGCTACGACTTCGCCGACGACCCGCGCCAGGCCGTGGAGTGGGTCAACCTCCGGGTCAGCGGGATCGGCCCGATCCGCCGTCCGGACATGGTGGAGCTGCCCGCGAAGGACGGCGGGACGGACCGGGCCGTCACCGGCTCACGCCGGGTCTTCTTCGACGACTGGATCGACACCCCTACCCACAACCGGCCGGACCTCGCGCCCGGCGACGTGGTGCGCGGCCCGGCGATCATCGAGGAGTTCGGCTCCACCGTGCCGGTCCACCCGGGCTTCCGGGCCACCGTCGACGCCCACGGCAACCTGCTGCTCACGAAGGAGACCGGCCAGTGACCGCCTTCCCCACCGGCACCCTGACCGAGCAGTCTCCCGCCCAACCCAAGGTCGCCGCCGACCCGGTCCTCGTCGAGATCGTCGCCGGCACGCTGGCCGCCATCGAGAAGGAGGTCGAGACCTCCATCGGCCGCACCTCGCGCTCGCCGATGATCCGCGACGCGCACGACTTCCGCGCCGGGATCCACGACCGCAAGCTGCGCAAGCTCACCGGCCGGTCGTACTCGGCCCTGGTCCACCCGGTCGTGCGGGACTACCCGATGGAGACGATGAACGTCGGGGACGTCTTCTTCCACAACGACGTCTACCTCTCCGAGGGCGGCATCGGCCACCTGCCCGACCTGTGCGTGACCGTGCCGGTCTTCGCCCACGTGGACGACGAGCTGCGCGTGGTCGCCTTCATCCAGGCCTTCGGCCACCACGACGACATCGGCGGCGCGGTGCCCGGCTCCATGCCGTCGGCGGCGACCAGCGTGTACGAAGAGGGCCTGATGGTCCCCCCGATCAAGCTGTGGGACCGGGGCGTGCCCAACGAGTCGGCGCTGAAGATCATGACCCGCAACTCGCGGATGCCCGACTCGCTGGCCGCCGACCTCGACGCCGAGTGCTCGGCCTGCCTGGCCGGCGCCCGGCGGCTCGGCGAGCTGTTCGACCGGTACGGGGTGGAGGCGGTCGAGGCCTGCTTCGACGCGATCCTCGCCAACTCCACCGAGGTCTACCGGCGGGAGATCCTGTCCCAGATCCCTGACGGCACCTACGTGTGGGAGGACTACGCCGAGCACGACGGCGTCGAGCCGCCGCAGCTGCACCGCCAGCGGATCACGCTGACGATGGACTCCACCCGTGAGACGCCGCTGGTCATCGACTTCACCGGCACCGGCCCGCAGGCCAAGGGTCCGATCAACCACTGCGGCGACTACGCCGACGGCAACTTCCTGAAGAAGTGGCTGGCGCCGATCCTGCGCAACCTGGCCGAGACCCCGGAGCGGATGGCGCAGCTCGACGTCAACGAGGGCGTCGTCCCGCTGATCGAGATGCGGTTCCCGGAGAAGGGCACGCTGCTCACGCCGATCTTCCCGGCGCCGACCAACGCGCGGACGTTCGTCATCCTGCGGCTGCTCGGCGTCCTCGCCGGGGTGCTGGCCAAGGCCACCGGCGGGCGGATGCCGGCCGACCAGGAGACGATCCGCTACACCGGCGTCTACGGCACCGACTTCGACGGCCAGCCCTACCTCATGCGCGAGGTGCTCGGCGGCGGGTCGGGCGGGCGGTACTACGCCGACGGCGAGGACACCATCCATGTCGTCCCCGACTCGCGGAACCTGCCCACCGAGTTCACCGAGGGCCGTTTCCCGCTGCGGGTGGAGCGGCTGGGCCTGGCGGTCGACTCCGGCGGCCCCGGCCGCTACCGCGGCGGCTGCGGGTACGAGAAGCACATCCGG
>DATAAV010000062.1:0-9876 GCA_036259935.1 Geodermatophilus sp. | reverse complement strand
CGGCACGGCCGGCGCCCCCAGTGCGTCCGTGTCCGACGGGCCCTTCCTCGTGGTCGGCCTCGGCAACCCCGGCCCCGGCTACGCCGGCAATCGGCACAACGTCGGCGTCATGGTGCTCGAGGAGCTGGCCTCCCGCGCCGGGATCCGGCTCTCGCCCGGCAAGGGGGCGCGGGCGCGCTCCCTGTCGGGGGAAGGCCGCCTGGCCGGCCGGCGGGTCGTGCTCGCCCGGCCGACGACGTACATGAACGAGTCCGGGGGCCCGGTGCGCGGCCTGCTGGACTACCACCGCCTCCCACCGACCGATCTGGTCGTGCTGCACGACGAGCTCGACCTGCCCTTCGCGACCGTGCGGCTCAAGCGCGGCGGCGGCGAGGGCGGCCACAACGGCCTGCGGTCGATCTCCCGGTCCACCGGCACCAAGGACTACCTCCGGGTGCGCGTGGGCATCGGCCGCCCGCCCGGCCGGCAGGATCCCGCCGACTTCGTGCTCAAGGACTTCTCCGCCACCGAACGCAAGGAACTGGACCTGCTCGTGGCCGAGGCCGCCGACGCGACCGAGGAACTCCTCGCCCGCGGCCTGGAGGCCGCGCAGAACGTCGTGCATCCGCGTAGCTGACCCCGGCCCCAGGGCCTCCGAACGGGTGAACGGCATTGACCCCGTTCATGACTCTCTGTGAATGTTGCCGCGACGTCGAGCCGTCACAGCAGGTCACGAGCCTGATCGCTGGCCGCACCACGCATGGGCGTGGCGGATCGACTACAGGTAGTCATGTCGGTCCGGGGGGAACCGTGCTGCTCGAACACAACCGGGTCAGGGTCGGATCGGCCGCGCTGAGAGGCGCGACCGCGGTGGAGGACGGCGCACCGTTCCCGTCCCGGCCGGTCCGCCGTCGTACGACACCGGGGTGGGTCACCCGCTACGCCCGGGTCCTGGTGGTGGTCGAGAGCCTGGCCGCCGCCGTCGCCGGCGCCGCCGTCCTGCTGAACCGGCCCGACCAGGCGCACGCGGGAGCTCCGCTGTTCTGGGCCGCCGTCGGCCTGGTCGTGGCCTGGCCCGTGCTGCTGCGGGTCACCGGAGCGCACTCCGAGCAGGTCTTCGGCACCGGCAGCGACGAGTACCGCCGGGTCGGCCGCGCCGGGTTCCTGCTCCTCGCGCTGGCCGGCTTCACCTCCTACGCCCTCGCGCTCGACCTGAGCCGGGCGCTCGTGGTGGGAGCCATTCCCGCCCTCACCGTGGCCACCCTCGTCGCCCGCTTCGCCGCCCGTGTCACGCTGCGCCGGCTGCGCGCCCGCGGGCGGTGCACCAAGCGGGTGCTCGTGGTGGGTCGCGGCGGTGCGGTCCTGGAGCTGGTCGGCCGGGTGCGCAAGGAGCACTACGCCGGCATGGACGTCGTCGCCGCCTGCGTGACCCCCGGCGACCGCGCCCGCGTGGCCGAGACCGTCGGCGTTCCCGTCGGCGGGCTGGACGAGGTCGTGACCCTCGCCGGCCGGCTGGGCGCGGACACCATCGCGGTGACCTCGGCCAGCGAGACCGCCGCCCACTACCTGCGCCGGCTGTCGTGGGACCTCGAGGGCACCGGCATCGAGCTGCTCGTCGCCCCCGGCCTCATCGAGGTGGCCGGCCCGCGGCTGCACATCCGCCCGTTCGAGGGGTTGCCCCTGCTGTCGGTGGAGCAGCCGCGCTTCGAGGGCTGGCGGCGCGTGGTCAAGGGCGGCGTCGACCGCGCCGCGGCCGCCGTGGCCCTCGTCCTGCTGGCGCCGGTGCTGGCGGCCATCGCGCTGGCCATCCGGCTCACCAGCCCCGGCCCGGTCCTCTACCGCCAGGAGCGCGTGGGCGTGAACGGCCGGGCGTTCACCATGCTGAAGTTCCGCAGCATGGTCGTCGGCGCCGACCGCCAGGTCGACGCCCTGCGGGAGGGCAACATCTCCGACGGCCTGCTGTTCAAGCTGCGGGTCGACCCGCGGGTGACCCCGGTGGGCCGGTGGCTGCGGCGGCTGTCCCTGGACGAGCTGCCCCAGCTGTTCAACGTGCTCGGCGGCTCCATGTCCCTCGTCGGACCCCGCCCCCCGCTGCCGGGTGAGGTGGCCCGCTACGACACCTCGGTCAGCCGGCGGCTGCTGGTCAAGCCCGGACTGACCGGCCTGTGGCAGATCTCCGGCCGCAGCGACCTGCCCTGGGACGAGGCCGTGCGCCTGGACCTGCGCTACGTGGAGAACTGGTCCCTGGCGATGGACCTGCTGATCCTCTGCAAGACCGTGCGCGCGGTCCTCGGCCGTTCCGGCGCCTACTGACCGCGACCATCGGCCGGGCAGGGCATCCCCCGCGTGGGTGAGGACGGGCAGACGCGAGCTGATCAGTCGATCTAGCGTCCGTCCGGCCCCAGCCCTTCCCGCTGGGCACGCCCTGCACGACCGAACGGATGACCGCATGGACCGCATGAGCATCGCGATGGTGGGGACCCGTGGTGTCCCCGCCCGGTACGGGGGCTTCGAGACCGCGGTGGAGGAGGTCGGCCGGCGCCTCGCCGACCGCGGGCACCGGGTCGTCGTCTACTGCCGCACCGTCCCCGGGGCCGCCGAACCGCTCCTGGCGGAGCACCTGGGTATGGAGCTGGTGCACCTGCCCGCCGCCCGCAGGCGCGCCCTGGAGACCCTCAGCCACACGGCGCTGTCGGTCGGGCACCTGCTGGGCCACCGCACGGACGCGGCAATCGTCTTCAACGCGGCCAACGCGCCGCTGCTGCCGGTGCTGCGCGCGGCCCGGATCCCGGTCGCCACCCACGTCGACGGCCTGGAGTGGAAGCGCGCCAAGTGGGGGAAGGGCGGACGGCGCTACTACCGGGCCGCCGAGTCCCTCGCCGTCCGCTGGTCGGACGTGCTCATCGCCGACGCGCAGGGCATCGCCGACTACTACCGCCGGGTCTTCGCCGCGCCCACGACGCTGCTGACCTACGGCGCCCCGCTCATCGCCCCGGGGGCCGACCGGCTGGCCGAGCTCGGCCTCACCCCTCGCGGCTACCACCTGGTCGTGGCCCGGTTCGAGCCGGAGAACCACGTCGACCTCATCGTCGAGGGCTACGCGGCCGGCACGGCCACCAAGCCGCTGGTCGTGGTGGGCTCGGCGCCCTACGCCGACGAGTACACCCGGCGGGTGCACGTCCTGGCCGACGGCCGGGTGCGCTTCCTCGGCGGCGTGTGGGACCAGCAGCTGCTCGACCAGCTCTACGCCAACTGCTGCACGTACCTGCACGGTCACTCGGTGGGCGGCACCAACCCCTCGCTGCTGCGCGCCATCGGCGCCGGCGCGGCGGTCACCGCCTACGACGTCGACTTCAACCGCGAGGTCGTCGCCGAGGCCGGCCGCTACTTCCGGTCGCCCCAGGACGTCGCTCGCCTGCTCGCCGAGGTGGAGGCCGACCCGGCGGGCGTGGCCCGCGCCGGGATCCGCGCCCGCGAGCTGGCGGCCGGCTACGACTGGGACCAGGTCGCGGCCGGCTACGAGGAGCTCGCGGCCCGGCTGGTCGCCCGCGAGTTCCCTGCGCGCCGGCCCTCGGGCCGCCGGCTCGCGGAGCCCGCGGAGCCGCCGGCCCGGCGCAGCGCGGCCCTCTCGGACAACGTCGTGCAGCTGCCCACGCCGGCCGTCACGCCGGCGTGGGACTCCCTCCCGGCGGCGCAGCAGTGACCGCCACCGCGGCCGTACCGACCGGGGGCCTCACCGACACGCTGCGCCGGCTCGGAGCGGCGCAGAAGGGTGCCAAGGGCGCCCCGGCCTACTCCCGCTTCGTCAACCGCAGGCTCGGCCGGGTCATCGCGGCCGTCGCCTTCCACGCCGGGCTGACCCCGAACGCGGTCACCGCGATCAGCGCCTGCTTCACCGCCACCGGCATCGCCGTGCTGGCCCTGGCCCGGCCGGGCTGGGCCACCGGGATCGCGGTCTCGCTGTGCCTGGCGGTCGGCTACGCGTTCGACGCGGCCGACGGGCAGCTGGCCCGGCTGCGGGGCGGTGGCTCACCGGCCGGCGAGTGGCTCGACCACATGGTCGACGCCGTCAAGACGTCCAGCCTGCACCTGGCCGTCCTCGTCTCCCTCTACCGGTCCGAGGCCGTGGAGCACGGGCCGCTGCTGCTGGTCCCGCTCGGCTTCTGCGTGGTGGCGGCGGTGCTGTTCTTCGGCACGATGCTCAACGAGGCGCTGCGCGAGCGGCACGGCGCCGTGACCCGGGCCCAGCGCACCGCAGAGCGGCCCAGCGTGCTGCGCTCCCTGCTCGTGGTCCCCACCGACTACGGCCTGATGTGCTGGGTCTTCGTGCTGACCGGGGCACCGCTGGTCTTCTTCGGCGCCTACTCGCTGCTGTTCGTCGCGACGGCCGGGTACCTGGCGCTGGCCTCGGTCAAGTGGTTCTCCGAGATCGGACGGCTCGCCTGATGGGCACCGGGAAGGCGACGCGCTCCACCCGGACCGATCCGCCGGCGCGCCGCCGGGGCGTCCTGGCCGTCGCGACGGCCGTGCTCGTCGCCGCCCTGGCCGCCCTCGTCGTGGGCCTGAGCTCCGACGACGACGCCGCCTCGGCCCCGGCCGCCCCCGCGACCGCGACCCTCGGGACCCCTGCTCCCGAGGTCAGCCTGTCGCCGCCGCTGCCGACTCCCGAGCCGACCGGGCCGACCGAGAACGTCGACGAGCCGCCGCCCGCGCTGCCGGAGGTGCCGCTCGACGCGCCGGCCGCGGTGGGCAACGGGATCGTCGCCACCATCCCCGCCATCGAGGCGATCGAGGGCACCGCCGTGGGCCCGGGGAACATCGCCGGCCCGGCGCTGCGCGTGACCGTGCGGATCGAGAACGGCACCGCGCAGCCGGTGGCCCTCGGCGGCGTCGCGGTCAACATGGGCTACGGCACCGACCGCACCCCTGCCTCGCCGCTGGACGATCCCTCGCAGCGGCCCTTCGGCGGCATGGTCGGCCCCGGTGAGGCGGCCGAGGGCGTCTACGTGTTCAGCGTGCCGGCCGACGCCCGGGACACGGTGACGGTCGAGGTGGGCTACCAGGCCGGCGCGCCCCTGCTGCTCTTCACCGGCTCCGCGCGCTGACGCCAGGAGCCCGCCCCGTGTCCCCGTCGTCCCGGCGGCTGCTGCGCCGTCCGGCCACCGGCGCGGTCACCGGGCAGGTCACCCAGGCCGTCGCCGGCCTGGCGCTGCAGGTGGCCGCCGCCCGCTCCCTCGGCGCCGCCGGCCTGGCCACCTTCGCGCTGGTGTACGGGGCGGTCGTCCTGGTCACCGCCGTGGCCAGCGGTCTGGTCGGCGACTCGCTGACCGTCCTCGACCGGCACGAGCGCGGCATCCGGGCCGGCCTGCACGACTGGGCGGTGGGCATCGCGGCCGCTGCCGGTCTCGCCGGTGCCGGGCTGGCGGCCCTGGCCGGGGTGGTGCCGCCGTGGGCGGCGCTGGTCCTCGGGGTCGCGGTCACCGCGTTCGTGCTCGAGGACACCCTGCGACGCCTGCTCATGGCCGCCGGGCGCTTCTGGTCGCTGCCGGTCGTCGACGGCACGAGCCTGGTCCTGGCCCTGGCCACCCTGCTCGTCTGCGCGCTGGGGGGGCCGCTCTCCCTGTCCTCGTTCGCGCTGGCGCTGCTGGTGGGGCAGAGCGGCGCCGCCGTCGTCGCCTGGGGGCTGCTGCCGCCGGTCGAGCGGCCCCGCGGCCCGTGGCGGGCCCCGTCGCTGGCCACGGTGTGGGAGTTCGGCGTCTGGCGGGCGGCGTCCCAGACGGTCCGCCCGGCGCTGCTGACCGGGCTGCGGCTGGTGGTCGTGGGCGCGGTCGGCGCCGCCGCGTACGGGCCGCTGGAGGCCGCGCGGGTCTACACCGCCCCGACGCTGACCCTGGTCGCCGGTCTGGGCTCCTTCCTGCTGCCGCACTACGTCGCCACGCGCGGTCGGCCGGCGGCGGAGTCGCTGCGCGGCGCCGACCGGGTGGCGCTCCGGCTGGCCGCGGCCGTCGCCGCCCTCGGGGCCGCGGTCCTGGTGCTGCAGCCGGTCGTCGAGCCGCTGCTCACCGGCGGCGAGTACGCGGTGCCCCCGACGGCGGTGGCCGGGTGGTGCGCCTACGCGCTCGCCGCCGCCGTCCTGCTGCCGTACTCGGGCCTGGCGGCGGTGCACCGGCAGCAGCGCCGGGTCCTCCTCCTACGCCTGCTGGAGTTCGCCGGCCTGGCCGCGGTCCTCGGTCTGGTGCTGCTGGCCGACGGCGGCGAGGTCTGGGCGCCGCTGGTGCTCGCGGCCGGGCCCCTTCTCGTCGCCGGCACCGTCCGGCAGCGCGTGCTGCGGCCGCTGGCCCGCCGCGGGCCGGACCTGGCGCGCCCGGCCCCGGTCACCGTCTGAGGAGCCCTCGCGGCGCTGGAGCTCCGCGGGCGGCGAGGGCCTCGCACACCGCGGCCCGGATGCGGCCGACGACCTCGCCCCAGGTGGGCACCGCCACCGGCGGGCTCGGGCTCGGGGGGCCGGACAGCTCGGCGCGGATCGCGGCCGCGATCGCCGCCTCGTCGTGCGGGTCGAAGAAGGACGCCGCCGGCGCCAGCTCGCGGAAGGCGGGGATGTCGCTGAGCACCATGGGCGCACCCGACAGGGCCGCCTCCACCACCGGCAGGCCGAACCCCTCGTCGAGGGAGGGGAAGACGAACAGCCGGCAGTTCTCGTACAGCCAGGTCAGCGTCCCGTCGTCGACGCCGCCGAGAAAGCGCACCCGGTCGTCGGGTGCGGTCCGGGCGATCGCCAGCCCGTCGGGCTCCCCGACGACGACCAGCGGGCAGTCGGCACCGACCAGCCCGCCGGAGCGCACGGCGTCGACGAGGCGGGGGACGTTCTTGCGGACGTTGAGCCGTCCCACGCAGAGCAGGAACCGGCCCGGCTGCAGCCCCAGCCCCGGATCGGCGGCCCGCCGGGTCCGGAACGACTCGGGCACGCTCAGCCCCACCGGCCGCACCCGGCCGGCCAGCCGCGGGCGGCACCGGGCGATGCGGTCGGCCTCGGCCCGGGTGGAGGTCAGCACCAGATCGGCGAACTGCGCCGACCACGGCATGCCGGCGAAGTACAGCCGCTCGGTGCGGCTGAAGAACTCCGGGTGCTCGTCGAACATCAGGTCGTGGACGAAGGTGGCGCGCAGCGCCCGCGTCCGCAGCGGTGTGTAGTTCTGAGCGAGCACCACGTCGGCGTCGGCGACCCCGCCCAGCTCGCCCAGCACGCTGAGCCCGTGCGGGTACAGCCCTACCGGCCGGACGTCGACCGGCGCGCCACCGTCGATGCCGGCGGCCAGCTGCCGCGCCCGGTCCAGGTGCCGGCGCGGCACGGCCACGGTCAGCTCGTCCTCGGGCCACGCCGCGGCCCAGGTGCGGATGAAGGAGTCCACGACCCGCCGTCCCGACGGCTGGCCCTCCACCCACCAGTAGGCGTCGAACAGCACCTTCACGACACCGGCTCCGCGGTTCTCGGCCGCGACGGCAACGGCGGGGCCGGCTCGCCGGCCCGTCGGCGGCGGGAGCCGCCCTCGGCGAGCAGCGCGACGGAAAGGAAGGCCAGGAAGGCCGGCGTGGCGTCGAACAGCCCGCTCTCCACGACGCTGCGGCCCAGCAGGAACACCAGCAGGCCGAGGAACAGCGCGCGGTCCCGTCGCGGCGCCCGCAGCGCACCGTGCAGCACCCACAGCACCCAGCCGGCGGCCACGGCCAGCCCGAGCAGCCCGGCCTGCACCAGGGCGGAGACCCAGCTGCTGTCCAGCGGCTGCTCGGTCCACCACTGGCCCTCCACCCGGATGATCTTGACCGAGAGGCCGCCGCCGAAGGCCAGCTGCCAGCCCGTCTCGGCCCACGTCCGGGCGGCGTCCCAGGCGATGAAGCGGGACTGCAGCGTGCTGATCCCGGTCCCGTCCCGCTCGAGGAAGGCGGTCAGCGCCCCGGTGCCCACGACCGCCACCGATCCCACGGCGGCCAGCACCAGCCCGCCCACGACCAGGCCCACCCGCGGGCGGCGCACGTGCGCGACCACCACGAGGACGGCGAGCAGCAGCACGAGCAGGCCCGTGCGGGACCCGCTGGCCCAGATGACGCCGAGCGCGCCCGCAGCCACGACCGCGCCGGGCGGCCCCGCCTCGCCGAGGACGACCCGCCAGGCGACGAACAGGACGACGAGGCCGGCGAGCAGCGCGAGCTCGTTCGGGGTGAGCGGCGGCAGGCCGCCCTCCAGCCGGTCGGAGTTCCCACGGGCCAGCCCCGTCGCGGCGGCCACCAGCGCCACGCTGCCGCAGGCCCAGGCCAACGCGGTGAAGGCCTCCTGCGCCGTCGCCGAGCGCAGCAGGAAGAAGACGGCGCCGGCGAGCACGGCCACCCGGACGGCGACCATGCCGCCGGCCAGCGGCGTGCCGGAGGTGAGGGCCCCGAAGACCGAGCCGCCGAGCACGACGGCGAGCACCCACAGGCTGCCGGTCCCCAGCCCGCGCCGCGGACCGCTCTGCGCGGCCAGGAACGCCAGGACGAGGGCCAGGACGCTGAGCGCGGCCTTGCCGAGGACGACCGGGTCCACGGACCCGGAGAAGTACTGCCCGCGCCGCCAGCCGACGGTCGCGGCCACGAGCAGCAGCGCGATCAGGTAGCGGCCGGCCGGACCGGCGAGCAGGCCCGGCCACCCCCCGGCCGCCCGGGACGCTCCAGCGGTCACGGCGGCGGGATCAGTGCCCGCGCGGCTGCGGGGAGGGCTTGCGGGCGGCACCGGCCATCGCGTCCACCGGCTCCAGCGGCCGATCGGCCGGCTCGGCGTCAACCGCTGCCGGAGCCACGGCCGGGACCGGCGCGGCGTCGGGGGCGGGATCGGGCGACGGCGCCGGCGGGCGCGGGCTCCGGGGGAGGAGGACGACGGCCGTCGGCCGCACGCCGGCGGCGCGCAGCACCCCGCGGATCTCCCGCAGCTCGGCCCGGTCCACCCGGCCGGCGGGGACGACGAGGGCGACGGCGTCGCCGCGCTCGGCCCGCTCCCGCCACACCCGCAGCGGAGCCAGCGGGTCGGCGACCTCCAGCAGTACCCGCGGACCGTCGCCGGCGTCGGATCCGGCGGTCACACCGCGGTCGCGCAGCACGGCCGCGAGCTCCTCGGCGAGGGCGGCGGGCGCGGCGTGCTCGGCCGGGGCCGGGCAGATCAGGACGGCGCGCAGCGACCGCTCCTCGGCGGCCGCCTCCAGCCGCAGCGCCAGGGCCGTCGCCGGCCGCCCGGTCAGCGCGCTGCGCCCGGCGCGCCCGGACCGCTGCACGAGCACCACGACGTCCTCGTCCTCGCCCCAGGCGCGCCGGACGTCGTCCTCGGTGTGCACCGAGGTGTCGAAGCGGTCACGGGTGATCGCCCCGGCCAGGCCGAGGAAGAGGCCGACGAGCAGCCCCAGGCCGACCACGTACAGGAGCACCGGCGACACCGGCGTCCGCGGCACGGCGGCGGGGTCGGTGACGGTCAGGGTCACCGGGCGGTCACCCGACGCCGGCGTCTCCAGCTCCTGGACCACCGTGGTCAGCCGCTCGGCGACCGCGTTCGCGATCGCCGCGGCCTGCTCCGGGTCGCGGCCGGCGGCGGTGATCTCCAGCTGCGAGGTGTCCGGCGGGTTGGTCGCCGAGATGCGCGAGCGGAGCTCCCGCACCGGCTCCTCCAGCTCCAGCTCCTCGACCACCGGGCCGAGCACGGACTCGCTGACGACGACGTCGGGATAGCTCTTGACCCGCTGGGTGACGAACGTGGCGCTGTTCGGGATCGACGGGGAGACCGAGACGAACACCCGGGCCGAGGCCTCGTAGGTGGCCGGGGTGAACCAGACGACCAGCAGGCCGACGAGCGCGCCGCCGACGGTGCCGGCCACCCAG
>DATAAV010000061.1:0-11976 GCA_036259935.1 Geodermatophilus sp. | reverse complement strand
GAGTAGAAGGGCGAACAGACCCGCACCGCTGCCTCCCTGTTGTCGAAGCCCCAAGCCGTCGTGGCGGCGGCCCAGGTACTCGGACGCAGTCGTCGGAAGGAGTTGAAGCTGGGGGTGGTCAAGGCGGTGAGCGCCGGCAGGTGCTCGGTCAGCCCGGCGATGAATCGCCGGCCCAGAACGGACAGCCCACCGTCGGCGGCGGGGTCGTAGAGCAGATTCCGGCCGCTCTCAGCATCCCACAGCGAGAGATGCACGTGGGCGCCGCTGCCGATCTGCTCGGGGAAGGGCTTGGCCGCGAAGGACGCGAGCAGCCCGTGCCGCCAAGCCACCCCGCGGACGGTGTCGCGGAACTTCATCTGGGAGTCCGCGGCGCGCAGCCCGTCGGCGTGCCGGATCGCGATCTCCTGCTGGCCGGGGCCGTACTCGTTGATCGCGTGCTCGACCGGCATGCCCTGGGCCTCCAGGGCGTCGACCATCTCCAGCACGACCTCGGCGCTGACGTCGTGGCCGATCGGGCTGTACACCGGCGCGTGGCCGGGAGCGTCGAAGGGGACGTAGCGGCCGTCCTGCTCGCGGGCGAGGTAGAACTCGTTCTCGAAGGCCGCCCGGATGCTCACGCCCTCCTCGGCCGCGTGGGCGAGGACGTCCTTGAGGTAGGTGCGGGGGCAGGCTCCCCAGTCCCGCCGGTCGTGGTCGAGCTGGTCGCACAGGACGCTCGCGGTCGCGGGCACCCACGGGAGCACGGAGAACGTCGTGGGGTCGGGCACCAGGCGGATCTCGCCGACCGGCTCCATGCCCTCGACGGGCACCACCTGCTCGAGCAGGTTGATCGCCATCTGCGCGCGGGTGAGGTTCACGCCCTCCACGAGCTTGTGCTCCAGCCGGGTCACGTGCACGGCCTTGCAGCGGGCGACCCCGCTGACGTCGCAGTACTCGAACCGGACCAGCGTGACGCCGCGCCGGCGGGCCTCGGCGACGACCTCGGCTGCGTTCATGCCCGACCTCCTCCCGGGTCGCGGCCCTCGCCGGGTCCTCGAGGTCACGGACGCGGTCGATCGTCGGCGTCGGGGTGCAGCCGTGTGAAGACCTCCAGCAGCTCATCCCGGACGGCGGGCGGCAGGGTGGGGCTCGGCAGCGTGCGCAGCGCCGCCGTCGTCCGGCGCATCTGGTCGAGGTACTCCGTGCAGTGGTCGCACAGCGCGAGGTGGGCGCGCACCGCCCGTGCGAGGTCCTCGGGCAGGGTGCCTTCGAGGTGTTCGGTGACCAGCTCGACGAACTCCTGGCAGGCGATCTCCAGCAGCTCGTCGGCACCGGCGGCCGACGCCGGGACGGGGTCGGGGGAATCAGTCATCGCGATGTCCGTCCCTGCGCGACCCGCGGTAGAGGTCCTCCAGTCTTGCCCGGAGCCGGGCCCTGCCGCGGTGGAGGAGGATCCGCTGGTTGGCCGGCGTGAGGCCGAGCCGCTCGCAGACCTCCTCCGAGGTGAGCCCGTGGACGTCGCGGAGCTCGACCACGGTCCGCTGCCGGGCGGGCAGTTCGTCGAGGGCCGCCCGCAGCTCGCGGCGCACCTCGGCGGCCATGACGGCGTCCTCCGGTGGCGGTTCCCAGGGGACCGGCGCCCCGGCGTCGGTCCAGTGCCGGGCCCAGGGGTCGTCCCGGCCGCGGAACCGGCTCGGGTCCACGGTGGGCCCCGTCTCCCGCTCGTCGGTGCTGTCGGGGAACGCCGAGGACCACGGCAGGGACCGCGCGTCCCGCCCGCCCCGGGTGCGCGCCAGGTTCTCGAGGATCCGGAAGACCCAGGTCTTCAGCGACGAGCGGCCCTCGAACCGGTCGAGCTCGGTGACGACGGCCAGCCAGGTGTCCTGCACCACCTCTTCCGCGGAGGCATGGGTCGCGACGTACAGCCGGGCCACCCGGAGCATGACCGGCGACCAGGTCTCCACGAGCTCGGCGAAGGCGGTCCGGTCGCCGGCGCGGAGCCGGGCGAGCACCTCCTGCTGCGGGCTGCTTCCCCCCGGCCGGGTGGCCGCGGCCACCGGCGACCAGCCGGCGCCGGCCGGCGGGTGGTGCTGCGGGTCCATGCCCCAGCTCCTCGGGTGCGGCGGCCCGTGCCGCGCCGGGCGGGGGAGGAGGGACGTGCCGGTCCCCGTGGCCGGTCGCCCCGCCGGGTGGTGCGCTGCCGGACGGCGCGGACCGGGGACGGCGGAACGGACCGGGCCATTGTGGGGACGGGCCCCGGAGTTGTCATCGCCCGTCGCGCCGACCCCGGGGCGGTCGCCACGCTGCGTGGCCGGGCCGGGACCGGTCACCTCGCGGCCCGCTCGGCCTGATCGATCGCCCACGCCGCGTTGACCAGCCCGATGTGGCTGAACGCCTGCGGGAAGTTGCCGAGCAGCTCCCCGGTGCCGGGGTCGACCTCCTCCGCCAGCAGCCCGAGGTCGGTGACGTAGGCGGCGGCCCGCTCGAACACCTCGCGGGCCCGATCCGGCTGCCCCGCGAGCGCCAGGGCCTGCGCCAGCCAGAAGGTGCAGAGCAGGAAGGTGCCCTCCTCGCCGGCGAGGCCGTCGACGCCTTCCTCGGTGCGGTAGCGGTAGACAAGCCCGCGCTCGTCGGTCAGGCGCTCGGCGATCGCGTCGATCGTGGCGAGCATCCGGGGGTCGTCGGCCGGCAGGAAGCCGACGATCGGCAGCATCAGGTTCGAGGCGTCGAGCGCGGTCGAGCCGAAGTACTGGGTGAAGGCGCCGGCCTCCTCGCTCCAGCCGTGCTCCAGCACCGCCGCGGCGATCTCGTCGCGGGCGCGCTTCCAGTCGTCGACCCGGTCCTCCGCGTGCAGGTGCGGGGCCAGCGCGACGGCCCGGTCGAGGGCGACCCAGCACATGACCTTGGAGTACAGGAAGTGCCGCGGTTCGCCGCGCACCTCCCAGATGCCCTGGTCCCGGTCCCGCCAGCGGACGGCGGCCGTGTCGGCGCAGGAGGCGAGGAACCAGCGGGTGTCGTCGTCGATCGCCGGGAGCTGGTCGGCCAGCCGCGCGGCGGCGCCCAGGAGCTCCCCGTAGACGTCGACCTGCCGCTGGTCCCACGCGCCGTTGCCGACCCGCACCGGCCGGCTGTCCCGCCAGCCGCGCAGGTGGTGCATCGTGCGCTCGCTGAGGTCGTGCTCACCGGCGACGCCGAACATGATCTGCAGCGACCGCTCCGGGCCGATCCCACCCGCGCCGGCGGTGGTCATGAAGGCGAAGAAGTCCTCGGCCTCGTCCGGGCAGGCGGCGACCCACAGCGCCTCCATCGTGAAGCTGGCGTCGCGCACCCAGGCGTACCGGTAGTCCCAGTTCCGCTCGCCGCCGACGCCCTCGGGCAGGGAGGTGGTCGCGGCGGCGACGACGGCCCCGCTCGGCTGGTAGGAGAGGCCCTGGAGCACGCGGCCGCTGTGGTGGACCAGGTCCCGCCAGGGGCCCTCGTAGGCCTGGTGAAGGTCGCTCCACGACTCCCAGGCGGCCAGCGTGCCGTCCACCAGCTGGGCCAGTTCGGCCTGGGTCCACACGTGCGCCGGGACGGCGTCGCCGAGGGTGCTGCGCTGCAGGGCCAGGAGGACGACGTCCCCCTCGGTGAGGTGCAGCCGCGCCCGTGCCGCCCCGTCGGCGAGCTCGACCTCGCCCGGCAGGGTCAGCACCAGCCACTCCGCGCCGCCGCGCGCGGTCACGCCGCCGTCGACACGGGACAGCAGCGGCACGATCAGGCCGTACTCCGGGCGGGGCCGGTAGTCGACCAGCACGTCGACCTCCCCGGAGGTGCAGGCCAGCCGGCGCACCAGCACGTGCGGCACGTCGCGGCCGAGGCGGTGCCCGCCGTTGCCGGGGCCCAGGCCCAGCGCGTCGGTCAGGACCAGTTCCCCGCGCTCGGCGGCGAAGGTCGTCTCCAGGACCAGGGACCGGCCGACGTACCGGCGGGTCGAGCGCGCCTCGCCCTCCGGCCGCACCTGCCAGTGGCCCGCCTCGTCGTCGAGCAGCCGGCCGAACACCGAGGGGCTGTCGAAGCGGGGGAAGCACAGCCACTCCACCGATCCGGCGCGGTCGACCAGGGCGCTGGAGTGCCGGTCGGAGAGGAAGGCGTGGTCGGCGATGGGGGTCGAGCTCATGGTCGGTCTCCCGGGGGACGGCGGTCGTGCCCCGTAGTCCTCCGGGGAGGCCCGCCGTTACGCGTAACGTCGCGGCGGAGCAGGACGACTCCGGAGCACCACACGAGGAGGCGCTCCATGTCCGTGTTCCCGCCCGCCCCAGCCGGCTCCCTGGAGGTCGACGTCGTCGTGATCGGCGGCGGGCCCGCGGGCGAGGTCCTCGCGGGCCGCTGTGCCGACCGAGGGCTGTCCACCGTGCTCGTCGAGCGGGAACTCGTCGGCGGTGAGTGCTCGTACTGGGGGTGCATCCCGAGCAAGACGCTGCTGCGCCCGGGGGACGTCCTCGCGGCCGCGCGGCGGGTGCCCGGGGCGGCCACCGCGGTCCGCGGGCCGGTCGACGTCGCGGCCGCCCTGGCCCGACGGGACTACATGACGGCCCACTGGACCGACGACGGCCAGCAGCGCTGGCTCGCCGACCGTGGCATCCGCCTGGTCCGGGGCACCGCCCGGCTGGCCGGTCCGCGCCGGGTCGAGGTGGACGGCGGCCCGTCGCTGACCGCCCGGCGCGGCGTCGTCCTGGCCACCGGGAGCAGTTCGGTGCTGCCTCCGGTCCCCGGGCTGGCCGAGGTCCGCCCGTGGGACAACCGGTCGGCCACCGCGGCGAAGGAGGTGCCGGAGCGGTTGCTGGTCCTCGGTGGGGGAGCGGTCGGCCTGGAGCTGGCACAGGCCTTCCGCCGGCTCGGGTCCGCCGAGGTCACCGTGGTCGAGGGTGCACCGCGGCTGCTGTCGCGCGAGGAGCCGTTCGCCGGCGACCAGGTGCGCGAGGCCTTCGAACGGGAGGGCATCGCCGTCCGGGTCGGCACGCTGGTCACCGCCGTCCGCCGGGAAGGCACCGACGGGCCGGTGCGGGCGACGACGAGCACCGGCGAGACGCTGAGCGCCGACGAGATCCTCGTGGCGGTGGGCCGCCGGCCCCGTACCGAGGACCTCGGTCTCGAGGTCGTCGGTCTGACGCCGGGTCGGCCGGTGGAGGTCGACGACCGGATGCGTGCCGTGGGGGTGCCCGGCGGGTGGTTGTTCGCCGTCGGCGACTGCACCGGCCTGGCGCCGCTCACCCACATGGGCAAGTACCAGGCGCGGATCGCCGCCGACGTGCTCACCGGCCGCGACGCCCGGGACCGGGCGAGCCGCGACGTGGTCCCACGCGTCACGTTCACCGATCCGCAGGTGTGCGCCGTGGGACTGACCGCCGCGCAGGCGTCGGAGCGGGGCCTCTCCGTGCGCGTGGTGGACGTGAGCACGGCCGAC
Organism: Geodermatophilus sp.; assembly: GCA_036259935.1. Lineage (GTDB taxonomy): Bacteria > Actinomycetota > Actinomycetes > Mycobacteriales > Geodermatophilaceae > Geodermatophilus. Next base: position 6,554 of record DATAAV010000061.1, on the reverse strand, counting down.
GTGCCGGGGTCGTACGTGCAGGGCGAGGACGGCACCGGCACCACCCGCCTGGTCGTCGACACCGACCGCGGCGTCCTCGTGGGCGTCACCGTCACCGGCAGCGGCGTCCAGGAGCTGCTGCACTCCGCCACCGTCGCGGTCGCCGCACAGGTGCCGCTGGCCGAGCTGCAGCACGCCGTCCCCGCCTTCCCCACGGTCGCCGAGGTGTGGCTGCACGCCCTCGAGGCGGCCGGCTTCTGAGCACGCCCCGTCCTCCTGGAGGTCGTCGTGCCCGACGTGTCGTTCACGAACCTGCTCGTCATCGCCGCCGTGGCCGCCGCCGTGCCGCTCGCCCTCGGGTGGGCGCCCCGGCTGCGGGTGCCGGCGGTCGTGCTGGAGATCGTCGCGGGGGTCGTGCTCGGGCCCTCGGTGCTCGGCTGGGTGGAGGTCGACCTGCCCGTGCAGGTCCTCGCACTGACCGGGCTGGCCTTCCTCCTCCTGCTGGCCGGCATGGAGATCGACGTGCGCGGCCTGCGCGGCCGGCTGCTCGGCGCCGCCGCCGGTGGATACGTGATCAGCCTGGGTCTTGCGGTGGTCGTCGGAGCGGGTGCCGAGTCGCTGGGCTGGACGTCGGCGCCGCTGTTCCTCGCCGTCGCCCTGACCGCCACCTCGCTGGGGCTGGTCGTGCCCGTGCTCAAGGACGCCGGCCGGGTGAGCGGACCGGTCGGTCAGACGACCGTCGCGGCCGCCTCGGTGGCCGACTTCGCCGCCATCGTGCTGCTGACCGTGCTGTTCTCCACCTCGGGCGGCGGAGCGGGGACGACGGCGGCGTTCCTCGCGGTGTTCGGCGTGCTGGTCGCCGTCCTGGCGGTCGGGCTGGGCCGGGTGGGCCGGTCGATGCGGCTCGGGGACGTGCTGGTGCGGCTGCAGGACACCACCGCGGAGATCCGCGTGCGGCTGGTCGTGCTGCTGCTGGTGGCCTTCGTGACGCTCGCGGAACGGTTCGGCCTGGAGACGATCCTCGGGGCCTTTCTCGCCGGCGCCGTCGTCGGCCTGCTCGACCGGGACTCCGCCGGCCACCCGCACTTCCGCGCCAAGCTCGACGCGATCGGCTACGGCTTCCTCGTCCCGGTGTTCTTCGTCAGCAGCGGCGTGCGGCTGGACCTGCGCGGGCTGCTCGACGACCCGGCGGCGCTGCTCCTCGTGCCGGCGTTCCTGGTCGCGCTGCTCGTGGTCCGCGGCGTTCCGGCGGTGCTGTACGCCCGCACGCTCGGCCGGCGCGGCAGCACCGCGGTCGGCCTGCTGCAGGCCACCTCGCTGCCGTTCCTGGTCACGGCGGCCCAGATCGGGACCGGGACCGGACGGCTGTCCGGCACGACCGCGGCCGCCCTGGTGTGCGCCGGGCTCCTGTCGGTGCTGGTCTTCCCGGCGCTGGCGCTCGCGGTGCTGGGCCGATCGGAGGAGCCGGAGCCCGCTCCGACGCAGGTGTCGACGTCGCCGTCCGGCACCGTCAGGTCGGGAGGTCCAGCCCTATGGACTCCGGGTTCGGCACGCCGATAGAGGCGTGGCTCTGCACGATCCGCCACGTCCCTTCTTCCCGGCGGAACACCGCGGTGAGACGCACGGTCGCCGGGGTGGAGCCGGGCAGCAGCATCCTGGGCTCGTCCGCGGCCCAGCCGACGTCCCCCTCCTCGTAGGCACGCAGCCGCGTAGGTTCGAACACGGCGCCGCCGAGCCCGGCCGCGAGCTGGGCGGCCCACATCTCCCGCACGCGGCGGCCGCCCTCCCACCACTCCGCGGGGTCCGTGCCGATCGCCAGGGTGGCCTCGTCCGCCGACACCGCCTCCGACAGCCAGGCCACCTCGCCACTGGCCATGGCGGCGTACAGGTTCTCCATCATCGCCCGTAGCTCCGGTGACTCCCGCATCTCCACCGCCTCCGGCGCAGGCTCGGTCTGCTCGTCCCACCGGCACTGTCGCACCGCCGGCGGCCCGCGCAAGGCGGTTGCATCTGCTCTCTGATGCTCTTGGCAGGTTCGTGGACAGTCCTCACGCACGGCTCGTGCACGACGCCGCAACGGACGACGATGTGCCCGCGCCCCGTGCTGCGCCCGCCGGACGGAACTGAGCACGGGCGCCGGAACGGCTGTGAAGAGAATCCACGCAGCTCGATGGGCGGCGGTGCGAAAGCGGGTCATGTCGGTGCCGATCTCGGCGAGGATGCACTCGGCGGCCCGCTGGCCGACCCCGGTGATGGTGGTCAGATGGTCACGGGCCCCGGCGAAAGGGACGCCGGCCTCGCTGACCTGCGTGGCGAACAGCGTGTCGATGCTCTCACCCAGCTGGGCGATCGCGCCCGCCAGGTAGGCGATGTGCTCCAGGCAGAGCCCGAGCAGCAGGGCGTGGTCGTCGCGGAAGCGGCCGCGCAACGCCTGACGCAGTGCCGGGATCTTCCTGCGCAACATGCCGCGGGCCAGCTCGGCCAGCACCGCGGGATCGCGTTCGCCGACGACCAGTGCGCTGAGCATGGCGTGCCCGGAGACACGGAGCACGTCGGCGGCGACCGAGTCCAGCGTGATCCCGGCGTCCACCGGGTCGTGGCGATCCGCTGGCCTTCGGCGGTGTGGGCCTGGATGAGCCGCTTGCGGTGGCGGGTCAGGTCGCGCAGCTGCGGATCACCGGCGGGGGCACGAAGCCGGCCCGCAGCAGGCCGTGCTCGATCAGCTCGGTCAGCCACTCGGCATCGAGCACGTCGCTCCTGTGTCCGGGCAGCATCTTCACGTGCTGGACGTCGCCCAGCGTCAACCCGAACGCGCGGTCCTCCAGGACGCACCAGACCGGTTTCCAGTACGGGCCGGTGGCCTCCATCGCGATCTCGGTGACGTCTTCGGCGGCGAACCAGTCGGCCGTCTCCTCCGGCGCGCAGGTGAACGTGCTGAAGGTGCGGGTCCGCTTGCGCCGCCTCCGCCCACCGGGCGGGGGAGTGCACACGCAGGCCACCACCTCCTGCTCGCCGATGTCGATCCCGGCCAGCGTTCGATGAGCACGTCCACGGCGGCCTCCTCGTCCTCGGTCCGGCGCTACGGGGTCGGCGGGGCCAACCGATCAGCGAGGATAGAAAGAGCGCACGAGGACAACAGGTCGAGGTGCCGGGAAGGCCCCTGGCATCAGTCTCAGAGACGGGCTCAGGCGCACCGAACGGGAGCGAGCTCAGCCGAGCCCAGCAGGATGCTGAGCCCTTGAGGCGGTCCCGACTAGAGACCATGTGATCTCAGAGCGCCGGGCCGGCCGGGCTCGGGATCGTCGGCGGCCGCGCCGCCTGCCCATGTCGGCGACCCACCACCGTCCCGGCCGCGGGCGGCGTCGCCTCCGCCGCGGTCAGCCGCCTCAGCAGCAGCGCGTAATCGGCCGCGCTGCGCCGCGGCGGCGACATCTCCTCCAGCCGCACCGGCCCGCGCCCGTACTCGGGATCGGCCGGCTCCACCGCCGAGGGCGGCCCCTCGTCGACCGGGACCACCGGCACCCGGATCACGAACCGCCCGCCTGCCGACGGACCGCTGGGCAGCGCGGAGGTGAGCGAAGGTTCGTCCGTGCCGGAGCACCCGGCCATGGAGGGGCCGACCACCAGCCTGCGGCCCAGCTGGGCCCCGTCGGGGCGGGTTGGGTGCAGGGCCGCTCAGCTCGCGGTGACCGAGCCGGCCATCAAGTGGGTTGCCGGCAGGGGGGTAGGGCGGGGGACCGGCACCGCGGCGCGCACGCCGAGCCGTTCGGCGATCCGGTCGGCCACCCGCAGCGCGTTGGCGACGATGGTCAGCGTCGGGTTCACCGCGGTGCTCGAGACGAAGAAGCTCGAGTCGGCCACGTAGAGGTTGTCGACCTCGTGCAGCCGGCAGTCCAGGTCCAGCGGCGCCGTCGCCGGGTCCGGGCCGAACCGGATGGTCCCGTTCTGGTGCGCCACCCCGCCGATGCCGAGCTGCCCGCCGGCGTAGTGCCGGTTCTCGTAGACCTCCTGCTCGCAGCGCATCGCGTCGAGCAGGCTCATGAACCGGGCCCGCAGCCGCGCGTGCGCGGCGGTGTTGGTGCGCGTGTAGTGCAGCGTGATCGCGCCGTTCCGGTCCACCGTCACCCGGTTGGAGTCCAGCGGCAGATCCTCGGTGGTCAGCCAGAAGTCGATGGAGTGCCGGGCCAGCTCGACCGGGTCCTCGGCGTCCGGGACGTCGAAGCCGGTGAGCACCGCGTCGCTCTTGCCGAGCATCTGCATCGCCCCGAGCGGATAGGGCCAGTCGGGGTCGGCCGGGTCGGACCAGTAGAAGTCGTTGACCCCCAGCGTCTTCTGGAACTTCGTCGGGTTCTCGATCTTCGAGAACGCGATGAGCGACGAGTTGTTGTGCATCATCAGGTGCCGGCCGACGTGGCCCGAGCCGTTGCCCAGCCCGGCCGGGTGCCGGTCGCTCCCCGAGGCCAGCAGCAGCGCGGCGGAGTTGATCGCGCCGGCGGCCAGCACGACGACGTCGGCGGTGTACTCCTCCCGCTCGCCGTCCCGGTCGACGACGACGCGCGAGACGCTGCGTCCGCTCGCGTCGGTCTCCAGCCGGGTGACCCGGGCCCGGGTGCGGAGCGTGACGTTCGGGAACCGCAGCGCCGGCTCCACGCAGACCACCTGGGCGTCGGCCTTGCCGTTGACCAGGCACGGGAAGCCGTCGCAGGTGGCGCACCGCACGCACGCGGACAGCTGCGGGCGGGCCTCGTCTAGCAGGATCCCGTTGGGCAGGGAGAACGGGTGCAGCCCGGCCGCGGTCAGGTCCTCCCGCAGCATGGCGATCCGCGGCTCGTCGCTGATCGCCGGCCACGGGTACGGCCCGGACGCCGGCGGGTCGTCGGGGTCCTCGCCCCGCGTCCCGTGCACCTGGTACAGCTGCTCGGCCCGCTCGTAGTAGGGGGCCAGGTCCCCGTAGCCGATCGGCCAGGCGGGGGAGACACCGTCCACGTGCTGCACGGCGCCGAAGTCCCGCTCCCGGAACCGGAAGAGCACCGCGCCGTAGAACTTGGTGTTCCCCCCGACGTAGTAGTGCTGCTTGGGCGAGAACAGCGAGCCGTCGCTGCCGTTCGTCCACTTCCCGCTGTTGCGGTACCGGCCCTGCGCCCAGACCGCGTACGAGTTCCAGTTGTCGACCTCCCGCGGCAGGTAGTCGCCGCGCTCCAGCAGCAGGATCTTCCTGCCGGTCGGGGCCAGCGCCCAGGTGACGGCGCCGCCGCCGGCCCCGGATCCGATGACGATGACGTCGGCGTGCTCGGTCATGAGGTGCCTCCTGTAGTCAGGTGATGGCGAGCGGGGTGACCCAGGCGCCGGTGGCGCCGCGCAGCTTGGCGTGGCTCACCACCAGCAGGAACTCCCGCAGTCCGGCGGCGGCGGCCTCGGCCAGCCGCAGGTTCTCCAGCACGACGACGCCGTGCCGGACGTTGAGGGTCTGGGGGACGACGAACGGCTCGTCGGGGTCCTCGGCGGGAACCGGCCCGTAGCTCCAGGTGTCGCAGCCGGTGAGCGCGACCCGGTGCTCGGCCAGCCACTCCGCCAGCGCCGTCCCCGGGCCCGGCTCGGCGGCGGCGTAGCGCTCGTCGTCCACACCCCACCACCGGCCCCAGCCGGTGTGAAACAGCACGCCGTCCCCGGGCCGCAGCCGCCGGCCGTCCAGCGCGGCCTCGGCGTCGGCGACGGTGATCACGTCTCCCGCACCGAGGGACTCGACCCCGCGGACGGCGGCCACGTCGAGCAGCAGTCCGCGGGTGACGACCTGGGGCAGCGTGTCGACGCCGAGTCGGTTGGTGCCGGAGTCCTCCGCGATGTCGGCCAGCCGGTGCCCGTTGTAGGTGCGGTCGCCGACCTGCAGGTGGTTGAGGGCGTCGAGATGGGTGCCCATCTGCTGGGTGGCGGTGATCTGCTCGACGACCCAGTTGACCGCGTTGCGGCCCCAGCCCTCGGGCCCGCCGCCGGGGCGCCGTCGGTTGATGTGGTGGTAGTTCGTCGTCAGGTACTGCCGGAAGGTCCGCCCCGGGAAGGCCGGGACGGCGGCGTGCAGCACGTGCGCCAGGTCGAACACGGTGCCGCTGCTCACCAGGCCCACGGCCGCCAGCACACCGGCCGGCGTGATCTCGTTGAGCGCCCCGGCCTCGTCGTCCGGACCCCAGCGGGACGGGAACCAGCCGGCGGTGCGCTCCTCGACTGTGGGCGCCGGGCGCAGGTCGGTCATTCCGACGACCAGGTGGTCTCGAACGACGGGTAGAGGGTCAGCCCGCCGTCGACGAACAGGGTCTGGCCGGTGATGTAGGCCGCCTCGTCGGAGCAGAGGAACGCGGTGGCCGCCGCCATCTCCTCCGAGCCCCCGGCCCGGCGCATCGGGATGTGGCTCTCCACCATCCGCCGCTTGACCGGGTCGTCGATCCAGGACCGGTTGATCGGGGTGACCGTGGCTCCCGGGCCGATGCCGTTGACGCGGATCCCGCGGCTCGCGTACTCCAGCGCCAGGGTGCGGGTGAGGTTCTGCATGCCGCCCTTGGACACCGAGTAGCCGACGAACC
>DATAAV010000060.1:0-5939 GCA_036259935.1 Geodermatophilus sp. | reverse complement strand
CCCTCCCGGTCGGAGAGCGCAGGACACCCGCCTCCGGTGATCAGTGCGCGGCGAGGGCGGGGTCGGCGGCCCGAGCCGGGCGCAGGAACCGCACCGCCACCGCGGCGGCAACGCTCACCGCGCCCAGCAGGAGCAGCGCAGAGGTGAGGCCGCTGATCGCGCCGCTGATCGCGAGCACGACCAGCGGGCAGACGAACTGGCCGATGAACAGCGCCGAGGTCCAGACGCCGGTGCCTCGGCCGCGCTGCTCGAAGCTCAGCGAGCCCAGCGCCCAGGTCAGCAGCGAGGGCAGCAGCAGGCCGTTGCCGAAGCCGGTGACGACGGCGAAGCCGATGACCAGCGGCACGGCCGGGGCGAGCGCCAGGCCGAGCAGGCCGATCCCGGACAGACCGAAGGCCAGCGGCACGGTGACCGCGGGGCCCAGCTTGGCCAACCGGCCGAACACGAAAGCGCCGGTCGCCGTGCCGAGGGAGCTGATGGCGCTGACCGCGCCGATGGTCCCGGTGGACTCCACGCCGATGCTGTCGAGCTTGAAGGACAGCTCGACGATGAGCACGTAGAAGATCAGCCCGCCCAGCAGGGTCACGCCGACCGGCGCGGCCAGCTGCCGCCACGGGAGCGGGGGCAGCTTGGTGGCGTGCGCGTGCGATTGGGCCCGAGGGGCCGGCTGCCAGATGAACTTCGCGGCGAGGGCGGCCAGCGGCAGGCTGACGGCGTAGAGCCAGAACGGCGTCCGCCAGTCGGCCGCGCCAAGCGCACCACCGACGGCGAAGAAGACGGTCGCCGAGATGGTGGTGTAGACGACCTGGAGGCCGAAGTAGCGCTCCCGCCGGGAGCCGTGGAAATAGTCGGCGAGCAGGGTGGTGCAGCAGGTCATGATCGCTGCCTCGGTGAGGCCGAGGAGCACGCGGCTGGCCACGACGAGCTGCAGGGACGGCAACCACAGCGGGGCGGTGCCGACGAAGGCGTAGACGACCAGGGCAGCGACCAGCAGCCGCTTGCGGCCGACCTTGTCGACGATCCGGCCGGCGACCATCGCGGTCAGGCCGATGACGAGAGCGGGTGCTGTGAGCACGACCGGGGTGAGGGCCTCGACCCCGGGAGTGCCTGCGAAGGCGTCCTGGATCCGCGGGAGCACCGGGGCGAGGAGGACGGCGCCCAGCACCGACAGGCAGCTGGACAGGAGCAGGACGAACGCCTGGATCCGACCGGCCGGCCGTCCCGTGGCAGGGTCGACGGCGACCTCGCCGGCGAGTGGTTCCTCGGTGAGCCGGTCAGGGCTCTGGACGTTCTCGAGCATGCAGGTTCTCCGGGTGACGGCGTGCCGGCCTCGGTGACCGGCCTCACTGGCGGAGAAGTGTCAGGAGACGGGGATCGGAGCGGAAATCACTTCTTCTGAGGCGGCGCATCAGCCAGGTCTATACCGTTGGTGCCGGCCGGTCCGGTCAGGGCCTGCTCGGTGGCCCGGAGAACGACGTCGCGCAGGTAGCAGTGTTCGGGGTCGTCGTCGTAGACCGGGTGCCACCACATCGCCTCCACCAGCGGCCCGGCCTCGAAGGGCACCGGGAGGGCCCGGATGCCGCTGTTGAGCGGGAGCAGATCGACCAGCCGCCGCTGCAGCAGGGCGATCCGCTCGCTGCCGGCCACCAGTCCGGGCACGGCGAGGAAGCCTTCCGTGACGACCTGCACCCGTGGCTCGATCCCGCGCATCCGCATCTGCCGCGCGGCCGGCGTCGATGCCGTCGGTCCGTGGAAGGAGGCGACCCACGGCAGGGACTCCAGGTGCTCGACGGTGAGCTCGTCCTCGACCGCGGCGTTGTCGACGGAGACCACGCAGACCCACTCGTCGCGGTACAGGTCCCGGTGCGACAGGTCGGTGACGAAGCCGTGCGGCAGCACCAGCAGGTCGGTGCTGAGCAGCACCTGCTGGGCCCGGTCCACCATGTCCGGCGTGTTGACCGCCAGCCGCAGCCGGCTGTGCGGCGCCTCCTCCGCGAGCAGTGCCGCGATGGTGTCGCCCAACACCGCCACCACGTAGTCGCTGACCAGCAGCGAGAACTCCCGGGTGGAGGACGCCGGGTCGAACTCGGGCTGGGCGGTGAACACCCGCTCGACCGAGCTCAGGGCCAGCCGCGCCAGGTCCTTGAGCTGGACCGCCAGCGGGGTCAGCCGGTACTCGTTGCCGACCCGGGTGAGCAGCTCGTCGTCGAAGTGCCGCCGCAGCCGGGCCAGCGAGGCCGACAGCGCCGGCTGGGAGAGCCCCATCCGGGCCGCCGCCCGGGTCACGCTGCGCTCCTGCAGGAGCGCGTCCAGCGACACCAGCAGGTTCAGGTCGAGGCTCGCGAGGTTCACGGCACCACGGTATAGACCGCGCTGATGTAACCCATCAGACATCTCGTCTTCCCGGGGCCGTGATGCCTGACGCACCGTGATGCGCGTCGCTTCGAGGAGGACCCGACGTGCCGAACCCCCGCCCGTACCTGAGCCCGGACGAGCTCGACCGCACCGATCCCGAAGGCGCCATCGCCACCGCGGCCAAGCGCTGCTCCAACTGGGGCCGCTGGGGCGCCGAGGACGTGCTCGGCACGCTGAACTTCCTCGACGACGCCAAGCGCCGCGAAGGAGCCGCGCTGGTGCGGCGCGGGGTGAGCTTCTCCCTCGCCCAGGCCTTCGACGCGAACGGCCCGCAGAAGGGCTGGCGGCGCCGGACCAACCCGGTGCACACCATGCTCGACACCGGCCTGGACGCCGAGCGCGGGCAGGGCTTCCCGCACGGGCTCGGCGGCGCCGACGACGTGATCTTCATGCCGCTGCAGGCCTCCACCCAGTGGGACGGCCTGGGCCACATCTTCGACCACGGCACCGCGTACAACGGCCGCCGCGCCGGCGACGTCGTCACCAGCGAGGGCGACCGGCTCACCGGCATCGAGACCACCGCCGCGCTCATCGCCGGGCGCGGGGTGCTGCTCGACGTCGGTCGGCTGCTCGGCACCGCCTACGGGAGCGAGGACGAGCTGCCCGACGGCTTCGCGATCACCCCCGAGCACCTGGAGGCGACCATCGCCGCCCAGGGCGAGTCCTCCCGGGTCGGCCGCGGCGACCTGGTGCTGGTGCGCACCGGGCGGCTGGCCCGCGCCCGCCGCGACCTCGCCGCCGGACGGGGCTGGGGGGACTACGCCGGCGGCGCCGCGCCGGGGCTGTCGTTCACCACCGCCGACTGGCTGCACCGCACCGAGATCGCCGGCATCGCCACCGACACCTGGGGCTTCGAGGTCCGGCCCAACGAGTTCGACGTCGCCTTCCAGCCGCTGCACCAGGTCGCCATCCCGCACATCGGCCTGTTCATCGGCGAGATGTGGGACCTCGACGCGCTGGCCGCCGACTCCGCGGCCGACGGCGTCTACGACTTCTGGCTCACCGCCGCCCCCCTGCCCGTGACCGGCGCCGTCGGTGCCCCGGTCAACCCGATCGCCGTCAAGTGACGGCGCACGAAGGAGCCCTGACATGCCCGCCGTGAACAACGTGCTGGTCGTCGGCAGCGGCCTGGCCGGGACCGCCACCGCGATCCGGCTCGCCGAGGCCGGCGTCGCCGTCGACCTCGTCGAGGTCAAGCCGGACGTCGCCGCGATCGGCTCCGGGATCACCCTGCAGGGCAACGCCCTGCGCGAGCTGCGCACCCTGGGCGTCTGGGAGCGGGTGCAGGAGAAGGGCTACGCGTTCGACGTCACCGGGATCCGGGCCCCGGACCCGGAGGGCACCGTGCTGTTCGAGGTCCCGGACGCCAGGACCGGCGGCCCCGACCTGCCCGCGGTCATGGGCATGCCCCGCCCGGAGCTGGCCCGCATCCTGCTCGACCGGGCCGCCGAGGTCGGCGTCAAGCTGCGGTTCGGCACGACGTTCACCGAACTGGAGCAGGACGCCGGCGGGGTGGACGTCACCGTCACCGACGGCTCGACCGGCCGCTACGACCTGGTGGTCGGTGCCGACGGCCTCCGTTCGGCGACCAGGCGTGCGCTCGGCATCGACATCGAGCCGCGTCCCCTCGGGATGGGGATCTGGCGGGCGTTCGGCCCCCGGCCGGCCGGCGTCACCCGCACCGACCTGTACTACGGCGGGCCGTCCTACATCGCCGGCTACTGCCCCACCTCCGAGGACTCGCTCTACGCCTACGTCGTCGAGGACGCCCAGGACCGCTTCGGCCTGTCTCCCGAGCAACAGCTGGCCACCATGAAGGAGCTGTCCACCGCCTACCACGGCCCATGGGACGAGATCCGCGAGACGCTGACCGACCCGTCCCGCGTCAACTACACGTGGTTCGAGACCCACGTGCTACCCGCGCCGTGGAACCGTGGCCGGGTCGTCCTGATCGGTGACGCGGCCCACTCGTCCCCGCCGACCCTCGCCCAGGGCGGGGCCATGGCGCTCGAGGACGCCGCGGTCCTCACGGACCTGCTGCTGACCGGGAACGCCGTGGACCAGGACCTGTGGGACGCGTTCCACGCCCGGCGGTACGACCGGGCGAAGGCCGTCGTGGACGCCTCCAACCAGCTCGCCGAGTGGCTCCTCGCCCACGAGCAGGGTGACGCCCCCGGCCTGTTCCGGCGCATCGCCGGCATCGTCAGCCAGCCCGCTTGAGCCTCACCCGAACCCCGGAGATCCGAGATGAAGCAGCGCCTGATCACCCACCTGCGGCACGTCGACCTCGCCGTGCCCGACCTCGCCAAGCAGCGCGAGTTCTACACGAACACCTGGGGCCTGAAGGAGGAGCACGGCGACACCGGCATCACCTTCCTCGCCGCCGAGGGCAGCCCCGAGCACTACGTCGTCCGGCTGCGGGAGTCCGCCGACAAGCGGATCGACCTGATCTCCTTCGGCGCGGCCAATGCCGCCGACGTCGACACCCTGGCTCAGCAGCTGGCGGCCGACGGCGTCCGGCTGGTCACCGAGCCCGGTGCGCTGCAGACCCCCGGCGGCGGCTACGGCTTCCGGTTCTTCGACAACGAGGGCCGCACCATCGAGATCTCCTCCGACGTCGCCGTCCGCAGGCACCGGGCGATCGAGGAGGGCGAGTCCATCCCGGTCCGCCTCTCGCACGTGGTCATCAACTCCGCCGACCCCGAGGCCACCCGTGCCTTCTACGAGAAGCACCTCGCCTTCGCCCTCTCGGACACCCTGATGCACCCGCACATGGGCGAGATGATGTGGTTCCTGCGGGTCAACAGCTGGCACCACAGCATGGCGATCGCCCGCTGCCCGCACCCCTCCCTGCACCACGCCTCCTTCGAGCTGCGCGGTCTGGACGAGTACATGCGCGGCACCGGGAGGCTGCTGCGCGCCGGGGTGGAGAAGATCTGGGGCCCGGGCCGGCACCTGGCCGGCAACAACACCTTCAGCTACTTCCTCGACCCGCACGGCAACACCGTCGAGTACACGACCGAGCTGGAGCAGATCGACGAGGACACCTGGCACCCGCACCTCTACGACTTCACCCAGCCCGAGGTGTCCGACCAGTGGGGCACGGCCAACCAGATGAACGAGTTCGTCGCCAAGCGGTCGTTCAACGACCCGGACAAGGGCCTGTTCGTGGCCCCGCCGGTCTGATGCGGTTCGCCACCTGGGAGGCGGGCGGTCGGGTCCGCGCCGGCGTCGTCAGCACCCGCCCCGACGGCACGGCCGGGCTGCACGAGTTCCCCGCGCGGACGACGGTGCTCGACCTCGTCCGCGCGGGGCTGCCCGCCGCGCTGGAGGCGGGCGCGGAGGCGCTGCGCGGCCCGGCCGTGCCGGTCGAGAGCGTGCGGCTGCTGCCGCCGCTGGCCGCGCCCACGGTGCGGGACTTCGTCGCCTTCGAGTAGCACGTCGAGGGCGTGGTGCAGAGCGTGTCCGGCGGGGGCGGCGTCGTGCCGGAGTGGTACGAGGCGCCGACCTTCTACTTCACCAAC
>DATAAV010000059.1:0-2109 GCA_036259935.1 Geodermatophilus sp. | reverse complement strand
GTGTCGAACTGCTCGACCAGGCACTGGGAGAGCGCGGCGACCGCGCCGACCTCGTCGAGGGTCGGCAGCCCGTCGCAGATGCGCAGCTCGACGGTGCCGAAGTCCGGGTGCGGGCGGATGTCCCACCACACCTCGCGGACGCTCTCGATCGCGTGCGTGGAGATCAGCGTCTCCATGTACTCCTCGAAGCGGTCCCAGCCCGACAGCTGGTAGGGCAGCCCGGCGGTCGGCATCCCCTCGAAGACCTTAGAGCGGGCCGAGGCCAACCCGGTGTCGCAGCCGACCCAGTACGGGGAGGACGCCGACAGGGCCAGGAAGTGCGGCACGTACTGGGTGAGCGCGTTGACGATCGGGATCGCCTTCTCCGGCGCCCGGACGCCGACGTGCACGTGGACTCCGAAGATCTGCAGCCGGCGGGCCAGCCACTGCATCTTCTCGACCAGCTGCAGATAGCGCTCCTTCGGCGAGATCTGCTGCGTCTGCCAGTCGGTGATCGGGTGGGTGCCGGCGCACATCAGGCCCAGGCCCCGGCGCTCGGCGGCCGCCCGGACCTCGGCGACGGTGCCCGCGAGGTCGCGCTTGGCCTCGGCGACCGTGGTGCAGATGCCGGTGATGACCTCGACCGTCGACTGCAGCAGCTCGTGCTTGGCCTTGGGGTGCTCCTGGGCGCCCTCGGGCCGGAGCTCCTCGAGGATCTCGACCGCCCCCGCGGTCAGCTGCCGGGTCTGCAGGTCGATGAGCTGCAGCTCCCACTCGACGCCGAGGCTGGCTCGCTCGGAGGACCGGAAGGGGATCTGCACGCTGGGGAGTCTAGGAGGACCCGCCTGCCCCCCACCGCTCGCGAGCTCGCGGCGGGCCCCTACAGGCGGGCCGCAGCCTCGGGCGCCGGAGAAGCCGCCCCGACCAGGTCGTCTCCCGCGGCCCTCGGACGCGGCAGCCAGCGGGTGGCGGGCACCCGCGCCTGCACCGCCGCGACCGCCCGGCGTCCGAACCGGTCCTCGTCCACGACGGCGCTGCACAGGTTGCGCCCCACGACGAAGACCGCGCGGCCGTCCTGGGTGGGCAGCGCGGCCTCGACCTGCTCCCACGGGATGCTGTGGACGTCGCCGTCGCTGTCCCGGTGCGCCAGCTCGCGCTCGCCGACGACCAGGGCGACCCGGCTCCGCCGGGAGAACAGCCGGGCCAGCGCCGGGGGCCGGAAGGTCTCCCCCACCGGCAGCCGGTCCTGCAGGTTGCAGACGTACCGGCGCTGGACGGACCCGCCGGGGCCCGCGTAGTCGACCTCCTCGGGCACGTACAGGATCGCCGTCGGCCGCGTGCCGCGCAGCGCCGCCGCCACCCGCTCGGCCGTCGTCGTCCGCCAGGCGTCCAGCACGTCCTGCACGGGCCGGAACGGCAACCCGCTCACCGCGCAGTAGGCGGCGTCGGCGAGCTCGGACTCGACGACGGCGCGCTCGTCGGCGTCCAGCTCCTCCTCGAAGCCGGCCACGGCGTGCGCGAGCTCGGCGGCGGTCGGGCCGGTGTCGCACAGCTCCGTGTAGGTCTGCCAGAGCAGCCCCGCGACGTCCGCCTCCCGCCCCTCCCGCGCGTCGACGACGACGGCGACCTCCCGCCGGTCGACGGTGACGTCCAGGGCCAGCGAGTCGACGGAGTAGCTCAGGCCGCGGGCGAGGCGGGCGGTGTCGCGCAGGCGCTCCTTGAGCACCTCGATGCCGATGGTCAGCGCGGGGTCGCCCGCCCCGCCCGCGGACAGCAGCAGGCCGACGCCGGCGCCGTGTCCCTGGGTCCACACCGGACCCGGCTGCGGCCGGGGAGCCGGGACGGGCCGCTCGGGCGGGGAACCGGCCGGCAGCGGCAGCCGCAGCCCGGGCGGCAGCGGTCCGGCGCACCACAGCGCGGCGTTGCCGCGGACGAACCAGCGCCGGGCGTGCGCCCGCACCGTCTCCTCGGTGAGGTACTCCGGCCCCGGCCCCCAGTACCTGGCCGAGGACGTCGTGCGCGCGCACGCCCGGCGGTGGTTCGTGCGTGAGAACGCCGCGCTCTGGTGCCACGGCGCGCTCCCCGAGGGACTGCGGCTGCCGCTGCCCACCGGGCCGCGGCCCGACCGGG
>DATAAV010000058.1:0-17023 GCA_036259935.1 Geodermatophilus sp. | reverse complement strand
GCCAGCGCGGGCACACCACGCCGGGCCGCGGCCGGGTGCGCGTCATCGTGGCCGGCGCGCCGCCGCCGTCGAGGACGATCGAGCGGATCGAGACGGAGCTGGGCTGGGAGTTCATCCAGATCTACGGGCTCACCGAGACGGCGCCGCTGCTCACCATCAACCGCACGCGGGCGGAGTGGGACGGCCTCTCGCCCGCCGAGCGGGCCCAGCGGCTGAGCCGGGCGGGCGTGCCCGCCGTCGGCATCGAGGTCGCGGTCGACGGCCAGGGCGAGGTCCTCGCCCGCGGCAACCACATCCTGGCCGGGTACTGGGAGCAGCCCGAGGCGACGGCCGAGGCCCTCGACGGCGGGTGGTTCCACACCGGTGACGGCGGCACGATCGACGAGGCCGGCTACCTCACGATCAGCGACCGGAAGAAGGACGTGATCATCACCGGCGGCGAGAACGTCTCCTCCATCGAGGTGGAGGACGTCGTGTTCAGCCACCCGGCCGTCGCCGAGGCCGCGGTCATCGGCATCCCCGACGACAAGTGGGGGGAGCTGGTGACCGCCGTCGTCGTCCTCGCCGAGGGGCAGCAGGCCACCGAGGAGGAGATCATCGCCCACTGCAAGGCCCGCCTGGCCGGCTACAAGACGCCCAAGAAGGTCATCTTCCGCGACGAACTGGCGCGCACCGCCACCGGCAAGGTGCAGAAGTTCAAGCTGCGCGAGGACTTCTGGTCGACGACCGGCCGTCAGGTGAACTGACCCTGATCGGGGAGCGGGCCTCCCTCTTCTGAGGGAGGTGCCGCTCAACTCCCGATCCACCCGCGCCGATCCCCGGCACCGTGGGCCCCTCCGGGGCGCCATGAGCGGTGTCGAGACGCGTGACGAGTCCCCCGGGACGCCGTCGCGCACCGGGAGAGGTCGGGTTCGTGGGCAGGCGTGCGTTCAGGTCCGGGCAGGACGGCGGGAGAGGGTCGCTTCGCCGGTGGGCCCTGCGGGGGACCGGGGCAGGAATCGCCGCCCTCGTCGCCCTGGGGCTGGCGCCCGGGGTCGCGGCGGCCGCGCCCGGCGACGCCGAGATCGCCGAGGCGCAGGCCGCGCAGGACGCGGCGGCCGCGCAGGTCGGAGCCATCAGCGCGCAACTGGCGCAGGCCGAGGCCGCGGCCGCTGCGGCGCACCAGTCCGCGCAGATCGCGCTGCAGGAGTACGAGGAGCGGCGGGCCGCCCAGCAGGCCGCGCAGGCGGCGGCCGACGCGGCCGCCGCCGAGGCCGAGCAGGCGGCGCAGGACCTGGCCCGTGGGCGCGCGCAGGTCGTCGAGTTCGCCCGCGACAGCTACATGCAGGGCAGCACCTCGCCCGGCGCGGCCGCGCTGATGAGCGCCGACGGCCCGGCCCAGCTCCTGGAACGGGTCGCGCTGCTGGAGGCTGCGGGCACGCACCGGGTCGACGTCGTCGCCGAGCTGACCGTGCTCGAGGAGCAGGCCGCCGCCGCCGATGCGGCCGCCCGGCAGGCGGTCGGCGAGGCCACCGCCCGGGAGACCGAGGCGGCCGGCGCGCTGGCCGCCGCACAGCAGCAGGAGATCTCCGCCCGCGGCCAGGCCGCCTCGCTGGCCCAGCAGCGGACTGCGTGGGAGGCCGAACTGGCCGCCGCGCAGCAGACCCTCTACGGCCTCCAGGGCGCGCAGGCCGCGGCCCAGGCCGCCGCGCAGGCCGCCGCGGCCCAGGCTGCGGCCGCCGCGCGCCCGCCGGCACCGGCCGCGACCGTCGGGTCCTCCTCCGGCGGCGGCACCGCGAGCCGACCCGCCGGTGGCGGCGCGACGACGGCGGGGGCGCCGTCCGGCTCGGTCGTCGAGCGGGCGATCGCCGCGGCGCGCACCCAGATGGGGATGCCCTACAGCTGGGGCGGCGGCGGGACGAACGGGCCGGGCTACGGCCTGGACCCCGACACCGAGGTCTACGGCTTCGACTGCTCGGGCCTCACCGAGTACGCCTACGCCCAGGTCGGCATCGCCATCGGCGGCACCAGCCGGGAGCAGTACTCCCGCTTCCAGGGCTCGACGGTCGCCGCCTCGGACCTCCGCGCCGGGGACCTGGTCTTCTGGGCCAACGGGCCGTCGATCTCGTCGATCTACCACGTGGCGCTCTACCTGGGGAACGGCCAGGTGATCCAGGCGCCGCAGAGCGGTGACGTCGTCCGGGTGTCGTCGATGTGGTTCGGCAGCGACTACTTCGGCGCGGTGCGGCCCACCGGCTGACCGATCTCGCCGGTGGCCTGCGCACGGGGCCGGAAACATGGGGCGTCGGGCAGCCACGGGGGGAGCTGCCCGACGCAGTGTCGAGGCTAGCAGTCGCAGGGCCGCGCGGGCAGGGGTGTCAACGCCCGGGCGTGGCGACTGCACCTGAGGGCAGCCGCCGGGCACGCCGCGTCCGACCTGCCCACAGGAACGTGTAGGACACTGGCTCGGGACGGGCGCGTCGCCCGTCACCGGCCTCCCGGAGGCCGTGGACCGGCAGCACCAGGGAGCCTCGTGACCAGCGCCGCCAGCACCCCCCTCGACACCCCGGCCGGATCGTCGGCGTCCGGGTCCGGTCAGCCGGTCCCGCCCTCGGTCGACGCGGCGCGCCTGGAGCGGGTGCTGTTCGAGATCAAGCGGGTGATCGTCGGCCAGGACCGGCTCGTCGAGCGGATGCTCGTCTCCCTGCTCGCCCGCGGGCACGTGCTCCTCGAGGGTGTCCCCGGCGTGGCGAAGACCCTCGCGGTGGAGACGCTGGCCACCGTCGTCGGCGGCACGTTCACCCGGCTGCAGTTCACCCCCGACCTGGTGCCGGCCGACATCATCGGCACCCGCATCTACAAGGCCGGGCAGGACACTTTCGACACCGAGCTCGGCCCGGTGTTCGCCAACTTCGTCCTCACCGACGAGATCAACCGCGCGCCGGCCAAGGTGCAGTCGGCGCTGCTGGAGGTCATGGCCGAGCGGCAGGTCTCGATCGGCGGGGTGACCCACCCGCTGCCCGACCCGTTCCTCGTGCTGGCCACCCAGAACCCGATCGAGTCCGAGGGCGTCTACCCGCTGCCCGAGGCCCAGCGGGACCGCTTCCTGATGAAGGTGCTCGTCGACTACCCGAGCCCCGAGGAGGAGCGGGAGATCATCTACCGGATGGGCTCGAACCCGCCGGTCGCCGAGACCGTCCTCGGCCCCGAGGACCTCCTCCGCATGCAGCGCACCGCCTCGCAGGTGTTCGTGCACCACGCGCTGGTCGACTACGTCGTCCGGCTGGTCGTGGCCACCCGCTCGCCGCGGGAGCACGGCATGGAGGACGTCGCGTCGTGGGTCTCCTACGGCGCCAGCCCGCGCGCCTCGCTGGGCCTGATCGCGGCCGGCCGGGCGCTGGCGCTGGTCCGCGGCCGCGACTACGTCCTGCCGCAGGACGTCCTCGACGTCACCGCCGACGTGCTGCGTCACCGGCTGGTGCTCTCCTACGACGCGCTCGCCGACGGCGTGCCCGCCGACCACGTGATCAAGCGGATCCTGCAGACCGTGCCCCTGCCCCAGGTGACGCCGCGGCAGCGGGCCGGCGGATTCGGGCCCTCCGTCCCGGGTGGGCCCAGCGTGCCGCCGTACGGCGCGGCCCAGCCCGGTCCGCAGTACGGCCCGCCGGCGCCCCAGTTCAGCCCGCCCGTGGTACCGGGCCGGCCGGCCCCCGGCGCGCAGGCCTATGGTCCGCAGGCTCCGGGCGCGCAGGGCGCCGGGTCCCAGGCGACCGGTCCGATCGGCACCGCCGCACCGGCGTCCGGTCCGCAGGTCCCCGGCCCGCCGGAGCCGGGTGTGCACGGGCCCGGCGGGAACGGCTACGCCCGCGGGTCCCAGTCGGCGTGATCCTCCGTCGCGGCGCGGCCCGTGCCGGGCAGCCCGACACCGCGCCCGCCGAGCACGCACCCACCCCGGGCTCCGGCATCGACCCCGGGACCGGCGACGGAGCGCCTCCGCGCTTCGCCGAGGGCCCGGCCGACGTGCTGCTGCAGCGGCTGGAGCTCACCGTCCGCCGCCGGCTCGACGGGCTGCTGCAGGGGGACCACCTCGGCCTGGTGCCCGGCTCCGGCACCGAGGCCGGCGATTCGCGCACCTACCACCCCGGCGACGACGTCCGCCGGATGGACTGGCCGGTGACCGCGCGCACCCAGGTGCCGCACGTCCGCGAGACGATCGCCGACCGGGAGCTGGAGACCTGGGCGGTCGTGGACCTCTCCGCCAGCCTCGACTTCGGCACCGCCGCCTGCCAGAAGCGCGACCTGGCGATCGCGGGCCTCGCCGCCGTCAGCCACCTGACCGTCCGCGGCGGCAATCGGCTCGGCGCGATCGTCACCACCGGCGAGCGGGTGGACCGCTACCCGGCCACCGCCGGCCGGCTGGCCGCCGACCGGCTGCTGCGCGCCGTCGTCGCCACGCCGCGCGCGGCCGGCGGGCGGCGCGGGGACCTCGCGGCCGCGCTCGAGATGCTGCGCCGACCGCCCCGCCGCCGGGGCCTGGTGGTGGTGGTCTCGGACTTCCTGGGTTCCGATGCGCGGGGCCCCGTCGACTGGGAGCGGCCGCTGCGCGGGCTCTCGGGCCGGCACGAGCTGCTGGCCATCGAGGTCGTCGACCCGCGCGAGCTCGAGCTGCCCGACGTCGGGCTGCTCACCGTCGTCGACCCCGAGAGCGGCCGGACCCTCGAGGTGCCCACCGGCGACGCCGAGTTCCGCCGCCGCTTCGCCGAGGGCGCGGCGGCCCAGCGGCAGGCGATCGCGGCCGCGCTGCGCCGGGCCGGGGCCGGGCACCTGCAGCTGCGCACCGACCGGGACTGGCTGATGGACGTCGTCCGCTTCGTCGCCGAGCGCCGGCGGGCCGGCAGCGGAGGAGCCTCCCGATGACCTTCCAGGCTCCGATCTGGCTGCTGGGTCTGCTCGCCGTCGTCGCGCTGGTCGCGCTGTACGTGCTGCTGCAGCTGCGCCGGAAGGCCTACGCCGCCCGCTTCACCAACGTCGCCCTGCTCGAGACCCTGGTGCCCAAGCGGCCCGGCTGGCGGCGCCACCTGTCCTTCGGGCTGGTCGTGCTCGCCCTGGCCGCGCTGATCGTCTCCCTCGCCGTCCCGAGCACCGAGGTCCGCGTGCCCCGCGAGCGGGCCACGGTGGTCATGGCGGTGGACGTGTCGCTGTCGATGCAGGCCACCGACATCGCGCCCAACCGGTTCGAGGCGATGCAGACCGCGGCCAAGCAGTTCGTCGACGTCCTGCCCGCCCGGATCAACCTCGGGCTGGTGTCCTTCGCCGGGACGGCGACCACGCTGGTCACCCCGACCACCGACCGCGGCCAGGTGCGCAGCGCCATCGACAACCTCGACCTGGCCGAGTCCACGGCGATCGGCGAGGCGGTGTTCACCTCGCTCACCACGATCGAGAACTTCCAGTCGAGCCTGGACGTCGCCGACGAGGACCTGCCGCCGGCCCGGATCGTGCTGCTCTCGGACGGCTACAACACCGTCGGCCGCGACGACACCCAGGCGATCGACGCCGCCAGGGCCGCCGGCGTCCCCGTCTCGACGATCGCGTTCGGCACCGACTACGGCACCCTCGACCTCGACGGGGAGACCGTGCCGGTGCCGGTGGACCGGGCCACCCTGGAGCGGATCGCCGAGGAGACCGGCGGCAGCTACAGCGAGGCGGCCAGCGCCGCGGAGCTCGAGCAGGTCTACGCCGACCTGGGCAGCCAGATCGGCTACACCACCGAGCCGCAGGACATCAGCCCGTGGTTCGTCCGCGGCGGGGTGCTGCTGGCCCTGCTCGGCGTCGTGCTCAGCGTCATCTGGACCAACCGCCTGCTCTAGACCCCGGCGCGGTCTATCGCGATGAAGCGCGGTCAGCGGTGGGGGTCGAGGACGAGCTTGCCGGTGGTGCGGCGGGCCAGCAGGTCCTGGTGCGCCTCGCGGACGGCGGTGAGCGGATAGCGCCCGCCCACCACCGGCCGCAGGGCGCCGTCGGCCACCAGCGGCAGGAGCTCGTTCATCGCGTCGTCGAGCATCTGCGGCCGGGCCATGCAGTGCGCCAGCCAGAAGCCGATCACCGCCCGGCTCTTCTGCATGAGCGACGGCGCCTGCACCGGCTTCGGCGGCGTGCGGGCCGCCATGCCGTAGGCCACCAGCCGGCCGAAGGGGGCCAGCGCCGACAGCGAGCCGTCGAAGACGTGCCCGCCGGTCATCTCCAGGACGACGTCGACCGGGCGCCCGCCGTTGGCCTCCCGCAGCGCCCCGGTGAAGGTGCGGGGGTCCTCGTCGGCGAGGGCGGGATCGACGGTCGCGTCGGCACCGAGCTCCTCGGCCAGCGCCCGCTTCTCCGGGCTGGAGGCGGTGGCGATCACCCGGCCGGCACCCCAGCGGCGGGCCAGTTGGACGGCGAGCGACCCCACGCCGCCGGCGCCCGCGATGACGACGACGGACTCACCGGGAGCCAGGTGCGCGCTGGTGCGCAGCAGGTGCCAGGCGGTCGACCCCTGCAGGACGACGGCGAGCGCCTGCTCGTCGCTCACGCCCTCGGGCACCGGCCAGGTCAGCCGCGGGAAGGCGGCGACCTTCTCCGCGTAGCCGCCGCCGTCGAGCAGCCCGACCACCCGCGGCCCGCCGCCGGCCGGCGTCCCGACGAACTCCGCGCCGGGGACCAGCGGCAGCTGCTGGGCGGCCAGGTAGCTGTCCTCGATCTGGTGGGTGTCGGCGTAGTTGACCCCCGCGGCGGTGACGTCGAACAGTTCCTGGCCCGGGCCGGGGACCGGGTCGGGCAGGTCGACGACGTCGAGGACCTCGGGGCCGCCGAAGCGGGTGATCTGCACGGCTCGCACGGGGTCCGAGGCTAGGGGCAGCGCCCGTCCCGGACGTGCGCAGGTGGGAGCGGAGCCCACCGGATAGGTTCAGCAGGCGACACAGCCGTCGGCGCAGGGGAGTGGGCACGTGGGCAGGTCGGTGCTGGTGACCGGCGGGAACAGGGGCATCGGGCTGGCCATCGCCCGGTCCTTCGCCGAGCAGGGCGACTCCGTCGCGGTGACCCACCGCGGCACCGGCGCCCCGGAGGGGCTGTTCGGCGTGCAGTGCGACGTCACCGACGCCGCCGCCGTCGACCGCGCCTTCACCGAGGTGGAGGAGCACCAGGGCCCGGTCGAGGTGCTGGTGAGCAACGCCGGCATCACCCGGGACGGGTTGCTGATGCGGATGAAGGAGGAGGACTTCACTGACGTTCTCGACGCCAACCTCACCGCGGCCTACCGGGTGGCCAAGCGGGCCGCCGCGAAGATGGTGCGCGCCCGCTCCGGCCGGATGATCTTCATCTCGTCGGTGGTCGGGCTGCTCGGCTCGGCCGGGCAGACGAACTACGCCGCGAGCAAGTCCGGCCTGGTCGGGCTGGCCCGCTCGATCGCCCGGGAGCTGGGCAGCCGCAACATCACCGCCAACGTGGTGGCGCCCGGGTTCGTGGCCACCGACATGACGGCGGAGCTGCCCGAGAAGCGGCAGCAGGAGATCCTCGGGCAGGTGCCGCTGGGCCGGTACGCCGAGGCGGAGGAGATCGCCGGCGTGGTCCGATTCCTGGCGAGCGACGCGGCCGGCTACATCACCGGGGCGGTCGTCCCGGTCGACGGCGGACTGGGGATGGGGCACTGATGGGCATTCTGGAAGGCAAGAAGGTCCTGATCACCGGGGTGCTGACGGAGGCGTCCATCGCCTTCTCGACGGCGCGCATCGCCCAGGAGCAGGGCGCCACCGTCGTCCTGTCCAACTTCGGGCGTGCCCTCTCGCTGTGCCAGCGGATCGCCAAGCGGCTGCCCCAGGAGGCGCCGGTCGTCGAGCTCGACGTCACCAACACCGAGCACCTGGCCACGCTGGCCGACCGGCTGCGCGAGCACGTCGACACCCTCGACGGCGTCGTGCACTCGATCGGCTTCGCTCCGCAGGAGGCGATGGGGGACGGCTTCGCCGAGGTCGCCTGGGAGCACGCGGCGACCGCCTTCCAGGTGTCCACCTGGTCCCTGGCCTCGCTGACGCAGGCCTGCCGCCCGCTGTTCGCTGACTCTGCCTCGGTCGTCGGGCTGACCTTCGACGCCTCCGTCGCCTGGCCGGTGTACGGCTGGATGGGCGCGGCGAAGGCGGCACTGGAGTCCACCTCCCGCTACCTGGCCCGCGAGCTCGGCCGCGAGGGGGTGCGGGTCAACCTGGTCGCCGCCGGCCCGCTGCGCAGCATGGCGATGAAGTCCATCCCCGGCAGCGCCCAGTTCGAGGAGGCCTGGGAGCAGCGGGCCCCGCTGGGCTGGTCGGTCACCGACACCGAGCCCGCGGGCAAGGCGGTCGTCGCCCTGCTGTCGGACTGGTTCCCCGCGACCACCGGCGAAATCGTGCACGTCGACGGTGGCTTCCATGCCGTCGGCGTCTGACGTCGACATCCACCCGGGCCAGCGGCCCGACGAGGACCCCTCGCTCGCCGTCCGGAACAACGGCGGCGTGCCGCCCTCCGCCGAGCCGGCACCGCCCGGCCGCCGCGAGGCGCTGCTGGTCCTCTCCTTCGGCGGACCCGAGGGGCCCGACGACGTTCTGCCGTTCCTGGAGAACGTCACCCGCGGCCGGGGCGTCCCGCGGGAGCGGCTGGAGGCGGTGGCCGAGCACTACCTGCACTTCGGCGGGGTCAGCCCGATCAACGAGCAGAACAAGGCACTGATCGCCGCGGTCGAGGCCGAGCTCGCCGGCGCCGGCATCGACCTGCCGGTGTACTGGGGCAACCGCAACTGGGCCCCTTACGTCGAGGACACCTGGCGGCAGATGGCCGACGACGGCATCGAGCACGTCTACGTCTTCGCCACCTCGGCCTACGCCTCGGCGTCGGGCTGCCGGCAGTACCACGAGGACGTCGCCCGCGCCCGGGCCGCCCTGTCCCTCGACCCGACCCACCCCGGCGGCCCCACCGCCGAGAAGCTGCCGCACTACTTCGACGCGCCGGGCTTCGTGCGAGCCAACGCCGACGCGCTCGCCGCCGCTCTGGCCTCGCTGCCGGAGGAGGTCCGCGGCAGCGCCCGGCTGGTCGCCACCGCGCACAGCATCCCGACCGCGATGGCCGCCGTCGCGGGGCCCGACGGTGGGGCCTACGAGGCCGAGCTGCTGCGCGCCGCGCAGCTGGTGGTCGACGCCGCCGCTCCCGGCCGGCCCGTCGACCTGGTGTGGCAGAGCCGCAGCGGCCCGCCGTCGGTGCCGTGGCTGGAGCCCGACGTCAACGACCACCTGCGGGCGCTGGCGAAGCAGGGGCAGACGGCGGTCGTGCTCTTCCCGATCGGCTTCGTCAGCGACCACCTCGAGGTCATCTGGGACCTCGACAACGAGGCGCGGCAGACCGCCGAGGAGCTGGGTCTGGCCTTCGCCCGCGCCGCGACGGCCGGGACCCATCCGGCGTTCGTCGCCGCGGTGCGCGAGCTGCTCGTGGAGCGCCGCGCCGGCGGGCCGCCGCGGCTGGGCACCGACTGCCCCGCAGCCTGCTGTTTCGTCGGTCGGCCTACCGGCGTCCACCGCGGCCAGGTGCCGTCCCCGGCTTGAGCTGAGCCGCTGCGTCACGCCTGCGCGGAGCCCTCCGGCCCCACTCGGTGCGACAGGAATCGGGACTTTCGGTACCGAAAGTGCCGACCTCACCTCGGGACGGCGTTGAAGGCTGCCACGACGGCCTCGCGGACCGCCTGGGCCAGCGGCCGCAGCGCGTCGTCGCGGGCCGCGGCCTGGGAGTGGTTGACCGCGGCGCCGGGAGCGTCGGTCAGGGCGAGGTCCAGCACCCGCGCCAGCCGCTCCGCCCGGGCGAGAACCGAGGACGCGAGCGGGTCCCAGCCCGGCGGCAGCCCCGGCCCGCCGGTCGCCCGGTCCAGCCCGGCCAGCAGCGCCGGCACCTCGGGGTTCCAGCGTGCGACGTCCAGCCGGGCCAGGGTGCGGGCGGCGTCGGTGACGGCCAGGTCCAGCGCGCCGGAGAGCGCCCGCAGCGTGCCCTCCACCGGCGGCGGCACCGGCGGGGCGCCGTCCAGGGAGAACGCCGTCCAGGCGATCGCCTCCGGCCCCAGCGCCTCGGGGACCAGGGCCAGCCGCTCGCCGACGGCGGCCTGACCCGCCTCCAGCGCCAGTTCGGTCAGGCCCGGCACCCGCGGCAGCCCGCGCACGTCCCCCGGCACCGGCAGCACCAGGCGGAACCGGCGCTCACCCAGGCCGCGCAGGGCGGTCAGCGCCCACCCGAGCGGCACCGCCTCCGACGTATCGGGCAGGCCCACCACCCGGGCGGCGGTGTCGCCCACCAACGCGTCGAGGGCCGCGTCGTAGGAGGCGTGGCCGCTGAGCCAGGCGGTGGACCAGGCCGCGAACCGGCCGGCGGGGAAGTCGTGCATCCAGCGAGGCTACGTCGCAGGGCGTCCCGCCCCCTGACCGCCGGGGACCCGTCGGCAAGTGCGCAGGTCAGTCGAGGGGCAACGGTTCGGGAACGGCGTCGAGCGTTTCGATCAACTCGTGCGCCGGGTCTGCGAGACTGCCGCCGTGGACGCCTGGTTGCTCTGGCTCATCGCCGCCGGCCTGTTCGCCGCAGGCGAGCTGGTCAGCCTCGACCTCGTCCTGCTGATGTTCGCGGGCGGCGCCGTGGGCGGCATGACCGTCGCGCTCGTCGGCGGGCCGGTGGTCCTTCAGCTGGTCGCCTTCATCGTCGTCTCCGGCCTCCTGCTGTTCCTCGTGCGGCCGCTGGCCAAGCGGCACCTGGTCGACCGCACCCCCGAGCAGCTGGACGGCGTCGCGACGCTCGTCGGCCGCACCGCGAAGGTGACCCAGCCGGTCGACGGCCACGGTGGGCGGATCCAGCTCGGCGCCGACGAGTGGACCGCGCGCAGCCAGTACAGCGAGCGCTTCCCGGTCGGCGCCACCGTGCGGATCCTGCAGGTCGACGGCGCCACCGCCGTCGTCGGGGACGCCCTGGAGCTCGAGTGACCGCGACCGGGACCATCGCCCACTGCCTCGCCCGGATGAAGGGAGCACGTCCGTGACCCCCGCACTGATCGCGCTCGTCGTGATCGCGTTCTTCGTGATCCTCGTGGTCGCGAAGAGCGTGACCATCGTTCCGCAGGCCCAGGCAAAGGTCGTGGAGCGGCTGGGCCGCTACAGCCGCACGCTCTCGCCGGGCCTGAACCTGCTGGTGCCGTTCATCGACCGGGTGCGGGCCACGATCGACCTGCGCGAGCAGGTGATCTCCTTCCCGCCGCAGCCGGTCATCACGTCGGACAACCTGCAGGTCGGCATCGACACGGTCGTGTACTTCCAGGTGACCGACCCGCGGCTGGCCGTCTACGGCATCGCCAACTACATCACCGGCATGGAGCAGCTGACCACGACGACGCTGCGCAACGTGGTCGGCGGCCTGAACCTGGAGGGCACGCTCACCGGCCGCGACGGCATCAACAGCCAGCTGCGCTCGGTGCTCGACGGCACCACCGGACCCTGGGGGCTGCGGGTGGCCCGGGTCGAGATCAAGGCCATCGACCCGCCGCCGACCATCCGCGACTCGATGGAGAAGCAGATGCGCGCCGACCGCGACAAGCGCGCCATCATCCTTCAGGCCGAGGGCCAGCGGCAGTCGGCGATCACCACCGCCGAGGGCCAGAAGGCCGCGGCCATCCTCTCGGCGGAGGGCAAGAAGCAGGCGGCGATCCTCGAGGCGGAGGCCGAGCGGCAGAGCCGGATCCTGCGGGCCGAGGGTGAGCGCGCGGCGCTGTTCCTGAGGGCCCAGGGCCAGGCCAAGTCGATCGAGACGGTCTTCCAGGCCATCCACGACGGTAAGCCCGACCAGGGGCTGCTCGCCTACCAGTACCTGCAGACCCTTCCGCAGATCGCCCAGGGCGACGCCAACAAGATGTGGATCGTCCCCAGCGAGTTCAGCCGGGCGCTGGAGGGGCTGGCCAAGTTCGGCGGTGCCGACGGCGAGGGTCGCTCGTGGCTGGACGTCGAGCCGGCCGGCGACGGCGGCGCGCGGCCGACGTCGCAGATCGACACCAGCGGCTGGTTCGAGTCGCAGCTGCCCCGCGCGGCCGACCAGCCGGAGGCCAAGATCGAGCTCTCCACGATCAGCGGCCCCAGCCTGCCCACGCCGCCGCCGCTGTCCCAGGTGACCGACGAGGTCCGGGACGCCGGCCCGGCCGCCGACCCCGGGGTGGCCGCTCAGGCCGGAGAGCCCGAGCCCGGACCGCAGGACGCTCCCGGCCGGTAGCCCGGACGCCCCTCCGTGCCTCATCGCGAGGAAGCACGGAGGGGCGCGGGGACTCAGTCCTTGAGCAGGCCCTCGCGGAGCTTGGCCAGGGTCTGGCTCAGCAGCCGGGACACGTGCATCTGGGAGATGCCGATGTCCGCGGCGATCTGCGACTGGGTCATGTTCCCGAAGAACCGCAGGATGAGGATCCGCCGCTCGCGGGCCGGGATCGTGGCCAGCAGCGGCTGCAGCGACTCGCGGTACTCCACGCCCTCCAGGGCGGCGTCCTCCTCGCCGAGGGTGGCCGCCAGCGTCGGCGAGTCGTCCTCGCCGGAGAGCCGCTCGTCCAGGGAGCTGCTGCGGTAGGCGTTGGCCACCGCCAGGCCCTCGAGCACCTCCGCGCGCGGGATGCCCAGGTGCTCGGCCAGCTCGCTGGGCGTGGGCGCCCGGCCGTTCTTCTGCGCCAGCTCGCCGACCGCCGAGTTCAGCGACAGGTGCAGCTCCTGCAGCCGCCGGGGCACCCGCACCGACCAGCCCTGGTCGCGGAAGTGCCGCTTGATCTCCCCGGTGATCGTGGGGACGGCGAAGGAGAGGAACTCCACCCCCCGCGTGGGGTCGAACCGGTCGATCGCGGCGATGAGGCCGAGCGTGCCGACCTGCAGCAGGTCGTCGAAGGGCTCGCCGCGGTTGCTGAACCGGCGGGCGAAGTGCCGGACGAGGGGCAGGTGCTCCTCGACCAGGATCTCCCGGAGCCGCTCGCGGCGCGGGTCGTCCTTCTCCAGCGTGGCCAGCTCGGCGAACAGCGGCGCCGTCCGTTCCGCCCGGCGCCGGTTGTCCGACACCGGGGCGGCCTCGCCGTCGCCGTCGACGTCGTCGGCCTCGGGCTCGACGGCCGGGTCGCCGACCGCCGAGCGCGGCTCGGGAACGCTGCCGACGGCGCCCGCCTCGATCGGCCGCTCGTCCGGCGCGAGGTCGTCCACCGCCGCGTCGGGGGTGCTGCCGGAGGTGTCGTCGCGCAGGGGGTCCTCCTCGACGGGCGTCGTGCCGGTGGTTGCCGCCCGGGTCACCTTGCCACCGAGACGTTCTGGCCGGGCCCGCCCCGCATCGAGGCCGGGTGGTGGCCGGGCAGGTACTTCTCCATCGTGATGACGACGACCGGACTCTCCGTGCCGTCGCCGGCGGGCACGGTGGCCTGGGTCGCGGGGCGCGCGTCGACGCTGTCGACCAGGGTGTGCAGCACCGCCCAGCCGAAGCCGTCGCGCAGCACGTCGGCGCCCTGGGCCGTGGGGACCCAGGCGTGGATGTGCAGGCCGGCGCGGCTGGTCTCGAAGACGACGGTCAGCGGCGCGTCACCGGCGGCGATCGCGGCCAGCGTCGCGCAGGCCTCGTCGACGGCCAGGCGCAGGTCCTCGACCGCGTCGAGGTCGTAGTCCATGCGCATGGCCAGATCGCCGGCCATGGCGCGCACGGCCGGCAGCTGGGTCGGTGTGGTGGGTACCCGCAGTTCCAGTCGTTCGGCGCGCCGCCCGTCGTGCGTGAGGGCACCCCTCGAGTCCACCATCCGTCGTCCGCTCCTCATCGTTCGTCGAACCCGTTCACCGGCGTCCCCGGGACCGGGACCGCCACTCCATCCTGCCCGACGACGCGCGGCCGGCGGGCGGCTGCGCTCCGGCTCGGAGCCGGAGACGCAAGCGCCAGCCATACCCCCGGGGCAGGGAGCTCGAAACCCGCTGGAGGAGAACGCGGGACGCCGCCGCGGCGCCCCCGCGGCGCGGTTGCCGGGACCTGCCCCCTGATGTTGGCTGGCCGCAGATGGACGCCGGCCAGGAGGACCTGACGGGGCCCCGTCCCCTCGGGGACGCGGGCCCGGATGCGCTGGTCTCGGCCATGGAGTCCGCCCCGGCGGCGATCTACTGCCTGGCCGGGGCGCAGCTGCAGCCGGTGTGGGCCAACGCCCGCGCCCGCGCGCTCGGCACCCGCCGTGGTGACCTGCCGACCGTCGACGGACGCCGGGTCGCCGACCTGGCCGACGTCGTCCTGCGCACCGGCCGGCCCGAGACGATGTGCGGGTCACTGGGGTCCGACGGCCCCCTGGCCACCGTGGTCCTGCAGCCGCTGCGGGTCGAGGGGGAGCCCGGGGTGCTGCTCGTGCTGGAGGGCGAGGTGCCCGGCGCCGCCGCGCCGTCCTGGCCCGAGGCCGAGGCCGACGTCGTCGAGCAGGTGCAGCACTCGCTGCTGCCGCCGGCACTGCCGCTGCTGCCCGACGTGCGACTCTCCGGCAGCTACCACCGCGCCAGCTCGGTGCGGGCCGCCGGCGGCGACTGGTACGACGCGGTCCCGCTGGGTTCCGGGCGGCTGGCGCTGGTCGTCGGGGACGCCGTCGGCCACGGGGTGCCGGCTGCCGGCGCGATGAGCCGGCTGCGCGGCGCCATGCGGTCGGTGGCGCTGCGCGACCCCGCGCCCACGGCGGTGGTCGCCGCGCTGGACGCCTTCGCCGCGCAGATGGAGGACGTGGAGGGCGCCTCGGTCTTCTACGCGGTGCTCGAGGCGGGCACCGGCCGGCTGGCCTACGCCGCGGCCGGGCATCCGGCGCCGTTGGTCGTGGCGGCCGATGGCAGCACCTACTTCCTGCCCGTGACACCCCGCCCGCCCCTGGGAACCCTGCCCGGGATCCCCACCGTGGTCTCCCGCGCGCAACTGCCGCTGGGCGCCACGCTCGTGCTCTTCTCCGACGGCGCCGTGTCGGCCTCCGGCCCGCCTCCCGCCCAGGGACTGAGCCGGCTGGCCGAGGTGGCCCGCGCCGTGGTGGCCGCGCCCGGCGTGCTGGAGGGCGAGGCCTCGGCGGGGCTGGCCGCGGCGATCGCCGAGGGGCTGATCACCCCCGACGGCCGGCCCGACGACATCGCCGTCCTGGTCGCCCACCGGCCGGCGATCACCCCCGAACCGCTGGAGCTCGAGCTGCCGGCCGTGCCGGCGTCCCTGCCCGCGGTGCGCCGCCGGCTGGGCGCGTGGCTGACCGCGCTGGGCATGGGGGAGCAGGACCGGGTGGGGGTCGTGGTCGCCGTCGGCGAGGCGACCGCGAACGCCGCCGAGCACGCATACCGGGGCACCGAACCCGGGCCGATGCACGTCGTCGCCGCGGTCGACGTCGACGGGATGCTGACCGTGACGGTGCGGGACAAGGGCACCTGGCGACCGCCCGGCCGCGACCCCGGCGACCGCGGCCGGGGGTTGCTGATCATGCGCCAGCTGGTCGACGGCGTGGTCCTGCAAGGGGAGCACGGCACCACCGTCACCCTGAGCATGCGGCTGCGGCGGACGCCGGACGACGGCCAGGAGCGCCATTCGGCCGGCGCGGGGGCCACCGTCGTCGTCGACCGGGACGGCGAGTGCCCGGTGGTGCGGGCCAGCGGGCCGGTGGACCTCATCGGCGCCGAGCAACTGCGGATCCGGCTGCTGGAGGCCAGCCACGGCGGCACTGGGCGGGTCGAGCTCGACCTGGCCGGGGTGACGCTGTTCAGCAGCGCCGCGGTCCGGGTGGTGCTGGCGATGGCCCGCATCGCGGGCGAGGAGCGGTGGCGCCTGGTGGTGCACGCCCCCGAGGGCGGCCTGACCCGGCACATCCTGGAGATCAGCGGCCTGGAAGGCCTGGTCGAGCTGCGCTGAGGCCCGTCCCCTGTTTGGGGAACGGGATCGTTGCCCATCTCCTCGGGGTGAGACTGCGCCACAGCGACGTGAACGGCCCCGGATGGCGACGCCGGCGCGCCGGCCGCGGGTTCGCCTACTACGACTGCGACGGGAACCTGATCAAGGACGAGCGGCTGGACCGCATTCGCGCCCTCGCCATCCCGCCGGCCTGGAAGGACGTGTGGATCTGCCCCTGGCCCAACGGGCACATCCAGGCGACCGGCGTCGACGCCGCGGGACGGCGCCAGTACCGGTACCACGACGCCTGGCGGGCGCGGCGGGACGCCGAGAAGCACGAGCGGGTGCTGGAGATCGCGACCCAGCTGCCCGACGTCCGCGAGGCCGTCCTCGATGCGATCCGCACCCGCGGGCTGACCCGGGAACGGGTGCTGGCGACCGCCGTGCGGCTGCTGGACCTGGGCTACTTCCGGGTGGGCAGTGAGCAGTACGCCGAGGACAACGGCACCTACGGGCTGGCCACGCTGCGCCGCGACCACGTGCACGTGCGCGGCGAGCGCACCTTCTTCTCGTACACCGCCAAGGGAGGCATCGAGCGCGAGGTGGAGATCACCGACCGGCCGACGGCGACCGTCGTCCGGCAGCTGCTCGACCGGCCGGACGACGCGGGGGAGGAGTTGCTGGCCTACCGCCTCGACGACGGCACCTGGCACGACGTCACCAGCGACGAGATCAACGGCTACCTCAAGGAGATCAGCGGCGCGGAGATCACCGCCAAGGACTTCCGCACCTGGAGCGCCACGGTCCTCATGGCCGCCACGCTCGCCGAACAGCCGCCGCCCCGGTCGAAGACGGCGCGCAAGAAGAACGTCAGCACGGCGTACAAGTCGGTCGCCGAGCAGCTGGGCAACACCCCGGCGGTGTGCAAGGCCAGCTACGTCGACCCCCGGGTCGTGGACCGCTACGAGAACGGTGAGACCGTGGCCCACGCGCTCGACCGGGCCGCTGACGCCGCCGACGACCGGAAGGCGCAGCAGGTGCTGGAGCAGGCGGTCTGCGCGCTGCTCACCGACTGAGATCCCGGAACCGCGATCGACCCCGGACGCGACGAGGCCCCGCCGGAGCGGGGCCT
>DATAAV010000057.1:0-16546 GCA_036259935.1 Geodermatophilus sp. | reverse complement strand
CGCGCACCTGGCCGGCATCGCCTCGACCGTGGCCCAGCTGCCGCCCGTCTAGCTCTCCCCGTCGCCGATGGTGGCAACTTCGCGGGCTGCGTCGGGGCCCTGCTCCAGGAGCACGGCGAAGCCGTCGTCGTCCGGGATCGGCGCCTTGACCTGCACGGCCTTGTCGTACTTGCTGCCGGGGTCTGCGCCGACGACCACGAAGCCGGTCTTCTTCGACACCGAGCCGGTGACCTTGCCACCGCGCTCCTGGATCGCCGCGGTCGCCTGGTCGCGGCTGTAGTCGCGCAGCGAGCCGGTGACGACGACGGTCACGCCGGTGAGCGGTCCGGGGCCGGCGTCCGCCTCGCCGACGCGGGGGAGGACGCCCCGCCGGGGCCGCTCACCGGGGTCACGGTCGTCGTCACCGGGTCGCTGCGCGACTACAGCCGCGACCAGGCCACGGCGGCCATCCAGGAGCGCGGCGGCAAGGTGACCGGCTCGGTCAGCAAGAAGACCGGGTTCGTCGTCGTGGGGGCCGACCCCGGCAGCAAGTACGACAAGGCCGTGCAGGTCAAGGTGCCGATCCTCGACGACGACGGCTTCCGGGTCCTGCTCGAGGAGGGCCCCGACGCCGCCCGCGCCGTGGCCACGATCGGCGACGCGTAGGCCCCCTCCAGGGCAC
Organism: Geodermatophilus sp.; assembly: GCA_036259935.1. GTDB lineage: Bacteria > Actinomycetota > Actinomycetes > Mycobacteriales > Geodermatophilaceae > Geodermatophilus. Next base: position 15,885 of record DATAAV010000057.1, on the reverse strand, counting down.
CGGCCCGAGCTTGCGAGGGCTGGGCAGGAGGGGGTCCTTTCTCAGACCGGCGGCAGGTGCGCCACGGTCGCGGCGATGCCGGCCAGGTGCACCAGCCGCAGCAGCTCCGAGCGGCGGAACGCCGGCCCGCCGGAGCGGCCCAGGACCACCGCCGTCCGCGGCTCGCCGTAGGGGACGGCCATCATCTCGATGGCCATCTCCCGCCACCGCTCCGGCAGCCAGTCCTCGTCGCTGGGCAGCAGCCGCGGGCCGGGCAGCGGCAGCCACGGCAGCCGCATGCCGTCGAAGGCCGGTGCGGCGTCGGAGGCCGCCAGCACCTCGCAGACGGTGTCGGCGTCCGCCTGCAGCACCGCGGCCCAGCCGCCGTGGAAGACCCGGGGCAGCTCGGCGGCCAGCAGCTTCACGGCGGTGCCCTCGTCCGCCCGGGCCAGCTCCTCGAGCAGCTCCAGCTCGTGGTGGGTGTCCAGCGGCCCGAAGAAGGGCCGCAGCGACTCCACCTGCACGCCCGGCACCGCGTGCGCGGCGGTGATCAGGCTGTCGGGCAGCCGGCCCGGCGGCAGGTCCACCACGATGTCGTCGACCGCGACCCCGTTCCAGCGCTCGAGGACGTCGACGGAGACGATGTCGATCCCCGCGTGGCCGAGGGCGGTGGCCACGGCACCGAGGATGCCGGGGCGATCGGGGACGACGAGCCGCAGGAGATAGGACACGGTTCCCTCCGGGAGCGTCCTCGAGGTCGGCCGATCTCCGTCGATCGCGGGCGCGGCCAGCTTCCCGCATGGACCGGCACGGGTCGAGGACCCCCGCCGCCGGGCGCGGTGCCGGGCTCTCGGACGGCCGCGGATCGGTTCTCCGCCGTCGGTCGCCCCAGGCGCCCCACGTACAGTGGCGGGGTTGGATCACCGGCCAGAACGGGGCCGGTCAGGCGCCGCCGAAGTGGAGTTCCGCCACAGCATGAGCACTGCCTCTCCGAAGGAGACCCTCGCCCGGCAGGATCTCGCGCACCTCGCGCGCCTGGCCCGGCTGGCCCTGACCGACGAGGAGCTCGACCGCTTCGCCGGGCAGCTGGGCGCGGTCCTCGACGCCGTGGCACAGGTCGGCAAGGCCGACGTCGAGGACGTCCCGCCGACCACCCACGCCGTGCCGCTGACCAACGTGATGCGCCCCGACGCCGCCACGCCGAGCCTGCCCCGCGACGTCGTCCTCGCCGCCGCCCCGGCCGCGGAGGACGACCGGTTCCGCGTGCCGCGCATCCTGGGGGAGGAGCAGTGAGCGAGGACCTGACCACCGTCGACGCCGCGGAGCTGTCCCGGCGGCTGGCGGCCGGCGAGCTCAGCTCCACCGAGCTCACCCGCGCCTACCTCGACCGGATCGCCACCGACGACGAGCTGATCGGCGCCTACCTGCACGTCGACCCCGAGGCCGCCCTCGCCGAGGCCGGGCGCAGCGACGCCGCACGCGCGGCCGGCACCGCGCTCGGCCCGCTGGCCGGCCTGCCGGTCGCCCTCAAGGATGTCTTCGTCACCGAGGGCGTGCCCACCACCAGCGGCTCGAGGATCCTCGAGGGCTGGCTGCCGCCCTACGACGCCACCGTGGCCGCCAAGCTCAAGGCCGCGGGCAGCGTGCTGCTCGGCAAGACCAACATGGACGAGTTCGCGATGGGCTCGTCCACCGAGAACTCCGCCTACCAGGTGACCCGCAACCCGTGGGACCCCGAGCGCATCCCCGGCGGCTCCTCGGGCGGTTCGTCCGCAGCGGTCGCCGCCGGCCTGGCGCCCTGGGCGCTGGGCACCGACACCGGCGGCTCGATCCGCCAGCCGGCCGCGGTCACCGGGCTGGTGGGCCACAAGCCCACCTACGGCGGGGTCTCCCGCTACGGCCTGATCGCCTTCTCCTCGAGCCTGGACCAGGCCGGCCCGATGGCCCGCACGGTGCTCGACGCGGCCCTGCTGCACGAGGCGATCGGCGGCCACGACCCGCGCGACTCCACGAGCATCGACGCCCCGCTGCCGCCGCTGGCCGTGTGCGCCCGCCGCGGCGCCGACGGCGACCTGGCGGGCCTGAAGGTCGGCGTCGTCCACGAGCTCGGCGGCGGCCTGGCCGGCACCGACCACACCGACGGCTACGAGCCGGGCGTGCTGGCCCGCGTCCGCGAGGCGGTGGCCCTGCTGGAGAGCATGGGCGCCGAGGTCCGCGAGGTCTCCTGCCCGAGCTTCGACCTCGCCCTGCCGGCCTACTACCTGATCGCGCCGAGCGAGGCGTCCTCGAACCTCGCCCGGTTCGACGGGATGCGCTACGGGCTGCGCGTCGGCGACGACGGCTCCCGCGACCTGGACGAGGTCATGTCGCTGACCCGGGAACAGGGCTTCGGCCCCGAGGTCAAGCGGCGGATCATCCTCGGCACCTACGCGCTGTCGGCCGGCTACTACGAGGCGTACTACGGGCAGGCGCAGAAGGTCCGCACGCTGATCACCCGCGACTTCACCGCCGCCTTCGCCGACGTCGACGTGCTGGTCAGCCCCACCACCCCGACCGTGGCCTTCCCGATCGGCGCCCGCGTCGAGGACCCGCTGGCCATGTACGCCGCCGACCTGTGCACGCTGCCGGCCAGCCTCGCCGGCCTCCCGGCGATCTCGGTGCCCTGCGGGCTGTCCGACGGGCTGCCCGTCGGCCTGCAGATCATGGCCCCCGCGCTGGCCGACGACCGCTGCTACAAGGCCGCAGCCGCGGTGGAGGCCGCGCTGGACGCCGCCCGCGGTCACCGGCTGCTCGACGAGCTGCCCGCCCGCAGCCCGGCCCCCGCCGGCGGTGCGGCGTGAGCAGGCCGGCGCGCCCCGGGGAGGGAGCCGCATGAGCGGCGCGCTCAAGGCCGCCTGGGTCCTGACGGCGTTCGTCGTCCTCGCGGGCCTGGTGCTCTGGCTGGTCACCGGCCGGGCCGTCTTCGCCGTCTTCATCGTCCTGGGGCTGCTCACCGGTGCCGGTGCCTGGCTGACCGGACGCAACGCCCCGAAGGAGGACACCAACCCGTGAGCACTCCCGAGGCCCCCGCGCGCACCGCGGAACGACTGGTCGACTTCGACGAGGTCCTCACCCGGTACGAGCCGGTCATCGGCCTGGAGACCCACGTCGAGCTGGGCACCGCGTCGAAGATGTTCTGCGGCTGCGCCACCACCTTCGGCGCCGAGCCCAACACCCAGACCTGCCCGGTCTGCCTCGGCCTGCCCGGCTCGCTGCCGGTGGCCAACGCCGCGGCCATCGAGGCGACCATCCGCATCGGCCTGGCCCTGGGCTGCCGGATCGCGACCTGGTGCCGCTTCGCCCGGAAGAACTACTTCTACCCGGACATCCCCAAGGGCTTCCAGACCAGCCAGTACGACGAGCCGCTGTGCACCGCCGGCCACCTCGACGTCGAGGTCGACGGCGAGACCTACCGGGTGGAGATCGAGCGGGTCCACCTGGAGGAGGACACCGGCAAGAACCTGCACGTCGGCGGCGCCACCGGCCGCATCCACGGCGCGGACTACTCGCTGGTCGACTTCAACCGGGCCGGCATCCCGCTGGTGGAGATCGTCACCCGCCCGATCCCCGGCGCCGGCGCCAAGGCCCCCGAGGTCGCCCGGGCCTACGTCACCGAGCTGCGCGAGATCGTCCAGACCCTCGGCGCCTCCGACGTCCGGATGGAGCAGGGCAGCCTGCGCTGCGACGTGAACACCTCCCTGGCGCCGATCGGCAGCCTGGAGTGGGGCACCCGCACCGAGACCAAGAACGTCAACTCGCTGCGCTCGGTGGAGCGCGCCGTGCGCTACGAGATGCGCCGGCAGGCCGCCGTCCTCGACGACGGGCGCCGGGTGGTGCAGGAGACCCGCCACTTCCACGAGGACAGCGGGACCACCTCCCCCGGGCGCAGCAAGGAGGAGGCGACCGACTACCGGTACTTCCCCGAGCCCGACCTCGTGCCGCTGGCGCCGGACGGCGAGTGGGTGGAGAAGCTCGCCGCGGAGCTGCCCGAGCTGCCCGCCGCCCGCCGCGCCCGGCTGCGGGAGGAGTGGGGGCTGTCGGCCACCGAGATGTCCTGGATCGCCAACGCCGGGGCGCTCGGCCTGGTCGACGCCACCGTCGCCGCCGGCGCCTCGCCGGCCGACGCGCGCAAGTGGTGGCTCGGCGAGCTGGCCCGCCGGGCCAACGACGCGGGCGTGGAGCTGGCCGAGCTGCCGGTCACCCCGCGGCAGGTCGCCGAGCTGACCGCGCTGGTCGCCGAGGGCACCGTCAACGACCAGCTCGCCCGGCAGGCCCTCGACGGTGTCCTGGCCGGTGAGGGGGACCCGAGGCAGGTCGTGGAGGCCCGCGGCCTGGCGGTCATGGGGGAGTCCGACGAGCTCGTCGCCGCCGTCGAGGCGGCGATCGCCGGGGCGCCCGACGTCGTGGCCAAGGTCCAGGGCGGCAAGGTGCAGGCGCTCGGTGCGCTCGTGGGCGCGGTCATGAAGGCCACCCGCGGCAAGGCCGACGCGGCCACCGTCCGCCGGATGCTCGAGGAGCGGGTGCTCGGCGGCTGAGCCCGGCCGCGGCCGGGCACACCCGGGCACGTCCGGGGCCGTGCCAGGATCCCGCCGTGTCCAGACCCTCCCCGGTGCGCCCGGCGCTGCTCGGACGCGCCGCGCTGGTCCTCGGCGGCGCGGCGGCGCTCGCGCTCACCCCGCCGTTCGCGCTGGCCTACCACCGGGCGTACGGCCTGGCGGACGAGCGCCCGCCGGGCTGGCTGGCCGCGCTGTCGCAGCCGCTGCAGGGCCTGGGGCTGCTGCGCGGCGCCCCCGTCGCCACCTACGACGGCTACGGGACGGCGTACGCGGCCGCGCTGCTCCTGGTGCCGGCCGGCCTGGTGCTGGTGCTGCGCCACCGGCCGACGGCGGGGCGGGCCGAGGCCGCCGGGTGGTGGCTGGTCGGAGCCGGGCTGGCCGTGACCGTGGCCGGGACCGTCGCCGACTACGCCTTCCCTGACGACAGCGCCGTCGCCCGTGCCGGCTTCTCCCTGGAGCTGCTCGGCTTCCTGCTGGCCGCGGTGGGCACCGTGGTCGTCGGGGTCGCGCTGCACCGGGCCGGGCGGGTCGGCCCGGTCGTGGGCGCCGTCCTCGCCGCCGTCGGCCCGGCCAGCCTGGTCCTCGGAACCTGGGCGGTGGGCCACATCCCCAGCGGAACCGGCTCGCTGCTCATGGCCGCGGCCGTCGCCGCCGGCCTCCGGGGCCTGCCGGCGGGTGCAGGCGAACGATGTGCGCCGGGGACCACTTTCCCCGTCGAGAAGTAGCCCTCAGCGCACTCCGTCGGGGAGGCGCCCCGGGCGGCGGCCGGTCAGAGCGGGGAGTCCGCGGACGACGAGGGCGGCAGGATCCGCAGCACCTTGTCGTCGTCCTCGGCCGGCGTGCCGATCCCGTCCCGGTTGGACGTGGTGATCCACAGCGCCCCGTCCAGCGCGGCGACGACGGTCCGCAGCCGGCCGTACTGGCCGCCGAGGAACGCGGTCGGCTCGTCGACGACCGCGCCGGAGTCGTCGAGCTCGACGATGTGGATGCGCTGCCCGTCGAGCGCACCGAGGAACACCGTCCGCGCGGCGACCGCGCACCCGCCCGGGCCTGCCTCCTCGCCGGGGAAGTCGACCACCGGGCCGGTCGCCTCGGGGGCCCCGTCCGGCCAGCCGTGGTTGCTGCCGGCGAGGACGGCGTTGAGCTCGTCGCGGCCCTGCGGGGCGTCGTCGGTCGCGTAGACGGTCTCCTCGCCGCTGAGGCACAGCGCGGTCACGTTGCCGTGGCCGCGGCTGTGCACCGGGCTCGCGCCGACCGGCTGGCCGAAGACGTCGATGTGCAGCACCTTGCCGGCCAGCGAGGCCGGGTCCTGGGCGAGCGCGGGATTGCCGGTGTCGCCGGTGCCCACGTAGAGGGTGCCGTCGAAGCCGAAGGCCAGCCCGCCTCCGTTGCGCACCTCGCCGCGCGGGATGCCGGTGAGCACCGGGTTCGGCGTGCCGCCGATGGGGAAGCGCACCACGCGGTTGTCGGTCGCCGTCGACACGTAGGCGTAGAGCAGCCCGTCCTCGTCGAACGTGGGCGAGAGGGCCAGCCCCAGCAGGCCGCCGTCTCCGGCGGTGTCGACGCCCGGGACGGTCATCAGCTCCCGGGCCGGCGATCGGTCGGGGAACACCTGCAGCAGGCGGCCGGTGTCCCGCTCGCCGACGACCGCCGTGCCGTCGGGCAGCAGCACCAGCCCGGTGGGCACGGTGAGCCCGGCGGCGACGACGTTGGGGTCGCCGGCCTGCTCACCGGAGTTGGGATCGGCCGGGTCGCCGGGCGCGGGCGCCGGTGTGGACTCCGTGGGCGGGCCGACCTGGGGCGGCGGGCCCTGGGGCAGCGGGCGGAAGGGGCCGCGCGGCTCGTAGCCGTCGTCGCCGCACCCGGCCAGCACGCTCACCAGCAGCAGTGCGGCGGCCGTCCCGGCCCGCCGTCGACGCCGCTGTTCCCCCACTCCGAGCACAGTACGTGCGCTCCGGCCCGGGACGCCTAGGGTCGGGCCTCGTGCCCCCCGCGATCCCCGGCACCTCGGTCGTCGGACCCGGCGAGACCCTGCACGTCCTGGTCCCCTCCCGGGCGCTGGCCGCCGCCGTCGAGGCGCTGTCCCCCCGCGTCCGCGCCTACCGGGTCGACGCCGACGACGGCCCGCCGGCCGGGGAGGCGACTTCGGCCCAGGTGTGGGTGCCGAGGGCCGGCGGCGCGTCGATCCCCGACAACGGCTTCCTCGAGGCGCTGCCGCGACTGCGCCTGGTGCAGCTGCTCAGCGCCGGGGCGGAGCGGTTCGTGGACCGGCTGCCTGACGGCGTGGTGCTCTGCAACGCCCGCGGCGCGCACACGCCGTCCACCGCGGAGTGGGTGCTCACCGCAGTCCTCGCCGCGCAGCGGGGGATCCCGTTCTTCGTCCGGGAGCAGGAGGCCGGGCGGTGGTCGTTCCGGACCCACCGCTCGCTGGTCGGGGCGCGGGTCCTCGTGGTCGGCGCCGGCGACATCGGGCGGGCGGTCGGACGGATGATGGCCGGCTTCGACGTCGACCTGACCTACGTCGCGCGCACCGCCCGCGAGGGGGTCCGGAGCATCGCGGAGCTGCCGCGGCTGCTGCCGCAGGCCGACGTGGTGGTCGTCCTGGTGCCGGTGACCCCGGAGACCACCGGCCTGGTCGACGCCGGCTTCCTCGCCGCGATGAAGGACGGCGCGCTGCTGGTCAACGCCGCCCGCGGGATCGTCGTCGACACCGACGCGCTGCTGGCCGAGCTCACCCGCGGCCGGCTGCGCGCCGCGCTGGACGTGACCGACCCCGAGCCGCTGCCGGCCGGGCACCCGCTGTGGTCGGCGCCGGACCTGCTGCTCACCCCGCACGTGGCCGGCGCGGTGCCGCAGAGCGAGGAGCGGGCGGCGGCCGCGGTCACCGACCAGCTGGCCCGCGTACTCGACGGCCGGCCGCTGGTGAACGTCGTCGACCGCTACTGATCAGGCCGGCCGCTGCGGCACGTCGATCCGCCCGCCGGAGAGCTCCGCCAGCCGGGGCAGATCGCGCAGCCGGAGCACCGGCAGCCGGATCTCGGTTCCGGCGGTGGTCACCAGCCACAGGTCGCCGCGCCGGCCCGTCCGGATGCCGGCCAGCCGGTGCCACGGCACGCTGCGCTGCCCGACCAGGGACCGGACGGTGATCCCCTCGTCGCCGAGGTCCACGCCCACCCGCAGCACCCAGGCGGCGGCCAGCGCGGGGACGAGCAGGAACACCGGGGTCCACGGCGCGGCGAAGGCCAGCGGGATCGTGCAGAGCAGCAGCATCGCGACGGGCAGGAGCGCGGTGCGGCTCATCCGCATCCGGGCGGGGGTGGTCACGGCTCCCATGATGCGGTGCCCGCGCCGCGGGGCGGCTCCGCCGTTCGAGGGCGCCCGCGGACCGGCCGCGACGGTGGTCGGCACGGGCGGCCTACCATCGCCGGACGTGACGACCGTCGAGGAGCGCCCGACCAGCAGCGAGACCGCCAACCTGAAGCCCCGCAGCCACGAGGTGACCGACGGGATCACCCGGGCCCCGGCCCGCGCGATGCTCCGCGCGGTCGGCATGGGCGACGACGACTGGGACAAGCCGCAGATCGGCGTCGCGTCGTCCTGGAATGAGATCACCCCCTGCAACCTCTCCCTGGACCGGCTGGCCAAGCGGGCCAAGGAGGGCGTGCACGCCGCCGGCGGCTACCCGCTGGAGTTCGGCACCATCTCGGTCTCCGACGGCATCTCGATGGGCCACGAGGGGATGCGCGCCTCGCTGGTCTCCCGCGAGGTGATCGCCGACTCGGTGGAGACCGTCATGTTCGCCGAGCGGCTCGACGGCTCGGTGCTGCTGGCCGGCTGCGACAAGTCGCTGCCCGGGATGCTCATGGCCGCCGCCCGGCTGGACCTGGCCAGCGTCTTCCTGTACTCGGGCTCCACGCTGCCCGGGAAGCTCGGCGACCGCGAGGACCTCACGATCATCGACGTCTTCGAGGGTGTCGGCGCCTGCGCCCGCGGGCTGATCAGCCGCGAGGACCTCGACGCCATCGAGAGGGCCGCCTGCCCCGGCATGGGCTCCTGCGGCGGCATGTACACCGCCAACACCATGGCCAGCGTGGCCGAGGCGCTCGGCATGGCCCTGCCGGGCAGCGCCGCGCCGCCGGCGCCGGACAGCCGCCGCGACGCCTTCGCCGTCGCCTCCGGCGAGGCCGTGGTCAACCTGTTGCGCAAGGGCATCACCGCGCGGCAGATCATGACCAGGCAGGCGTTCGAGAACGCGATCACCGTGGTGATGGCGCTCGGCGGCTCCACCAACGCCGTCCTGCACCTGCTGGCGATCGCCCACGAGGCCCAGGTCGAGCTCACCCTCGAGGACTTCAACCGGATCGGCGACCGCACGCCGCACCTGGCCGACGTCAAGCCCTTCGGCCGCTACGTGATGACCGACATCGACCGCATCGGCGGGGTGCCGGTCGTGCTGCGCGCCCTGCTCGACGCCGGCCTGCTGCACGGCGACACGCTCACCGTCACCGGCAAGACCATGGCCGAGAACCTCGCCGAGATCGCGCCGCCGGACCCCGATGGCGCGATCATCCACGCGATGAACCAGCCGATCCACAAGACCGGCGGCCTGTCGATCCTGCGCGGGTCGCTGGCCCCGGACGGGGCGGTCGTGAAGTCGGCCGGCTTCGACGCCGAGGTCTTCGAGGGCACCGCCCGGGTCTTCGACGGCGAGCAGGGCGCGATGGACGCGGTCACCGAGGGAACCCTGCGGCCCGGCGACGTCGTCGTCATCCGCTACGAGGGACCCAAGGGCGGTCCCGGCATGCGCGAGATGCTCGCCGTCACCGGTGCGATCAAGGGCGCCGGCCTGGGCAAGGAGGTCCTGCTGCTCACCGACGGCCGGTTCTCCGGCGGGACGACCGGCCTGTGCATCGGGCACGTGGCCCCGGAGGCCACCGAGGGCGGCCCGATCGCCCTGGTGCAGGACGGCGACCCGATCCGGCTGGACCTGACCACCCGCACCCTCGACCTGCTGGTCGACGAGGACGAACTGGCCCGCCGCCGGGAGGCGTGGGCCCCGCTGCCCCCGCGCTACACCACCGGGGTGCTCGGCAAGTACGCCAAGCTGGTGAGCTCGGCCGCGCAGGGCGCGATCTGCGGCTGACCTCGTCGCCCCCGGCCGGGTGAACCGGCCGGGGGAGCGGAGGCGCGTCCCCCCGATCGGGTGAGGGGACCGGCCCCCGACTGTGGCCGGTCCCTGCCGGTGCCGAAGACCTGCACGTGAAGTGGCGTGCCGGGTGGGTGCTGGCCGGCGCCGTGCTCGCCTTCCTGGGCTGCGCGGTCGCCGCGCTGGACCCTGGGTTGCGCCCGCTCGGCGAGGCGGTGGTCTCCGCGGTCGGGCTGGCCGTGGCGGTCGTCCTGTGGTCCGTGGGGTCCCGCCAGCAGCGCGGCCTGCGCGGCTGGCGGCTGTTCGCCCTCGGCCCGGTGTTCCCGGTGGCCGGTGCCGTGCTGGCCGCCGTCGCGGGGCCCGACGACCCGCTGCAGGCCAGCGTCCTGCGCTGGGTCCCCACCGTCCCGGGGTACCTCGTCGCGATCGCCGCGATCCTGACGCTCGTCGACCGGCACCGGCTGCGCCGCGGCGGTGCCCGCGTCGCCGTGGAACTGGCGCTCTTCCTCATCGCCTGCCTGGTGACCGTCCAGCTGCTCGTGGTGGGCCCGCACGGCTCCTGGGCGGCGCTGGCACCCCAGGAGCGGCTGATCCTGGGCGCTGCGGTCCTCGTCACGTCCGCCACCATGGCCGCCGCGCTGACCGTGCTGGGCGTCATCGAGACCCGGCGCCGGTGCACGGCGTGGGTTCTGCTGGGCGGCACCGTCCTGCTGACCGTCGGCCGCGCCCTCGGCACGTCGGCCACGGCACCAGGCGAGGCCGGCGGCCGGTTCTTCGTCGTGGGCGGGCTGCTGCTGCTCGTCACCGCGGCCCTGGCCGACCCGGGCCCCTGCCCCGAACCCGGTGCGCGGCCCCGCACCGGCCGCGCCACCATGCTGCGCGACCTGCTGCCGCACGGGGCGATGCTGCTGGCGGTGACCGTGGCCGGCCTGATCACCCTCACCGGCCGGCGGCCCGACGCGGTCACCGTCGCCGGCGCCGTCGTCTGCGTCGCCCTGGCCTGCGCGCACCGCTGGGTCGCCGCGCGGGACGAGCAGCGCCTGGGTGCCCGGCTGAGGCGCAGCGAGGCCTACTTCCGGTCCCTGGTCCGCTCCAGCGGCGACGCGGTGCTCATCCTCGACGACGCGCTGCGGATCAGCTGGGCCTCGCCGACCCTCGACCGGACGCTCGGCACGGCCGCGCACGGAGTGGTCGGCCGGGAACTGCTCGAGGTGGCGCACGGCGAGGACGCCGTTCCGCTCGCCGCCGCCCTGCTCACCGGCGACGGCGCCCCGTCGGCCGGCTTGGTGCCGCTGCGGCTGCGGCACGCCGACGGCAGCTGGCGCTTCCTGGAGGCCAGCGTCTCGGACCTGCGCCACGACGCCGACGTCGGGGCGATCGTCCTGCACTGCCGGGACATGACCGAGCGCCGCGCCCGGGAACGGGCGCTGGAGGAGGTCGCCTTCACCGACCCGCTCACCGGCCTGCCCAACCGGGCCGGCTGCGTGCGGCGGCTCCAGGAGGCGCTCGACGCCGCGGGCGGCGGACCGTGCGCCGCGCTGCTGGTCATCGAGCTGGAGGGCCTCGACGCGGTCCGCGAGCACGCCGGTCGCGACGTGGTGAGCGCCGTGCTCGTGGAACTCGGCCGCCGGCTGCGGGGCACCGTGCGCGGCTCGGAACTGGTGGCCCGGCTGGGCGGCGGCGCGTTCGCCGTCCTCGCCGAGGGCGCCGGCAGCGCCGCCGACCTGCTCGCCGACCGCTGCCTGGCGGCCGTGGAGCAGCCCATCGAGACGGCGGCGGGCATCTTCGACCTGAGCGCCAACGTGGGCGTGGCGGAGCTGGTGGCCGGGCAGTCGGTCGCCGACCTGCTGGGCCGCGCGGAGCTGGCCGTCTCCGACGCCCGCCGGTCGGGACCGGGGACCGCCACCCGGTACCGCCCGGCGCTGGGCGCGGCCGCGGAGCGGCGGGCACAGCTGCGCGACGCGCTGCCCGGGGCCTCGGCGCGCGGGGAGCTGTCGGTGCTGTTCCAGCCGATCGTCTCGCTCGGCGAGCAGCGGATCACCGGGATCGAGGCCCTGCTGCGCTGGCGCCACCCCACCCTCGGCGACGTGCCGCCAGCGGAGTTCGTGCCGATCGCGGAGCGGGCCGGCGTCATCGGCGAGCTGCAGCGGTGGGCGCTCGAGCAGGCCGCGCAGGTCGCCGTCGCGCTGCCCGGCAGCGGCGTGCCGCTGCGCCTGGGGGTCAACATCTCCGCCTCGCACGTGGCGGCGCGCACCCTGGTCGGGGACGTCGCGGCGGTGCTGGACTGCACCGGCCTGGCCCCCGAGCGGCTGGTCCTGGAGATCACCGAGGCGACGGTGCTGGCCGACGGCGACCACGTGGCCGTCGACTTCGAGGCGCTGCGGCTCATGGGCGTGCACGTCGCCCTCGACGACTTCGGCACCGGCCACTCCTCGCTGGCCCACCTGACCCGGCTGCCGATAGACATCCTCAAGCTCGACCGCTCGTTCGTGTCCCGGGTGGACCGGGACCCGCAGAGCCGGGCCCTGTGCGAGTCGGTGGTCGGCATCGGCCGCGCGCTGGGGCTCGACGTGGTCGCCGAGGGCGTGGAGACCCCGGCGCAGCTGGGCGCGCTGCGGGGCCTGGGCTGCGGCTTCGCGCAGGGCTTCCTGCTCGCCCGGCCGCTCACCGTGGCCCAGCTCAGCGACCTGCTCCGGGACGGCGCCGGAGCCCTGTGGCCCGGCCTGGTGGGCAGCCGCTGACCTGCCCGCGGGCGGCGCGGCGTCCCATCCACAGGACACGGCTGTCCACAGAGTGGGACGGGATGGTTGACGGGGCGGCCGCGGTGGCGCACAGTGGGCAGGTGCGTTGCGCCAGCCTGCTCCTCGTAATCGCCTAGCGCGCCGGTCCCCGACCGACGCGCTCACCCCTCCGTGCCAGTGGCACGAGGGGTTTTTTGTTGGCGAGGTCACTGCGAGCGGCGGCCCCGCCGGCCCCGGCAGGCAGCGCATCCCCGCCCGCACGGCCCACGTCACACGGCCAGGAGAACGCCCAGATGAGCACCACGACCCCGAGCGAGTCCGCCTCCCGAGAAGCCGCTGCCTCGCTGGCCGGCGTCGAGACCACGGCGCGTTCGGTCCACGACGCCGCCGCGGAGCCGGCCACCGGCATCACCGGCGCGCAGAGCCTGGTCCGCTCCCTGGAAGCGGTCGGCGTCGAGGTCGTGTTCGGCATCCCGGGCGGGGCGATCCTGCCGGCCTACGACCCGCTGTTCGACTCCAAGGTCCGCCACGTCCTCGTCCGCCACGAGCAGGGCGCCGGGCACGCGGCCACCGGCTACGCGCAGGCCACCGGGCGGGTCGGCGTCTGCATGGCCACCTCCGGCCCCGGCGCGACCAACCTGGTCACCCCGCTGGCCGACGCCTACATGGACTCGGTCCCGATCGTGGCCATCACCGGCCAGGTGCCCAGCCACGCGATCGGCACCGACGCCTTCCAGGAGGCCGACATCCGCGGCATCACGATGCCGGTCACCAAGCACAACTTCCTGGTGACCGACGCCGCGGACATCCCGCAGCGGATCGCCGAGGCGTTCCACCTGGCCGCCACCGGCCGCCCCGGCCCGGTCCTGGTCGACATCCCCAAGGACATCCTGCAGGCCAAGACCGACTTCTCCTGGCCGCCGCGGCTGGACCTGCCCGGCTACAAGCCCACGATCCGGCCGCACGGCAAGCAGGTGCGCGAGGCCGCGGCCCTGATCGCCGCCGCCAGCCGGCCGGTCCTCTACGTCGGTGGCGGCGTGCTCAAGGCGCGGGCCACCGAGGAGCTCGCCGAGCTGGCCGCCCTCACCGGCGCCCCCGTCGTCACCACCCTCATGGCTCGCGGCGCCTTCCCGGACAGCAACCCCCAGCACCTGGGCATGCCGGGCATGCACGGCACCGTGGCGGCGGTGACCGCGCTGCAGAAGGCCGACCTGCTCGTGGCCCTCGGCGCCCGCTTCGACGACCGGGTCACCGGCCAGCTGTCCTCCTTCGCGCCCGGCGCCCGGGTCGTGCACGCCGACATCGACCCGGCCGAGATCGGCAAGAACCGCAAGGCCGACGTGCCGATCGTCGGCGACGCCCGCGAGACGATCGCCGAGCTGGTCGTCGCGGTGCGCGCCGAGCACGAGGCCGGCCGCGTCCCCGACCTGAGCGCGTGGTGGGCCCAGCTGAACCAGTGGCGGGAGAAGTACCCCCTCGGCTACGACTGGCCCGAGGACGGCACGCTGTCCCCGCAGTACGTCATCGAGCGCCTCGGCGCCATCGCCGGGCCGGACGCGCTCTACGCCGCCGGCGTCGGCCAGCACCAGATGTGGGCCGCGCAGTTCATCAAGTACGAGAAGCCCGGCACCTGGCTCAACAGCGGCGGCCTGGGGACGATGGGCTACGCCGTCCCGGCCGCGATGGGCGCCAAGTACGGCCGCCCCGAGGCCACGGTGTGGGCCATCGACGGCGACGGCTGCTTCCAGATGACCAACCAGGAGCTGGCCACCTGCGCGATCGAGGGCATCCCGATCAAGGTCGCGGTCATCAACAACGGCAACCTCGGCATGGTGCGGCAGTGGCAGACCCTCTTCTACGAGGGCCGCTACTCCAACACGAAGCTGCACCCGCTCAACGAGGACGGGACGCCCAAGCCGGTGCGGATCCCCGACTTCGTCGCGCTGGCCGAGGCGCTCGGCTGCGTGGGGCTGCGCTGCGAGACCAAGGACGACGTCGACGCGGTGATCGAGAAGGCCATGGCGATCAACGACGCCCCGGTGGTCATCGACTTCGTCGTCGGGCACGACGCCCAGGTCTGGCCGATGGTGGCCGCCGGCGCCAGCAACGACGACATCATGGCCGCGCGTGACGTGCGCCCGGTCTTCGGCGACGGACAGGTCTGAGGAGCCCGCCACCATGACCCGACACACGCTCTCCGTCCTCGTCGAGAACAAGTCCGGCGTCCTCGCCCGCGTCTCGGCGCTGTTCAGCCGCCGCGGCTTCAACATCGAGTCGCTGGCCGTCGGCCCCACGGAGAACCCGGGCCTGTCCCGGATGACGATCGTCGTCGACGCCGAGACCCAGCCGCTGGAGCAGATCACCAAGCAGCTGAACAAGCTCATCGAGGTCATCAAGATCGTCGAGCTGGACGGTGGCGCGGCCGTGCAGCGGGAGCTGCTGCTGGTGAAGGTCCGCGCGCCGATGGCCGACCGCACCCAGGTGCTGCAGACCGCCGAGCTCTTCCGCGCCCACGTCGTCGACGTGAACACCGAGACGGTGACCCTGGAGGCCACCGGCACGCCGGAGAAGCTCCAGGCCCTGCTCGCCGTCCTGGCCCCGCTGGGGATCAAGGAGATGGCGCAGTCGGGCACCGTCGCACTGGGCCGGGGTCCGCGCTCCATGTCCGGCGCCGGTACCTTGCGCCCGGTCGAGCGAACGGCCTGACGCCGGCTCCGGCAGCAGCCCGGAGCGCGGAGTCGAACCGTCGGCACCGCCTGACCCGATCCACCCACTGCGCTTTATCGCGATAAAGCACCAACGAAGGGAACGCACACCGCATGGCCGCCGAGATCTTCTACGACGACGACGCCGACCTGTCGATCATCCAGGGGCGCACCGTCGCCGTCCTGGGGTACGGCAGCCAGGGGCACGCGCACGCCCTGTCGCTGCGCGACTCGGGGGTCGACGTGCGCGTCGGCCTCCCGGAGGGCTCCAAGAGCCGGCCCAAGGCCGAGGCCGAGGGCCTGCGGGTGGTCACCCCGGCCGAGGCAGCCGCCGAGGCGGACCTGATCATGATCCTCGCCCCCGACCACGTGCAGCGGCACCTGTACAAGGAGTCGGTCGAGCCCAACCTGCAGGACGGCGACGCGCTGTTCTTCGGCCACGGCTTCAACATCCGGTTCGGCTACATCCAGCCCCCGGCCGGCGTCGACGTCGCCATGGTCGCCCCCAAGGGCCCCGGCCACCTGGTGCGCCGCGAGTTCGAGAACGGCAAGGGCGTGCCCTGCCTCGTCGCCGTCGAGCAGGACGCCAGCGGCCAGGCGCTGCAGCTCGCCCTGTCCTACGCCAAGGCCATCGGCGGCACCCGCGCCGGCGTCATCAAGACGACCTTCGCCGAGGAGACCGAGACCGACCTGTTCGGCGAGCAGGCGGTGCTCTGCGG
>DATAAV010000056.1:0-3275 GCA_036259935.1 Geodermatophilus sp. | reverse complement strand
GCCAGGGTCCGGCCGCCCGCGGCAAGCGCAAGCGCCGCTGCCCGGCGTCGGCGTCCGCAGCCACCCGGCGCCTCCGCGGCGCCGCCCGGCGCCCGCCGGCCCCACGACCACCGGGCACGCCCGGCCGCCTGCACCGACTGGGAGGAATCTTTCGATGAGCGCCCCGCACCAGCCCTCTCCCGACACCGCCGCGACCGCCGAGGTGACCGCCGGCGCGGTCCTGAGCCCGGCCGCCGACACCTCCGGCCGCCCCGATCTGCCCGACCTCGACGCCGACGGCGCCGACGCCCTGGTGGAGCCGGCCGACGTCGACCAGGACGACGAGCCCGGCACGAACGACGACCTCCTCGTGCGCGAGGGCGACGTCGCCGGTGACTACCTGGAGCGGCTGCTCGACATCCTCGACGTGGACGGCGACATCGACCTCGACGTCGAGGGCGACCGGGCGTCGGTGGCCATCGTCGGCGGCGAGCTCGGCGACCTCGTGGGACGCGACGGCGCGGTCCTCGAGGCGCTGCAGGAGCTGACCCGGCTGGCGGTGGCCCAGTCGACCGGTGTGCGCAGCCGGCTCATGCTCGACATCGGCGGGTTCCGCGCCAAGCGGCGGGCCGACCTGACGTCGCTGGCCCGAGAGGCGGCCCGCAGGGTCGCCGCGAGCGGGCAGCCCGAGCGGCTCACCGCGATGAACCCGTTCGAGCGCAAGGTGGTCCACGACGTCGTCGCCGGCGTCTCCGGTGTGCACAGCGAGTCGGAGGGCGAGGAGCCGAACCGCCGCGTCGTGATCCTTCCCGCTCGGTGAGCCGGCCGGCCGATCCGGTGGCCGCCGCCTCAGCCGTGCCCCCGGCACCCGAGGTGGCCTGCACCGTGTTCGGCGCCGCGCTGCCGGCCGCCGAGCGCTACGTCGCCCGGCTGGCCACCGACGGGGTCACCCGGGGGCTGATCGGTCCACGCGAGGTGCCGCGGCTGTGGCAGCGGCACGTGCTCAACAGCGCCGCGGTCGCCGAGGCGGTGCCCGAGGGTGCCCGGGTGGTCGACGTCGGCAGCGGCGCCGGGCTGCCCGGCATCCCGCTGGGCCTGGCCCGGCCGGACCTGAGGCTGACGCTGGTCGAACCGATGGCCCGCCGGGTGGAGTTCCTGGAAGAGGTCGTCGCCGAGCTGGAGGCCCCCTGGCGGGTCGTCCGCGGCCGCGCCGAGGAGCGGTCGGTCATCTCCGCGGTGGGGCCGGTCGACGTCGTGACGGCGCGCGCCGTGGCCGCCCTGCCCCGGCTGGTGAGCTGGTGCCGCGGCCTGCTGCGACCCGGATCACAGCTGGTCGCGCTCGTCGGGGCCCGCGCCCTGGCAGATCTGCCCGAACTCGTTCCGCAACTGGAGGCGGCCGGCATGCGCGACGTGCACGCCCGGGCTGTCGGCGCGGGGCTGGGCGAGGCTGCCACTACCGTTGTGGTGATGACGCGGGGGACTCGATGACCGGGACGGCGACGACGCCCCCGCAGCTGTTCCACGTGGAACCCGTACCAAGCTCCCGGCCCCGTTCCACGTGAAACGGACCGGCAGGAAGGATCCGCCATGACCGACCCGGGCCAGCGGCTGCGCAGCAGTCTCGCCGCCGACCAGGCGGCCAGTTCCGGAGCGGACTTCGACAGCCCGATCGCCATGGAGGCGCTGCGCGCCACTCGGGTGCTGCACGCGGCCGACCAGGAGCCGTTCCCGGCCCCCGGCCGCATCCGGGTCGTCACGATCGCCAACCAGAAGGGCGGCGTCGGCAAGACCACCTCGACGGTCAACCTCGGCGTCGCGCTGGCCCTCTACGGGCTGCGGACCCTGGTCATCGACCTCGACCCGCAGGGCAACGCCAGCACCGCCCTCGGCGTGGAGCACAGCGTCGGGACGCCGTCGGTGTACGACGCCCTGATCGGCGACAGCTCGCTGTCGGCGGTGGTGCACCCCACGTCGGCCAGCCCGCTCCTGCAGTGCGTCCCGGCGACCATCGACCTGGCCGGTGCAGAGATCGAGCTGGTCTCGGTCGTCGCCCGCGAGTACCGGCTGCGCCGGGCCATCGAGGCCTACCTCCAGGCGCTCCCGGTCGAGCAGCGGCCGCACTACGTGCTCATCGACTGCCCGCCGTCGCTGGGGCTGCTGACCCTCAACGCCCTGGTCGCCGGGGACGAGGTGCTCATCCCCATCCAGTGCGAGTACTACGCGCTGGAGGGCCTCGGGCAGCTGCTCTCCAACATCGACCTCGTGCGCCAGCACCTCAATCCGGGGATCGCGGTGCGCACCATCCTGCTGACCATGTACGACGGCCGGACCAAGCTCGCCGACCAGGTCGCCGAGGAGGTCCGCAACCACTTCGGGAACGTCGTGCTCGACACGGTGATCCCGCGCAACGTACGGGTCTCCGAGGCGCCCGGCTACGGCCAGTCGGTGCTCACGTACGACCCCGGGTCGCGGGGGTCGACGGCCTACGTGGAGGCGGCCCGGGAGTTGGCTCAGCGCGGGGTCGACCTGCCGCCCCTGCCGCCTCCCACCGCGCAGCAGTTCGCCGGCCCGGCGCCGACGCCTCCGGCGCCCGCGCTCGTCCCAGGGGAGAACGTTCCCGCCACCACCGTTCCTGAGGAGAATCCGTGACCAAGCGCGGCGGACTCGGCCGGGGGCTGGCCGCCCTCATCCCGACCACCCCTCCCCCGGCTCCCGCACCCCTCTCCGCACCGGCCCCGGCGACCTCCGCCGAGGCCGGTTCCGCGCCCGCCCCGCCGTCCGGCAACGGATCCGCTGCTGCGCCTGCGTCCGGGAACGGGGCCGCTGCTGCGCCGGTGCCCGCCGCGACGGCGGAGGCAGCGCCCACGCAGCCCGCCCCCGAGCAGGCGCCCGCCGCTGCGCCGCAGCCGGCCGGGGACGGCGCGGTCGGCGTCCCGGGCGCCCAGCTGCGCGAGGTCGCCGTCGAGGACGTCGTCCCCAACCCGCGGCAGCCCCGCCAGGTGTTCGACGACGAGGCGCTGGAGGAGCTCACCCACTCGGTCCGCGAGTTCGGGCTGCTCCAGCCGATCGTGGTCCGCGAGCGGGCCGACGGCGGCTACGAGCTCATCATGGGCGAGCGCCGGCTGCGGGCCGCGCGGGCCGCGCAGCTGGAGACCGTGCCCGCGATCGTCCGGGACACCACCGACGACGCCCTGCTGCGCGACGCCCTGCTGGAGAACATCCACCGGGTGCAGCTCAACCCGCTGGAGGAGGCGGCGGCCTACCAGCAGCTGCTCGAGGAGTTCGGCGCCACCCAC
>DATAAV010000055.1:0-8426 GCA_036259935.1 Geodermatophilus sp. | reverse complement strand
CGCCGGCGGCTGACGCCGCCGGCGTCCCATGAGGAGGGCGCCATGAGCATCTGGGGCAGGGCCAAGGCCAAGGCCGAGGAGCTGCTCGGCCGTGCCGAGCAGGTCTACGGCGAGTCGCACGGGGACGCGGCGGCCGCCGCCGCCGGCGAGGCGCACCTCCTGGAGGCCGAGGCCGAGGAGGAGGCCGCGCGCGAGAACCGGCGCCGGGACGACGACGGGCTCGCCGGCGCCCGCTGAGCGCACCACCGCCTCCCGCGGCTGGGGATTCCCTGGGGAAAACGAGCCGAGAACTGTGGATGGCCCGGCCAGAGCCGAGGAATATGGACGATATGGTTCCGGAGACCTCGGACGTGGCTCCCTGGCGGGACTGGTCGGAAGCCGCCTGCACGCTGCTGCAGTACCTGTACGAGACGATCGGCTGGGACCTCTGGGCCGTCACCCGGGTGGAGGGCGACCACCAGGTGGTGCTGCACGCCCACCCGACCGAGGCGGTGCGCCCGGGGCTGTCGCTCCCGTGGGAGGAGAGCTTCTGCCGGGCGATGGTCACCGGCGAGGCGCCGCGGGTGGCGACGGTGACCGCCGCCGTGCCCGCCTACTCCTCCCGCACGATGGGTCCCCTCGCGGGGGTCGCGGCCTACATCGGCGTACCGCTGGTCGCCCAGGACCTGCAGGTGTGGGGCACGCTGTGCGGGTTGGCGTTCCGGGCGCAGCCGCGCAGCGCGACCCGCGACCTGCCGCGGGTGGAGATGGTGGCGCGGACGCTGAGCACCTTGCTGGCCGCGGGGATGACACCGAGGCCGGTCGAGGTGATCAACGGGGAGCGGGTCGGGCACCTGGGGACGTCCGCGGACTGAGCGGTCTTCCCCGCGGGGCGCGCCCGGTCCATAGTGGGGACCCGCGGTGAGCCAACGCCGGTCCCGAGGCGCTCGGACCTCGCGCGCGCGACGGCTCCGACGCGCTGCCGACCCGGAGGCCGTCGATGCCCAGGTCAGCCGAGCACACCACAGCGAACCGGACCCGCCGGGCGGCACTGCTCCTGGCCGCGAGCGGAGGGTTGCTGGCCACGACCGGCCTTCCCGCCGCGGCGGCGCCCGAGGGCGACGACGTCATCGTCCTGCCGGGCGCGAGCTCGGCGGAGGGCATCGCCGAGGGGCACGGGGACACCTTCTACGCCGGCGACCTGTTCGGCGGCGACATCTTCCGCGGGGACCTCGGGGAGCGGACCGCGGAGCTGTTCATCGACGCTCCGGACGGCCGGATGGCCGTCGGCATGTTCGCCGATCTGCGGCACGACCTGCTCTTCGTGGCGGGCGGCCCCCTCCCCGGCACTCCGGACGCTCCCGCGGGGCGGGCGTACGTGTACGACCTCCACACCGGCGAGACCGTCGCCGAGTACGACCTCGGCGAGGCGGGCGGCTCCTTCGTCAACGACGTCACCGTCACACCGGAGGGCGCCTGGCTCACCGACAGCCGGCAGCCCCAGCTGTACTTCGTGCCCGTCGGCGAGGACGGCGAGCCGGGGGAGGCGCAGACTCTCGAACTCACCGGTGGCGCCGCCGAACTGCCCGCCGATTTCAACCTCAACGGGATCGCGGCCACCCACGACGGCGAGACCCTCGTCGTCGCGCACGCGGGCACGGGCCTGCTCTACGCCGTGGACCCGGAGACCGGCGCCAGCACCGAGATCACCGGCGTCTCCGTGCCGAACGTGGACGGCATCCAGCTCGAGGGCGACGACCTCTACGCCGTGCAGAACGAGCTGAACCAGGTGGTCCGGGTCCGGCTGGACGGCAACCTGACCTCCGGGTCGGTCGAGGAGACGATCACGGACGAGGACTTCCAGACCCCGACGACGCTGATCGTGGCCGACGACGTCCTGGCCGTGGTGAACGCCAAGTTCGACACCGGCATCCCGCCGACCG
The DNA here is from genome assembly GCA_036259935.1 of Geodermatophilus sp. Classification (GTDB taxonomy): domain Bacteria; phylum Actinomycetota; class Actinomycetes; order Mycobacteriales; family Geodermatophilaceae; genus Geodermatophilus. The sequence goes on along the minus strand of DATAAV010000055.1, from coordinate 6,504 downwards.
CCGAGCAGTACGAGGTCGTGCTCGTCGACCGGTGAACGGCACGGCCACCGACGGCGCTCGGTGAGTTCTGCACCGGTCGGCACGTCGATCACCCGGCTGCGGCGTGCCCATCTTTTGGGGGCTGGACGACTGCCCGGGGGAGCCGGGACCCTTCTACCCGACCGTGCAACGACGCGCCGTCGCGGGTCCTCTGCGAGGGCCCTCCACCAGGCCCTTCCCCGACCGACCCGTGCGGAGGACGCCCGTGAAGACTCGATCCGACAGGTCCGCCATCCAGATCCGGGAGCGCGAGCGCATGCTCGCCGCCGCCGACGTCGGCCCGACCGACCAGCCGGGCCTCGTCCACTCCACGATGCACGTCGAGTCCGGGCAGCTGCCGGTGGGGACCCGGAGGCGACTGGTCGACGCGGTGCTGGACCACCCCCGGGTCGGCGAGGCCGAGCGGCTGCTGGTCACGATGCCCATCGGGGACACGGAGATGCTCGACCGGGTCCGCGAGCGCTGCGAGGTGGTGGTCACCCGCGCCGTGGGCGCCACCAAGATCGTCGAGGCTCGGCTGGACCCCACCAGGGGCCGGTCCCGCCCCTGATCGGGCCGGCGGGCAGCCGCCTCAGGGGCAGGCGACCCACTCCTCCTCGCCGTCGGTGAAGACCTGGCGCTTCCAGATCGGCAGCCGCTTCTTCACCTCGTCGACCAGTTCGGCGCAGGCGGCGAAGGCCTGCCCGCGGTGCGAGGCGCTGACCGCGCAGGCCAGGGCGACGTCGCCGATGCCGAGCAGGCCGATCCGGTGCGAGACGGCGACGGCGTGCACCTCGGGGCGGGCGGCGAACTCCTCGGCGAGCTCGACGATCACGTCCTGGGCCGTGGGGTGGCCGACGTACTCCAGCTCGGTCACCGACCGGCCGCCGTCGTGGTCCCGGACGACGCCCGCGAAGGAGACGACCGCTCCGGCGGCCTTGTCGGCCACGGCGTCCTCGTGCTCGGCGACCGACAGGGGCGCGTCGACGACTCGGGCGATCAGCGGGCCGACGGTCACGGCGCCGAAGGTACCCCGCAGGGCGGGACGTCGAGGTCGGTCGGATCCGCCAGGTCCGTGCAGTCGACCTCGGTGACGTCGTGGGCGGCAAGGTAGCGGCGGGCGCCTTCGTCGCCGGTGGCGGTCCCGGCCACCCCGGCCCAGTGCTCGCGGCCCAGCAGCACCGGGTGCCCGCGGACGCCGTCGTAGGTGGCGACGGCGAGCGCGTCGGGCGCGGCGTGCTCGGCCATCCGGGCCAGCGCGGCCGAGGTCATCCCCGGCATGTCGACCAGCAGGACCAGCGCGGCGTCTATCCGTCCCGGCCAGCCGCGCAGGCCGTCGAGGCCCGTGCGCAGCGAGGAGGCCATGCCGGACTCCCAGTCGGCGTTGGCCAGCACCGTCGCGCCGTCGAGGTCGGCCCGGCGCCACACCTCGCCCGCCTGCGCGCCGAGGACGACGAGCACCGGGTCGCACACCGCCCGCGCCGTCCGCACCGCCCGCTCCACCAGCAGGCTGCCCTCGTACTCCACCAGCGCCTTGGGCATCCCGTAGCGCCGCCCGCCCCCGGCGGCGAGGACGAGACCGGCGACGGAACTCATGGCGCCCAGCTTCTCAGCGCGCGTAGACGGCGACCTCGGCGGCCTTCACCGTCGCCCACACCGGCACACCGGGGGCGAGGCCGAGCTCGGCGAAGGCGGTCGCGGTGACGTCGGCGATCAGCGGCACCTCGCCGTCCAGCTCGCAGCGCACGGTAGCGCCGTGCGGGGTGGCCGACACCAGCCGGGCCGGCCACACGTTGCGCGGGCTGCCGTGCGGCGGGGACAGGTACAGCGCCACCGACTCCGGCCGGACGGCGACGAAGACCGGGCCGTCGACCTCCTCGGCGACCGCGACCGTGCCGCCGCCGTCCAGCCGCACCGCCCTCCCGGCGCCGGTGCCGGGCAGCAGCGCGAGCCCCACCAGGCGGGCGACGTAGTCGGTGCGCGGGTGGCGGCTGACATCGGCCGGGGTCCCGGCCTGCGCCTCCATGCCGTCCTCCACGACGACGACCCGGTCGGCCAGCGCCATGGCGTCGACCGGGTCGTGGGTGACCAGGACGGTGCTGCCGCCGAACTCGGCCAGGTGCCGGCGGAGCTCCGCCCGGACGGCGAGCCGCGTGCGGGCGTCCAGCGCGGAGAGCGGCTCGTCCAGGAGCAGCAGCGCCGGATCGCCGACCAACGCCCGTGCCAGCGCCGCCCGCTGCGCCTGCCCGCCGGAGAGCTGACCGGGCCGGCGGTCGCCGAACCCGTCGAGGCCCACCCGGGCCAGCCACTCCTCCGCCGCCGCGCGAGCCGCCGTCCGCCGGACGCCGCGGGTGCGCAGCCCGAACGCGACGTTGTCGGCCACCGACAGGTGCGGGAACAGCAGCGGGTCCTGGAAGACCATGCCCAGCCGCCGGCGGTGCGCCGGCTCGTGCACGCCGGCCGCGACGTCGTCCCAGGTGCCGCCGTCGACGGCGACCCGGCCGCCGTCCGGGGCCAGCAGGCCGGCGAGCACCCGCAGCAGGGTGGACTTCCCCGCGCCGTTCGGACCGAGGACGGCGAGCACCTCGCCGTCGGCCACCTCGAGGTCGAGCGCCAGGTGAAGCGGCCCCCGCCGGACGTCGACCGACGCCTCGAGACTCACGGCACCGCCCGGCCCAGCCAGCGGTCGCGGAGGAGAAGCAACGTCGCCAGGGAGACCGCGAGCAGCACCAGCGAGAGGACGATCGCCGCCTCGGGGTCGCGCTGCAGCGCCAGATAGACGGCCAGCGGCATCGTCTGCGTGGTGCCCGGGAAGTTGCCGGCGAACGTGATCGTGGCACCGAACTCGCCCAATGCTCGCGCCCAGGCGAGCACCGCGCCGGCGGCGATGCCCGGCGCCACCAGCGGCAGGGTGACGCGGCGGAACGTCGTCCAGCGGTCGGCGCCGAGGGTGGCCGCGGCGTCCTCGAACCGGGCGTCCGCCGCGCGCAGCGCCCCCTCGACGCTGAGCACGAGGAACGGCATCGCGACGAACGTCTCGGCGATCACGACCGCGGTGGTGGTGAACGGCACGGTGATCCCGGTCGCCTCGGCCAGCCAGCGGCCGACGAGCCCCTGCCGGCCGAGGACGAGGAACAGCGCGACCCCGCCCACCACCGGCGGCAGCACCAGGGGGACGGTGACCAGCGCGCGCAGCACCGAGCGGCCCCGGGCCCGCGAGCGGGCCAGCACCCACGCCAGCGGCACGCCGAGGACCAGGGAGACCAGGGTCGCGAGGGTCGCCGACACCAGCGACAGCCGCAGCGCCTCCCCGACGGCGGGCTCGGCGAGCTGGGCGGGCAGCTGCGACCACGGCGCCCGCACCAGCAGGCCGGCCAGCGGCAGGACGAGGAAGCCCACCGCCAGCACCGCGGGGACGAGCAGGGGGACCGGCACGCCACGCTCCCGGAGCCGGGGGCGCAGCATCACGGCGCCCACGGTTCGCTTCTGCGGGGCGCTCCGCTCCTCGCTCGCTCTGTGGCGGGTCGCCTCCGCGGTCGCTCCGCTCCTCGCTCGCTGGCGCTCGCTGCGATGCTCACTTCCTGTCGGCTCCGACGCTCGCTGCGATGCTCACGCCCCTGTCCGCTCACGGGCTGCGGAAGCCGAACTCGGCCAGCGCCGCCTGCCCGGTCCCGGATTGCACGAGCTCGACGAAGGCCCCGGCCGCTTCCGGGTTGGGCGCGTCGGCCAGCACGCAGACCGGATAGGCGGTGACCGCCTCCTCGGCCTCCGGGACGCCGACGCCCTCGACCCCGTTCCCGGCCGAGACGACGTCGGAGGCGTACACCAGCGCGGCGTCGGCCTCGCCGAGCTCCACCTTGGTCAGCGCCGCCCGGACGTCCTCCTCGAGGGTGTCCGGGCGGGGGGTGACGCCGGCCGCGGCGAACACCTGCTCGGCGGCGGCGCCGCACGGGACCTCGGGAGCGCAGACGGCCAGGGCCAGCTCCTCGCGGGCGAAGTCGGCGAGGCCCGTGACGCCGGGCGGGTTGCCCGGTGGGACGGCGATCTGCAGGACGTTGGTCGCGAATACCTCCGGTTCTCCCGCGGCGAGCCCGGCGTCGGTGACCACACGCATCTGGGCCTCGTTGGCCGACGCGAAGACGTCCGCCGGGGCGCCCTGCACGATCGCACCGGCCAGGGCGGAGCTGCCGGCGTAGTTGAACCGCAGGTCGACGTCGGGATGGTCGGCGCGGAACCGCTCGCCGAGGCGGTCGAAGACGTCCGTGAGCGACGCGGCGGCGAACACCGTCAGCGTGCCGCCGAGCCCGTCGCCGTCCGGATCCGCCCCCGCCTGCTGCCCGCCGCAGCCGGCCACGCCGAGCAGCAGGACCGCACCCACGGCCGCCCACCGGCGGCGTTGCGCGCTCATGGACGTGTCCCCGGCACCGGACAGGTCCGGAGGTGCGCACTCACGGGACGTCCACGCTCACCTGCGTCGCCTTCACCGTGGCCACCGCCCGGACGCCGACCTCCAGGCCCAGCTCGTCGGCGGCCTCCCGCGACATCAGCGAGACCACGCGGAACGGGCCGGCCTGGATCTCCACCTGCGCCATCACGGTGTCGCGGACGACGCGGGTGACGATGCCGGTGAGCCGGTTGCGGGCCGACGAGCGCCGCGTGGCCCCCGGCGCGGGCGCCTCGTGCAGCTGCGCGGCCACGCGGGCCAGGTCGGCGCCCTCGACGACGGCGGGGCCGCCGCCCTCGCGGCGGGCCGGTAGCCGGGAGCTGTCGATCCAGCGCCGCACCGTGTCGTCGCTCACGCCGAGCAGTTGGGCCGCCTCGGCGATCCGGTAGGAGGTGGGCACGCAGCGCACGCTAGGTCCGCATGTGCGGAACCACAAGCGTCAAAGGGTCCGAAGATGAGGGCCGACCCAGCCTGGGCGCCGGGTCGGTGACCGCCATCGCCGCGTCACGGACGATCCGGCAACCGGGTGAGTGACCGCCCGCCGACGCCGCACCGACGTCAGGGCGAAATGCTCTCCTCCGTACCGAGCATCTGGTCCACGACTTGACAATTCGTGCGCGGATCCACTTCTTCCTGTTGTGGCACGCTGCCGCCGCGGACCGTGGGTTCCTCGCCCGTGAAGGAACCGTTCCGGTACGACTGAGTTCGTCGCACGCTACCCGGCACCGGCGTCGCCGTCAGGGCTGGCCCGACTTCGCAGGCGGAACACGTGCGACGCCGGCATGACGTTCGATTCGGCCGGACCATCACTCCCCGGTCGAACCGGAACGCCTCGGCACACCGGCCAAGAAACGGCGGAGCCGATCCATTCCCGGCGACATCAGTCGACGCCGTCCGCGTTGTGAGGAAAGCATGGAACTGCCCAAGAAGCTGCTGGTCACGTCCGCCCTCACGGGCGCATTCCTGATGCCGGCGGCCGCCGCTCAGGCCGTGGTGCCGGCCCCGGCCGCCGTCGGGGCCGCCGGCACCGTCATCCGAACTGCCCCCGACACCGTCCCGCTGTCGCCCCGCGACTACCACCAGGGCTATCGGGACGGCTACCGGGACGGCGCCGCGGACGCCCGGCAATCAGCCATGGCCTTCTGCGCGGGCACCGCCAGCGTCGAGGGACACCCCGGCCACGGCAATCCCAACGTGGACTACGCCAACGGGTACGAGGACGGCTGGAACGACGCCTGGCCGCGGGCTTTCCACCGCAACGTCCATCAGCTCTGCCCCGACAAGGCCAGCGAGGAACCCGCCGCCGTTTCGTGAGAGACGGGGGAGGTCCCGCTCCGGGCAGCAGGGTCCCGAGCGGGGCCTCCTGCCTCGCGCGTCGCCTGTCGCCGCCCCTGGCCCACCACGCCGCTGCGACGTGCGTGTCGTTTGCCGATCGGGCAGCGCGGGCAGCGGGAGCCGGTGCCGCCCCGCTCCCACACCGACCGATCCTCCGAGGCGAGCAACGCCGCCGGCGCCTCCGCCTCCGTCCGCACCCGGCGGATCCGGGAGGTGGCGCGGGAGGTCCTCGGCGTCGAGGAGTTCCGCGCCGGCCAGGAGGAGGCGATGAAGTCCGTCGTCGGCGGGCGGGACACCCTCGCGGTGCTGCCCTCCGGGGCCGGCAAGACGGCGGTCTACCAGGTGGCCGGGCAGTTGGTGCACGGCCCCGTGCTGGTGGTCTCGCCGCTCATCGCGCTGCAGCGCGACCAGGTGGAGCGACTCGACGAGCTGGACGACCTCGACGGGGACGGCGCACAGCTGAACTCCACGCTCTCGGCCGGCGACCAGCGCGAGGCGCTGGAGAACCTGTCGGACGGAACGGTCCGCTACCTGTTCCTGGCCCCGGAGCAGCTGACCAAGCCCGAGGTGGTCGAGGAGATCGCGCAGGCCCGACCGGCACTGTTCGTCGTCGACGAGGCCCACTGCGTCTCCGCCTGGGGGCACGACTTCCGGCCGGACTACCTGCGGCTGGGCGGGGTCATCGAGCAGCTGGGCCACCCGACCGT
>DATAAV010000054.1:0-7525 GCA_036259935.1 Geodermatophilus sp. | reverse complement strand
GCCCGGGAGGAGCCGACGAAGGACAGCCAGTCCTGGGACGGGCCGGCCGTGGGCGACTTGGAGGTGAAGATCTCCACCACGTCCCCGTTGGACAGCTTGCTGTCCAGGGAGACCAGCGTGCCGTTCACCCGGGCGCCGATGCAGCGGTGGCCGACCTCGGTGTGCACCGCGTAGGCGAAGTCGACCGGCGTGGAGTTGCCCGGCAGGCTGATCACGTCGCCCTTGGGCGTGAAGACGAAGACCTCCTGCGGGCCGAGGTCGTAGCGCAGCGTCTCCAGGAACTCACCGGGCTCCTGCGCCTCGCGCTGCCAGTCCAGCAGCTGGCGCAGCCACAGCATGTCGTCGGGGGACCCGGGCTTGCCGGCGCCGAACTCCCCGGTTCTGCCGCCGGTGCGCGCCTTCTCCTTGTACTTCCAGTGCGCGGCGATGCCGTACTCGGCGGTGCGGTGCATGTCGTGCGTGCGGATCTGCAGCTCGACCGGCTTGCCCTGCGGGCCGATGACCGTCGTGTGCAGCGACTGGTACATGTTGAACTTCGGCATCGCGACGAAGTCCTTGAACCGGCCCGGCACCGGCTGCCAGTGGGCGTGCATGATGCCCAGCGCCGCGTAGCAGTCGCGGACCGAGTCGACCAGGATGCGGATGCCGACCAGGTCCCAGATGTCGGTGAAGTCCCGGCCGCGGACGATCATCTTCTGGTAGATCGAGTAGTAGTGCTTGGGCCGGCCGGTGACGACCGCCTCGATCCCGGCCGTCTTCAGCTGCTCGCTGACCGCGGAGGTCACCTCCGCCAGGTAGGTGTCCCGCGACGGCGCGCGCTCGGCGACCAGGCGCACGATCTCGTCGTACCGCTTGGGGTAGAGCGTGGCGAAGGCGAGGTCCTCCAGCTCCCACTTGATCGTGTTCATGCCGAGGCGGTGGGCCAGCGGCGCGAGGATCTCCAGGGTCTCGCGGGCCTTCTTCTCCTGCTTCTCCGGCGGGAGGAAGCGCAGGGTGCGCATGTTGTGCAGCCGGTCGGCCAGCTTGATGACCAGCACCCGAGGGTCGCGGGCCATCGCCACGATCATCTTGCGGATCGTCTCGGCCTGGGCGGCGTCGCCCAGCTTCACCCTGTCGATCTTGGTGACGCCGTCGACCAGGTGGGCGACCTCGGGGCCGAAGTCCGCGGTGATCGACTCCAGCGTCTGCCCGGTGTCCTCCACCGTGTCGTGCAGGAGCGCGGCGACCAGGGTGGTGGTGTCCATCCCCAGGCCGGCCAGGATCGTGGCGACGGCGAGCGGATGGGTGATGTAGGGGTCGCCGCTCTTCCGCTTCTGGTTGGCGTGCGCGGACTCGGCGACGTCGTAGGCCCGCTGCAGCAGCGCCAGGTCGGCCTTGGGGTGGCTCTGCCGGTGCAGCGCGGCCAGCGGCTCCAGGACCGGGCGGACCAGGCCGTTGCGCTGGCCGGCGACGATGCGGCGGGCGAGCCGGTCACGCACCCGGCGGCGGGGCGTGCCCGGATCGGTGGCGCCGGGCGGCTCGGAGCCGACGTCGTCGGGACGGCGGACCACCGGCCGCGCGGGCAGCGGCGGCCGGTCGGCGGAGGGAGGCGGCCCGGCCGGGACGGGGGCCGCCTCGGGCTCCGGCGGAGCCGCAGGAGGCAGCGTGGGCGCACCGGGCCGCCCGGCAGCCACGTTGGCGGCGTCGGAGGCCACGGCGACTCCTGCTGGGTTGAGGAGAAACGACCCTCCCCATGCTAGCCGGGCCACCCGCCGCCGAGCCCCGCCGACGGGGAACATCTCCCCCTCAGGTCGTCCAGAGCGCATGGACGGTGTGCGGGGCGAGCCGCTGGCGGCCACCGAGCTGGGCCAGCTCGATGACCACCGAGACGGCCGTGACCACCCCGCCGAGGCCCTCCACGAGGGCGACCGCGGCGGCCAGCGTGCCGCCGGTGGCCAGGACGTCGTCGACGATCAGCACCCGCTGGCCGCGCCGGATCGAGTCGGTGTGCAGCTCCAGGGTGGCGCTGCCGTACTCCAGCGAGTAGTCCGCCGACAGTCGTTCCCGCGGCAGCTTGCCGGCCTTGCGCACCGGCACCACGCCCACGCCCACCTGCAGCGCCACCGCGGCGGCGAGCAGGAACCCGCGGGCCTCGACGCCGACGACGACGTCGAACGCACGCCCGTCCGCGCCCGGCGTCGCCAGGGCCGCGGCGCGGGGGTCGGCCGTCGACGGGGCGACCAACCCCTCCACCATGCGCCGGAACGCCGCACCGTCGGCGAACACCGGCGTGAGGTCGCGGAACATCACCCCCGGCGAGGGGAAGTCGGGGACCTCGACGGCCAGCCCGGCAATCAGCTCGTCCAGCGGCACACTCCCCGCGGCCGGGCCGCCGGCCGGCACGGCGCCGGTGGTCATCGCCGCTTCCTGCCGCCGCGGCTGCCGGGCCGCTGCGGCCGGGCGCCGGGGCGCGGCGCCGCGGTCGCGCCACTGCGCGGCTCCGGGCGGACCGAGTCCGGGGACTCCACCTGAACGTCGGCCCGGGCGGGACCGAGGTCCTCCTCCCGCTCGGCCACCGCCACTGCGGACGAGGCACGGGCCGCGCCGGCGCTGCGACGGGCGCTGGCGACCGGCCCGGCGCCGGCGCCCGGGCGGGCCCCCTGGCGCGCCGTCGAGGAACGGCGGGCGAGCACCCGCTTGCGCAGGGCGATCACCTCCGGCTCGCGCTCCTTGAGGTCGGCCACGATCGGGGTGGCGAGGAAGATCGACGAGTAGGCGCCGGCCGCCAGGCCGACGAACAGCACGAGCGCGAGGTCCTTGAGCGTGCCGACGCCGAGCAGCCCCGCCCCGACGAACAGCAGGCCGGCGACCGGCAGCAGCGCGATCACCGAGGTGTTGATCGACCGCATGAGGGTCTGGTTGACCGCCAGGTTGGCCGCCTCGCCCCAGGTCATGCGGGCGGTCCGCTCCAGCCCCCGGACGTTCTCGTCGACCTTGTCGAAGACGACCACGGTGTCGTACAGCGAGAACCCCAGGATGGTGAGGAACCCGATCACCGTCGACGGGGTGACCTCGAAGCCGACCAGCGAATAGACGCCGGCGGTCACGACGATGTCGTGCACGAGCGCGGCCATCGCGCCGATCGCCATCTTCGGCTGGAACCGGACGGCCAGGAACAGGACGACCGCCACGAGGAACACCGCCAGCGCGACCAGCGCCTGGTCGGTGATGTCCCGGCCCCACTCGGCGCTGACCGCCTCCGGGCTGACCTGGGAGGGCTCCACCCCCGCCGCCTCGGCGACCGCCGCGACCACCGTCCGCTCGCCGTCGGTGTCGAGCTCGCCGGTGCGCAGCAGCAGCGTGTTGCCGCCGACCACCTGGGCGGTGGCGACGTCGGCACCGGCGTCCTCGGCCGCCTCCCGGACCTCCTCCAGCTGCTCGCTGGTGCCGGGCAGCCGGAAGCTGTTGCCGCCGGCGAACTCGATGCCGAAGTTGAAGCCGCGGAACAGCATCGACGCGATGCAGACCAGCACCAGGACGGCGGTGATCCGGTAGATCAGCCGGCTGCGGCCGACGACGTCCAGGCCGGCCTCGCCGTTGTAGAGCCGGTGGGCCAGGGAGGCGCGCCGCTCGGGACGTCGGCTCGCGGTCTGCTCGCCCGGCTCGCCGGCCCGGGGTAGTCCGGCCTCGGCCAGCGCCTCGTCGTCCGCGGCCGCGGCGGCGTCATCGGCCGCGGAGGAGGTGTCGCGCGTCTCGTCGGCGTCGCTGCCCAGCGGGATCTCGACGTCCTCGGGCCCGCGGCGGTCGTCGCGGCCGGTCATGAGCTGCTCCTGTCCTGCGGGGTCCCGGCGCCCACCAGCTGCGGCTCGGCGGCCGCCGCGCGCGCGGCGCGCCGCGGTGGCTCGATCGCGCGACCCAGCCCCGAGAAGCGGCTGCTGGCGAACGACCGGAAGCGGGCCAGCACCGCCATCAGCGGGTGGGTGAAGAGGAAGACGACGACCAGGTCGAGCACGGTGGACATGCCCAGGGTGAAGGCGAAGCCCTTCACGTCGCCGATCGCCAGCACGTAGAGGATCGCCGCGGCCAGGAAGCTGACCGCGTCGGCCGACAGGATCGTCCGCCGGGCCCGCGCCCAGGCCCGGGGCACCGCCGACCGCAGGGTGCGGCCCTCGCGGATCTCGTCCTTGAGTCGTTCGAAGTAGACGACGAACGAGTCGGCGGTGATGCCGATCGAGACGATGAACCCGGCGATGCCGGCGAGGGTGAGGGTGAAGCCGATCTGCCGGCCCAGCAGCACCAGGACGGCGTAGACGACGACCGCCGACAGGATCAGGCTGGCGATCATCACCAGGCCCAGCAGCCGGTAGTAGACCAGCGCGTAGACGAAGACCAGGGCGATGCCGATGGCCCCGGCGATCAGCCCGGCCCGGAGCTGCTCGGCGCCGAGCTCGGTGGAGATCGACTGCGCGGTGGCCTGGCTGAAGGTCAGCGGCAGCGCGCCGTAGCGCAGCTGGTTGGCCAGCTGCTCGGCGCTCTCCTGGTCGAACGCGCCGGAGATCGTCGTCGGGTTGCTGGTGATCGCGCTCTGGATGGTGGGCGCGGAGATGACCCGGCCGTCGAGGGTGAAGGCGACGTTCGCGCCGACGTTGGCCGCGGTGTACTCGGCCCAGGTGGTCTCGGCCTCGCTCTTGAAGTCGAGCAGGACCACCCACTCGCCGGTGCCCTGCTGGGTGCCGGCGTTCGCGTCGTCGATCTCGGTGCCGTCGATGATCGCCGGGCCGAGCAGGTACTTGAACTCGCCGTCCTCGCTGCAGGAGGCGACGTAATCCGCCGAGCGGTCCACCGGCGTGGGCGCGGTGTCGGTGCCGCAGGTCAGGGTGGCGTACTCCGCCTGCGCCTGTTCCTGGGTCACCGGCGGGGCGTTCGGATCGGGCGGCGCCGGCTCGGTCGGCTCGGTGCCCTCGGTCGGGGTGGCGGGGTCCTCCGCGGGGGCGGCCGGCTCGGGGCCGCCGAGCACCGGCCGGAACCGCAGCTGCGCGGTCTGGCCGAGCTCGCGGGCCTGCTCGCCGTCGTCCCCGGGGACGGAGATGACGATGTTCGAGTCACCCTCGGTGACCACCTCGGCCTCGGCGACGCCGAGGCCGTTGACCCGCTGCTCGATGATCTGCCGCGCCAGCTCCAGCTCCGCCGGATCGGGCGCCCGGCCGTCGGGAGTGCGGGCGGTCAACGTCACCGTGGTGCCGCCGCGCAGGTCGAGGCCCAGCTGGGGGGTGCGGTCGGTGCCGGTGAAGAAGATCAGGCCGTACAGGACGGCGACCAGCAGCACGAAGGCGGCGAAGTACCGGCCGGCCGGGAGCTGACGGTTGGCCACGGAGGTCCTCCGGCTCAGCGGGTGCGGTCGGCCGGGCCGCCCTCGGCCGGGCCGGGCGTGTCGTCGCCGGGGGTCGAGGTGCCCGTCCCCGTCACGCCGGGCGCCTCGCCGGCGGGCCGGCGCACCTCGAGGATGGCCTGCCGCGCGAACGTCACGACGACGCCCGGTGACACCTCGATGTCCACGGTGGTGTCACCGAGGCCGGCCACGGTGCCGTGCATGCCGCTGGTCGTCATGACCGGCGTGCCCACGGTGAGCGACTCCTGCATCGCCTGGGCCTTGGTCTGCATCTTCTTGCGCTGCCGGGCGGGCAGGACGATGAGCAGGACGAAGGCCAGGGCCAGCAGGATGAGCGGGAAGTACTGCTCCAACACGACAGCTGTGCCTCTCTACCGCGCCGGCGAGCACGCGGTCGGTGCGGTCCGGGACGGGACCGCTCGGGTACGTCGACTGCGGCGCGCGCGGGCGACCGGCCGCGACGCACACGGCCGGGCCTGGCCGAGTTGCGCGCCAGCGCAAGGGAGTCTAGGCGTCGAACAGGGGCTCTGACGACGAACCCGCGGCACCCGCGCCGCCCGCGGCCGGACCGAGGGGGATCCCGCCGCGCGGCAGCGGCTGTCCCAGGTGCTGCCAGGCGGCCTCGGTGGCCACCCGACCGCGCGGCGTGCGGGCCAGCAGCCCGGCGCGCACGAGGAACGGTTCGCAGACCTCCTCGACGGTGTTCGGCTCCTCCCCCACGGCGACGGCGAGGGTGGCCACGCCGACCGGGCCGCCGCCGAAGCGCAGCACCAGCGCCTCGAGCACCGCGCGGTCGAGCCGGTCCAGACCGAGCTCGTCGACGTCGTAGAGGGCCAGCGCGGCGCGGGCGACGTCGCGGGTCACCCGGCCGTCGGACTTCACCTCGGCGTAGTCGCGCACCCGGCGCAGCAGCCGGTTGGCGATCCGGGGCGTGCCGCGGGACCGCCGGGCGATCTCCGCCGACCCCTCGTCGGTGAGCTCGACGCCGAGCAGGGCGGCGCTGCGGGCGAGGACCTGCTGCAGCTCGGCGGGCTCGTAGAACTCCATCTGCCCGACGAAGCCGAACCGGTCGCGCAGCGGGCCGGTCAGCAGCCCGGCGCGGGTGGTGGCCCCGACGAGGGTGAACGGGTTGATCTCCAGCGGGATCGCCGTGGCCCCGGGCCCCTTGCCGACGACGACGTCGACCCGGAAGTCCTCCATCGCCATGTAGAGCAGTTCCTCGGCCGGCCGGGCGATGCGGTGGATCTCGTCGATGAACAGCACGTCACCGGGGCCGAGGTTGGACAGCATCGCCGCGAGGTCGCCGGACCGCTCGATCGCCGGCCCGCTGGTGATCTTCACCGAGGTGCCCAGCTCCGAGCCGATGATCAGTGCCAGGCTGGTCTTGCCCAGCCCGGGCGGGCCGGAGAGCAGCACGTGGTCCGGCGGCCGCCCCCGGCGCTTGGCGCCCTCCAGCACGAGGTCGAGCTGGCGGGCGACCTTCGGCTGGCCGATGAACTCGCCCAGCGAGTGCGGTCGCAGGGCCGACTCGACGATCCGCTCCTCGTCACCGGCACGGGGGTCGACCGCGGCGTCGGGGAACCGCCCCGGGCCGGCCTCGGCCGCGGGCAGTCCCCGGTCGAACGGCGCACTCATCGCGTCCTCAGCCCACTCCCGCGCCGACCCGTGACCGGTGAGCTCTCGAGCCCGCTCACTGGTGCCCCAGGATCTGCAGCGCCTGCCGCAGCAGGACGGCCACGTCGACCCGGCCGGTGGCGAGCTGCTGCTCCTCGGCGACCGGGCCCAGGGCGGTGAGCGCGGTGTCGGCCTCACGGCTGCTCCAGCCGAGCCCGACCAGCGCGGCGGACAACTGGTCGCGCCACGGCGCCACCGGGGTGATCGGGCCGGCGCCGGCGGGCAGCGCCCCGGCGCCGCCGTCCAGCTGGGTGTCGGTGGTGGTGGCGCCGAGCCGGTCGCGCAGCTCGAGGATGAGCCGCTCGGCGCCCTTCTTGCCGATACCGGGCACCTGCATGAGCGCCTTGACGTCGGCCATTGACACCGCCCGGCGCACCTCGCGCGGCGGATGGATGGCCAGCACCGCCTGGGCCAGCCGCGGCCCCACCCCGTTGGCCGTCTGGAGCAGCTCGAACAGGCTGCGCTCGTCGTCGTCGGCGAAGC
>DATAAV010000053.1:0-4058 GCA_036259935.1 Geodermatophilus sp. | reverse complement strand
TCACCTTGCAACGCGAGGTCCGCGACCGCAGCGCGAGGATCGCGTTGCAAGGTGAGGTCCGCGACCGCGCGGCGAGGCCGGCCGCTGGGACGCCCGTGGGAGTGCGGGCCTCAGCCGGGTACCGGCCGGGCCTCCGCGGCGCGGCAGAGGTTGCGCAGCATGCCGCCGAACACCGCGCCGTGGAACGGGGCGATCCCCCACCAGTAGAGGTGCCCGAGCAGCCCGCGCGGATGGAAGGTGGCCTTCTGCCGCAGCCGGGCCGGCACGCCGTCGGCGGGCTGTTCCACGTGGAACTCGAGCCAGGCCAGCCCAGGCAGCCGCATCTCGGCGCGCAGCCGCAGCAGTCGGCCCTCGACGACCTCCTCGACCCGCCAGAAGTCCAGCGCGTCGCCGACCCGCAGGTCATGGGGATCCCGCCGTCCGCGGCGCAGCCCGACCCCGCCGACGAGCCGGTCCAGGCCGCCGCGCACCCGCCAGGCCAGCGGGAAGGAGTACCAGCCGGCGTCCCCGCCGATCCCCTCCACCACCCGCCACAGCGCGGACGGGTCGGCGGCGGTCGGCCGGACCCGCTCGTCGACGTAGAGGCTGCCGCCGGCCCAGTCGGGATCGGTGGGCAGCGGGTCCGACGGCGCCCCGGGCACGGAGGCCGACGACCACCGGGTGGCCACGGCCCGGTCCCGCACCCGCTGCACCGCCAGCCGGACGGCGTCGTCGAAGCCGAGCAGGCCCTCCGGCGGGTCGGGCACGTACTCGGCGATGTCGTGCTCGGTGCAGACGACGGTGTTGCGCAGCGACTCCACCAGCGGGCGGGCGATCGAGGCGGGCACCGGCGTGATCAGGCCGACCCAGTGGCTCGACAGCGACGGGGTGAACAGCGGCACCGGCAGGATCCGCCGCCGGGGCAGCCCCGCCACGGCGGCGTAGCGCTGCATCATCTCGGCGTAGGTCATGACGTCCGGGCCCCCGATGTCGTAGCTGCGGTGCACCGAGGCCGGCAGCGTCGCGCAGCCGACCAGGTAGCGCAGGACGTCGCGGATGGCGATCGGCTGGATGCGGCTGCCCACCCAGCGCGGGGTGACCATCACCGGCAGCCGCTCGGTGAGGTAGCGCAGCATCTCGAACGACGCCGACCCCGAGCCGAGCACGACCGCGGCGCGCAGCACCGCCGTCGGCACGCCCGAGGCCAGCAGGATCGCGGCCACCTCCGCCCGCGAGCGCAGGTGCGGGGAGAGCTCCTCGTCCCGTGGCTCCATCCCGCCCAGGTAGACCAGCCGGCCCACGCCCGCACCGCGCGCGGCGGCGGCCATGACCCGGGCGGTGTGCCGGTCGGTCGCCTCGAACGCCGGCCCGCCGCCGAGCGCGTGCACCAGGTAGTAGACGACGTCGACGCCCGCGCAGGCGGCGGCCACCGCGGCGGCGTCCCCGGCGTCGGCCCGGGCGACCTCCACCCGGCCGGCCCACGGGTGGTCACGCAGCCGCTCCGGGGACCGGGTCATGACGCGCACGGTGTGGCCGGCCGCGAGGAGTTCCGGTACCAGTCGGCCCCCGATGTAGCCGGTCGCTCCGGTGACCAGACAGGTGTGCGGAGCCGGGTCGGCGGGAGGTGCCATGCGCCGAGTCTGGGAGCCCCGGCCGGGGACCGCCGGACGGCGGCCGGCCCCAGCGCCCCGAGGACGGCGTGTCGGCGTGGCGGCCAACACGGGGGGTGCCCGGAGTGCCGCGAGTGGCGCAGATCCCTCCTCAGGGCGTGGACGGCGGCATTCCTGTCGGACCGCCCGGTATCCTGGGAGACAGAAACCGCCAGCAACCGGCTGAGAGCCGTTCTGCGCCGTCCTGCGCCCTGATTCTGTGGGGAGCCGTTCGCCGGTTGCGCGACAGAAGGGCACCTAGTGGTCGCTCGGCCGAAGACCGACACTGCCTACTCCGGCAGTTCCATCACCGTCCTCGAGGGTCTCGAGGCGGTCCGCAAGCGTCCCGGCATGTACATCGGCTCGACCGGTGAGCGGGGCCTGCACCACATGGTGTGGGAGGTCGTCGACAACTCCGTCGACGAGGCACTGGCCGGGCACTGCGACACGGTCAGGGTCACCCTGCTGGCCGACGGCGGCGTGCGGGTCGAGGACAACGGCCGCGGCATCCCGGTGGACATGCACCCGGTGGAGAAGCGGCCCACCGTCGAGGTGGTCATGACCATCCTCCACGCGGGCGGCAAGTTCGACGGCAAGAGCTACGCGGTCTCCGGCGGTCTGCACGGCGTCGGCGTCACGGTGGTCAACGCGCTGTCCACCGCGCTGGACGTCCGCATCTGGCGCGACGGGGTCGAGTGGCACCAGCGCTACGACATGGCCAAGCCCGGGCCGCTGGAGAAGGTCGGGCCGACGAAGAAGCGCGGCACCCAGATCACCTTCTGGGCCGACCCGAACATCTTCGAGACGACCACCTACTCGTTCGACACCATCAGCCGCCGGCTGCAGGAGATGGCCTTCCTCAACAAGGGGCTGACCATCGTCCTGCGCGACGAGCGCCCCGGGCACGGCAAGGCCGAGACCGGCATGGCCGAGGAGACCTCCGTCGCCGAGGTCGCGCCCGAGCCCGGCGCCGAGAAGCAGGCCTTCGAGGCCACCGAGATCACCTACCGGTACGACGGCGGCCTCGAGGACTACGTCAAGCACATCAACGCCAAGAAGACGCCGATCCACCGGTCGATCGTCAGCTTCGCCGCCGAGGGCGTCGGCAAGAACGACATGCGGATGTCGGTCGAGGTCGCGATGCAGTGGTCCGACGCCTACAGCGAGTCGGTCTACTCGTTCGCCAACACGATCAACACCCACGAGGGCGGCACCCACGAGGAAGGCTTCCGGACCGCGCTGACCTCGATCGTCAACCGGTACGCCGAGGACAAGAAGCTCTTCAAGGGCAAGGACGAGAAGCTCCAGGGCGAGGACATCCGCGAGGGCCTGGCCGCGATCGTCTCGGTGAAGATCGGTGATCCGCAGTTCGAGGGCCAGACGAAGACCAAGCTCGGCAACACCGAGGTCAAGGGCTTCGTGCAGAAGGTCTGCAACGAGCAGATCTCGCACTGGTTCGAGGCCAACCCGACCGAGGCCAAGACGATCATCACCAAGGCGGCGTCGGCGGCCCGGGCCCGGCGCGCGGCGCAGGACGCCCGCAAGCTGGCCCGCAAGAACCTGCTGAGCAACAACTCGCTGCCGGGCAAGCTCGCCGACTGCCGCTCCACCGACCCGCGCAACTCGGAGATCTACATCGTCGAGGGCGACTCGGCCGGCGGTTCGGCGAAGTCCGGCCGGGACTCGATGTTCCAGGCGATCCTGCCCATCCGCGGCAAGATCATCAACGTCGAGAAGGCGCGCATCGACCGGGTCCTCAAGAACAACGAGGTCCAGTCGATGATCACCGCGTTCGGCACGGGCATCCACGACGAGTTCGACCTGTCGAAGCTGCGCTACCACAAGATCGTGCTGATGGCCGACGCCGACGTCGACGGCCAGCACATCCGCACCCTCCTGCTGACCCTGCTGTTCCGCTTCATGCGGCCGCTGGTCGAGGCCGGCCACGTCTACCTGGCCCAGCCGCCGCTGTACAAGATCAAGTGGGGCGGCAAGGTCGGCGACGAGTACGCCTACTCCGACAAGGAGCGCGACGCGCTGATCAAGGCCGGCGTCGGGGGCGGCCGCAAGCTGCCCAAGGACGACGCCATCCAGCGGTTCAAGGGCCTCGGCGAGATGAACGCCACCGAGCTCTGGGAGACCACGATGAACCCGGAGACCCGGATCCTGCTGCAGGTCACGCTCGAGGACGCCGCCACCGCCGACGAGCTGTTCAGCGTCCTCATGGGCGAGGACGTCGACGCCCGCCGCAGCTTCATCACCCGCAACGCCAAGGACGTCCGTTTCCTTGATGTGTAAGGACCCCGTCCTCCCTACCCTTCGCTCGCTCAGGGCGGGACCCGGGACGGGGCCTGAACAGCGACTTTGTCCACCTCTGTGCACTGACCTGTGGAGACCTGAACCGTGACGGAGACCCCCTTCCGCGACCGC
>DATAAV010000052.1:0-2749 GCA_036259935.1 Geodermatophilus sp. | reverse complement strand
GGACTGCCGGTCACCGCCGTGGAGGTCGTGGTGACCCTGTGGGTGGTGTCCCGGCTGCACCGGCACCGCGCGGACGTCGCCGGCCCGCCCGCGCCGGAGGCCGGCGGGGAGCGCCCCGCCGCCTAGAACGAGTGCGCGGGGGAGAGCACCTGCTGCAGCTGCTCCTCGACGTCGGCGTGGGTGACGAACAGCAGCTCGTCGCCGACCTCGAGGGGCTCGTCGGGGCTGGGGGTGATCACCCGGTCGCCGCGCAGGATGGCGGTCAGCACGGTCTCCCGCGGCAGCGGCACCTCGCGCAGGGGCTTGCCGGCCCACGGGGTGTCCTCGGCGAGGGTGATCTCGACCAGGTTGGCCGCGCCCTTGCGGAAGCTCATGAGCCGGACGACGTCGCCGACGGTCACCGCCTCCTCGACCAGCGCCGCGAGCACCCGAGGCGTCGAGACGGCGACGTCGACGCCCCACGCCTCGGTGTAGAGCCATTCGTTGCGCGGGTCCTTGACCCGGGCGACGACCCGGTTGACCGCGAACTCGGTCTTGGCCAGCAGCGAGACGACCAGGTTGGCCTTGTCGTCGCCGGTGGCCGCCACCACGACGTCGCAGGTGGCCAGCTGCGCCTCCTCCAGGGAGGAGACCTCGCACGCGTCGGCCTGCACCCACTCGGCGCCGGGGACCGAGCGGGTGCGGACCTTGCGGCCGTCCTTCTCGATGAGCATCACGGTGTGCCCGTTGGAGAGCAGCTCCCCGGCGATCGAGCGCCCCACGGCACCCGCGCCCACGATGGCGACGCGCATCACTGTCCCCCTCCCGTGGGGCCCTGCTCGACGACCTGGTGCACCCGCTGGGTGATCGCGTCGGTCGCGGCGACCACGAGCTGGTCGCCGTCCTGCAGCACGGTGCCCGCGGTGGGCAGCTGGGCGTCGCCGAAGCGGACCAGCCAGGCGGCCCGCGCCCCGGAGGCGGCCTCCAGCTCGGCCAGCCGCCGCCCGACCCACGGCTCGGTGACGGTGACCCGCACGAGCACCACCTGGCCGGTGGGCTCGCGCCAGAGCTCGCTGACCTTGACCGAGAGCAGCTCGCGCAGCAGCCGGTTCACCGTCCAGGGGACGGTCGCGACGCTGGGGATGCCCATCCGCTCGTAGACCTCGGCGCGCTTGGAGTCGTAGATGCGGGCGACGACGTGCTGCACGCCGAAGGTCTCGCGGGCCACCCGCGCACTGATGATGTTGGAGTTGTCGCCGCTGCTCACCGCGGCGAACGCGCCGGCGGAGTCGATGCCGGCGTCGAGCAGCGTCTGCCGGTCGAAGCCCAGGCCGGTGACCTGCCGGCCGGCGAAGTCCGGGCCCAGCCGGCGGAAGGCCTCCGGGTCCTGGTCGATCACGGCCACGCTGTGGCCGACGTCCTCGAGCCGGCGGGCGATCGCCGACCCGACGCGGCCGCAGCCCATCACGACCACGTGCACGTGCAACTCCCGAGCTCGCAGGTCCGGTGCACCGGGGTCGGAACCCGGCGCGTGTCCGGCCGCGAAGCTACACCTGGGCGGGGGAGCGGCCGCGGTCCGCAGCGCCGCAACTCACCCTCCCGGCGGGGGCGCGGGGGGTCCCGCCGTCCGTACCATCGCCGCCGTGCCGACCCTGTCCGACCTCGGACAACTCCCGAAGCGCCTGGTCCTGGGCCGCCCGGTGCGCAGCGACCGGCTCGGGGAGTCCCTGCTGCCCAAGCGCCTGGCGCTGCCCATCTTCGCGAGCGACCCGCTGTCCTCCGTGGCGTACGCCACACAGGAGATCCTGATCGTCCTGACCCTGGCCGGGACGGCGTTCCTCTACCTGGCCCCGTGGCTCGCCATCGCCGTCGTCCTGCTGCTGGCGACCGTCGTCCTCTCCTACCGGCAGGTGGTGCGGGCCTACCCCTCCGGCGGCGGCGACTACGAGGTCGCGATGAAGAACCACGGCCAGTTCGCCGGGCTGACCGTGGCCAGCGCGCTGCTCGTGGACTACGTGCTGACCGTGGCGGTGTCGGTGGCGGCCGGCACCGACAACATCATCTCGGCGTTCCCCGACCTGGACCAGCACCGGGTGGCCATCGCCGTGGGGCTGGTGGCGCTGCTGGCCGCGGCCAACCTGCGCGGGCTGCGGGAGTCCGGCCGGACGTTCGCCGTCCCGACCTACCTGTTCATCTCCGGCATCCTGGTGATGATCGTCACCGGGTTGCTCCGCCACGTCTTCGGCGCCGGCCTCGACGCCGAGAGCGCGGGCTACTCGATCACCCCCGAGCCCGGCTTCGAGCAGGTCACCGGCCTGGCGCTGGTGTTCTTCGTGCTGCGCGCGTTCGCCTCCGGCTGCACGGCGCTCACCGGCGTCGAGGCGATCGCCAACGGCGTCCCGGCGTTCAAGCCGCCGAAGAGCCGGAACGCGGCGACGACGCTGGCGCTGATGGGCGGCATCGCCGCGACGATGTTCTCCGGGGTCACGGCGCTGGCCCTCGCCGCCGACGTCAAGTACGCCGAGCACCCCTGCGACCTCGTGGGCTTCACCGCCTGCGAGACCGAGCCGCAGCGGACCGTCATCGCCCAGATCGCCTCGGCGGTGTTCGGCGGACCCACGTCGCCGGGCTTCTTCTACATCCAGGCGGTCACGGCGCTGGTCCTCATCCTGGCCGCGAACACCGCGTTCAACGGCTTCCCGCTGCTGGGCTCGGTGCTCGCCCAGGACCGGTTCCTGCCCCGCCAGCTGCACACCCGCGGCGACAAGCT
>DATAAV010000051.1:0-9299 GCA_036259935.1 Geodermatophilus sp. | reverse complement strand
GTGCCGACGCGGAAGGCCATCACCCGGTTGGTGAAGTCGTACTCCACCGTGTTGTCCACCCGGTTGTTGCGCAGCTCGAAGCGCTGCCCGGCGCGGTCGGTGAAGTCGACCACGACGTCGTAGCGCTCGGCCATGCTGACCCGCAGCCGGGTGACGTCGACGGGCCGGCGGAGCAGCCCGCCGTCGGTGGCGACGATCTTCATCGGCAGGCTGCCGCTCAGCTGCAGGTCGTAGCCGCGGGCGATGGAGGCGTTGAGGATGCGGAACCGGTACCGGCGGGGCTGGACGGGGAACTCCGGCCAGGGCACCCCGTTGACCGTGATGACGTCGCCCATGTGGCCGGAGTCGCTGCGGGGGTCGTACAGCAGGTTGCCGTCACGACGGAAGGCGAGGTCGCTGATGATCAGCGGCACGTCGAACTCGTCGCCCTGCGGCAGGCCGAGACGGGTGTCCTGGGCTGGGTCGAGCAGGTGGTACTGCGCCGCTAGCCCGGTGTAGACGTTGGTCGCGGTGTGGTGCACGGCGTGGTCGTGATACCAGAGCGTCCGCGCGTCCTCCTGATTCTCGTACTGGTAGTCCTTGCCGAACTGCGGCCGGCTGAGGTCGTTGGCGTAGCCGTCGAACTGCGGGCGCGACGGCGAGCCGTGCAGGTGGGTCGAGGTGGCGAACTCGTAGCCGAAGAGCGGGTGGGTGGCAGGCAGGCGGTTCTCCTGCCGCACCGTGAGCGCCTGACCCCGGTTCACCTTGATGGTGGGCCCCGGAAACGACCCGGCCGTTCCGGGCTGGCGGTACACCCACAACCTCGTCGAAGGCGCGGGCGGCGGCAGGACCTGGGCCTGCGCCACCTGTGCCTGCTCGATCGTCACGGAGCCCGTGGGGCGGAGTATCGGTGGTTGGACGAAGCGGTCCTGCCGGAGATAGGGCCGCGGCATGAGGTTCTCGGGGAGTTCCGAGACGCGGGCGCTGCTGGCGGAGATGGTGTACGGCAGTGCGACGGCGGCGGCGCCCAGCACGCCGATCTTGAGCGCGTCGCGGCGGGTGAAGGTGGCCTGGGTTGCGGCGGTCTTGTGCATGTCGGGTCTGCTTCCGAATGGGTCCTGTCCCGTCCCGGAACTAAGATGACCGGAAGCCGCGCACGCCGGAATTCCCGCAAGCTGGGGACTACCTGGGAGCGTCGTCGCCTTGAGTGCAGCCCGAGTTCCGGCCCGTATCCAGCCGTAGTTCCGGGTCGGCTGGACACGGCATGGGAAGGCCGGGCGGGGTCCCGGAGCCGTCGCGTTGCCGGCCGTTCCTGGCGCCCGGTCGTCCCGGATCCGGCTCGCAGGGCGCCCCCGGGCGCCTCGCCGGCTGTCAGGGCCCCCGGGGTGACGTCGGGGTCAGAGCTGCGGACGGGGCCGCGGCGGTGCGGGGGTGACCGGAGGCGAGGCCGACCGCACCGATCTGCATCCGGACCGTCGGGTCGTGGCGCTCGTGGCGGGCACTGAGCTCACCGGGACGCGGCGTCGACGGCGATCGCCCGTGCCACGACCGTGACCACGACTTCGTGCGTCAGGCTGGGGTCTACGGTGCGGTGCAGCCCCAGGTCGACGATCCGTCCCGCGCACGGCTGCCACGGGCGGTCGTCGCTGGCCGGTCCGAGGACGCCGCACAGGCCGTCGATCGTGCGCCGCCACAGGACGGTCCACTCGTGCTCCGGCGGGACGGCGAAGGACAGCTGCAGGGCCACCGGGCCGTCGGGCAGGGGCTCGGCCTGCGCGGCCTCGTTCTGGACCCGGTCGGTGAGGACTTGCTCGCCGTCCCACGGCGCGGCCCGGACCCGGAACTCCCGGTCCCCGTTCACCCGGTGCGCCGGCGGATCGGCCCGTGCCACGCGCAGGTAGGAGTCCTCGGCGCGGCCCTTGGTGGCCCACACGCAGGCGAACTCACGTCCGGAGCGCGCCTCCAGCCAGGTGGTGAGCGGGCGGAGGTAGCGGTCGAGGTCGTACTGGTCGAGCAGGCGCACGTCCTCCGGCAGCCCCACGTCCAGGCGCAGCGCCAGGGGATCGGGGACGTTCCGCAGCCGGGGGCGCACGGTCTCCTCGGCGAGGGTCAGCAGCTCCCGGACGTGGAACGGGTCGGGGTAGCCGGTCGCCAGCCAGGCGGCCACGTGCGGCGCCACGTGCAGCGCACTGCGCTCACCCTCGGGCCTGGCGAAGAAGACCGGGTCTGCGCCCATGACCGGGGAGCGTCGTCCTCAGTGCTCCGGTGGGGCAACCGGGCCGGTCACGGCGGCGTCGTAGCGGTCGAGGAGCACCGCGGCGATCCGCTCGTCCGGCAGCAGGGGAGCGGTGACCGCGTCGGCGCCGGCGGCGGCCAGCTTGTCGGCGAAGTGGCCGGGGGCGAGCAGGTAGGAGGCGACCACCACCCGCCCGGCTCCCGTCCGGCGCGCGGCGGTGACCGCGTCGGGCACCGCCGGGCGGGCCGCCGAGCCGTAGCCGGTGGTGACCGGCCCGGCCCAGCCCTGCTGCAGCAGGGCGGCCGTGTTCTCCACGTCGGCCACCGACCGGGGGTCGCTGGAGCCGGCCGCGGCGAGGACGACGGCGGTGGCGGGGTCCCCGGGGTCGGCCCCGGCGGCGCGCAGCCGGTCGTGCAGCACCGCCACCAGCCGCGGGTCCGGACCCAGGGGCCGGGCGGCCCGTGCGGTGGCGTGCGCCCGGACGGCGTCGGCGATGTCGACGTGCACGTGGTAGCCGCCCGAGAGCAGCAGAGGAACGACGACGGCGGCACGTCCGGCCCCGGCCAGCTCGCCCACGACGTCCACCACGGTGGGGGGCTGCACGTCGACGAAGGCCGCCGTCGTCACCAGGCCCGGGCGCAGCCGCCGGGCGGCCAGCGCGAGCTCCGCGATCAGCCTGCGGCCGGTCGGGTTGCGGGTGCCGTGCGCGCAGGCGACCAGCACCGGGGCGTCCCGCGCCGCCGTCGTCGTCACAGGCCCCGCAGCATGCCGCCGTCGACGGGGATCATCGCGCCGGTCAGGTAGGAGGCGGCGGGGGAGAGGGCGAAGGCGGCGACCCTTCCGAACTCCTCCGGCCGACCGTAGCGGCGCAGCGGGATGCCGGCCTCCGAGGCGCGGCGGGCGGCCTCCGGATCGGGGCTGCGTCCGTCGATCTCGATGATCCGGTCCGTGGCGATCCGGCCGGGCATCAACCCGAGCACTCGGATGCCTCGGGGCCCGAGCTCGTCGGCCAGTGCCTTGGCGGTCATCGCCAGGCCCGGCCGCAGGCCGTTGGAGATGGCCAGGTGGCGGATCGGCTCGCGCACCGACGTGGAGAGCACCAGGACGATGGCACCGCCGTCGCCGAGCACGGGGGCCAGCGCCCTCACCAGCCGGAGGGTGCCCAGCAGCACCGAGTCGACGGCGGCCCGCCAGTCGTCCTCGGCGGTCTCGAGGACGGTGCCCGGCGCGGGCCCGCCGACCGAGACCAGCGCGCCGTCCACCCGGCCCAGCCGGTCACCGGCCTCCTCGACCAGGCGCGCGGCGGCGTCGGGGTCGGCGAGGTCAGCGGGGAGCCCGTGCGCCGCCGGCGCCCCGCCCAGCGAGGCGACGGCGGCGGTCACGGCGTCCTCGGAGCGCGAGCTGACGAGCACTCGCGCCCCCTCGTCGACCAGGGTCCGGGCGGTCGCGAATCCCAGGCCCCGGCTCGCGCCGGTCAGCAGGTAGCCGCGACCGCCCAGCCCCAGGTCCACGCGCGGTCAGCCTTCGGCGGAGCCGCGCAGCGACCGCAGGACGTACTGCATGATCCCGCCGTTGCGGTAGTAGCTCGCCTCACCGGGGGTGTCGATCCGGACGACGGCGTCGAACTCCACGTTGCCGGCCTTCACCTTGACCGTGCGCGGGGTCCGGCCCTCGTTGAGCTCGGTGATCCCGGTGACGGTGAACTCCTCGTCGCCGGTCAGACCCAGCGACTCGCGGTTCTGGCCCTCGGGGAACTGCAGCGGCAGCACGCCCATGCCGATCAGGTTGGACCGGTGGATGCGCTCGTAGCTCTCCGCGATGACCGCCTTGACCCCGAGCAGCGCCGTCCCCTTGGCCGCCCAGTCGCGCGACGACCCGGAGCCGTACTCCTTGCCGGCCAGCACGACCAGCGGGATGCCGGCCTCCTGGTAGGCGACGGACGCGTCGTAGATCGTCGTCGTCTCGCCGGTCAGGTGGTTCTTGGTCACCCCGCCCTCGGTGCCCGGCGCCAGCAGGTTGCGCAGCCGGATGTTGGCGAAGGTGCCCCGGATCATGACCTCGTGGTTCCCGCGCCGGGAGCCGTAGGAGTTGAAGTCGCGCCGGTCGACGCCGTGCTCGCGCAGGTACCTGCCTGCCGGGCTGTCCGGCTTGATCGACCCGGCCGGGGAGATGTGGTCGGTGGTGACCGAGTCGCCGAGCATGGCCAGCACCCGCGCGCCGGTGATGTCCTGCACCGGGGCCGGCTCGGCCGGCATGCCCTCGAAGTACGGGGGCCTGCGGACGTAGGTGCTCTCCGGGTCCCACTGGAAGGTGTCGCCCTGCGGGGTGGGCAGCGCCTGCCACTGCTCGGTGCCGGCGAAGACGTCGGCGTAGTCCTCGGCGAACATCTCCGCGGAGATCGCCTCGTCGATGACCTGCTGCACCTCGTGCGGCGAGGGCCAGATGTCGTGCAGGAACACGTCCTGCCCGTCGCTGCCCTTGCCGAGCGGCTCGCTGGTGAGGTCGAGGTCCATCGTCCCGGCCAGCGCGTAGGCGATCACCAGCGGCGGACTGGCCAGGTAGTTCATCTTGACGTCGGGGTTGATCCGGCCCTCGAAGTTGCGGTTGCCCGACAGCACCGAGACGACGGCGAGGTCGGCGTCGTTGACCGCCTGGCTGACCGGCTCGGGCAGTGGGCCGGAGTTGCCGATGCACGTGGTGCAGCCGTAGCCGACCAGGTAGAAGCCGAGCTTCTCCAGGTACGGGGTGAGCTGGGCCTTCTCGTAGTAGTCCATGACGACCTTCGACCCCGGGGCCAGCGTCGTCTTCACCCACGGCTTGGCGACCAGGCCGCGCTCGACGGCCTTCTTGGCCAGCAGCGCCGCGCCGATCATCACCTGCGGGTTGGAGGTGTTGGTGCAGGAGGTGATCGCGGCGATCACCACGTGGCCGTGGTCGACGAACGTCTCGGTGCCGTCCTCCAGCACCACCTTGGTCGGCTTGGAGGGACGGTCCTCCACGGGGTGCGAGACGTAGTGGTGCGGCTTGCCGGCCTCGGGGTGGCCGTCGACGGTCGTGCTCGCCGGGTCGGAGGCCGGGAAGGACTCGGCCGAGGCCTCGTCCACCGCAGAGACGACGCCGTAGGGCTGCTCCTGCTGGGGGACGCCGGGCCTGCGGTCCTCGCCGCCGGTCACGTCGTCCTTGACGTAGTCGGTCAGGGCTTCGCGGAACGCCGGCTTGGCGTCGCTGAGCGAGACGCGGTCCTGCGGGCGCTTCGGGCCGGCGAGGCTCGGCACGATGGTGGAGAGGTCGAGCTCCAGGTACTCGGAGAAGGCCGGCTCGCGCGACGGGTCGTGCCAGAGGCCCTGCTCCCTGGCGTAGGCCTCGACGAGGTTGACCTGCTCCTCGCTGCGGCCCGTGAAACGCAGGTAGTCGATCGTCTCCTGGTCGATGGGGAACATCGCCGCGGTGGAGCCGAACTCCGGGCTCATGTTGCCGATCGTGGCGCGGTTGGCCAGCGGCACCGCCGAGACGCCGGCGCCGTAGAACTCGACGAACTTCCCGACCACCCCGTGGTCGCGCAGCATCTCGGTGATGGTGAGCACCAGGTCGGTGGCGGTGGCGCCGTCGGGCAGCTCACCGGTCAGCTTGAACCCGACGACGCGCGGGATGAGCATCGAGACCGGCTGGCCGAGCATGGCCGCCTCGGCCTCGATGCCGCCGACGCCCCAGCCCAGCACGCCGAGGCCGTTGACCATCGTGGTGTGGCTGTCGGTGCCCACGCAGGTGTCGGGGTAGGCGACGAGGCGGTCGCCGTCCTGCCTCGGGAAGATGACGCGAGCCAGGTGCTCGATGTTGACCTGGTGGACGATGCCGGTGCCGGGCGGCACGACCTTGAAGTTCTCGAACGCGCCCTGGCCCCAGCGGAGGAACTGGTAGCGCTCGCCGTTGCGCTGGTACTCGATCTCGACGTTGCGCTGGAAGGACTCCCGGGTGCCGAAGACGTCGGCGATCACGGAGTGGTCGATGACGAGCTCGGCCGGTGCGAGCGGGTTGATCTTCTGCGGGTCGCCGCCGATCTCGGCCATCGCCTCGCGCATCGTGGCGAGGTCGACGATGCAGGGGACGCCGGTGAAGTCCTGCATCACCACGCGGGCCGGGGTGAACTGGATCTCCTGGTCGGGCTCGGCGTTCGGGTCCCAGTTCGCCAGAACCCGGATGTGGTCGGCGGTGATGTTCGCGCCGTCCTCGGTGCGCAGGAGGTTCTCGAGGAGCACCTTCAGGCTGAAGGGCAGCTTCTCGGAGCCCTCCACCGCGTCGAGCCGGTAGATGTCGTAGTTGGTCCCGTCGACCGAGAGCGTCGACCGTGCCCCGAAGCTGTCCTTGCTGGCTGCCACTTCTCTGCGCCTACCCCTCGCTGGTCCGTCGCCCTGTCTGCCACCCCGGATCATCCCAGCCGCGCCCGGTACCTGCGCGGGTGAGGCCACCCTTGCCTGCGCCGCGGGGGCGGATCGGGACCGGACGCGACCGCCGTGCGCGGTGATCGCCGTCCTCACCGGACGGCCCCGGGCCGCGCCGTGCGCGGCGAGGACGGCGGCGCTCCGGCGAGGACGGCCGGGGCAGGGCGCGGCTCCTACGGTGGGTGCCGTGACCGGCGCCGTTCCCGACCCGCTGCCCTCCTGGCTCCCCGCCGCCCGGCGGATCACGGTGCTCACCGGCGCGGGGATCTCCACCGACAGCGGCATCCCGGACTTCCGCGGTCCCCGGGGCGTGTGGACCCGCGACCCCGAGGCCGAGAAGCTCTCGACGCTGCAGTACTACGTCGCCGACCCGGAGATCCGCCGCCGCGCCTGGCAGGAGCGCCGCCGCCATCCCGCGTGGACCGCCGAGCCCAACGCCGGGCACGCGGCGCTGGTGGACCTGGAGCGCCAGGGACGGCTGCGGGCGCTGCTCACCCAGAACATCGACGGGCTGCACCAGCGGGCCGGCTCGTCCCCGGAGCTGGTCCTGGAGCTGCACGGCACGGTGCACCAGGTGGCCTGCCTGTCCTGCGGTGACCGGACGACGATGCGCAGCGCGCTGGACCGGGTCGACGCCGGCGAGCCCGACCCCGCCTGCCGGGTCTGCGGCGGCATCCTCAAGTCGGCCACGATCAGCTTCGGGCAGGCCCTCGACGCCGACGTGATCGACGCCGCCGCCGCGGCCGCCGCCGACTGCGACGTCTTCCTCGCCGTCGGCACCTCGCTCACGGTGCATCCGGCGGCCGGCCTCACCGACGTCGCCGCGGCGCGCGGTGCCCGGATCGTCATGGTCAACGCCGAGCCCACGCCCTACGACGACCTCGCCGACCTCGTCGTCCGGGAGCCGATCGGCTCGGCGCTGCCCCGGCTGCTGGCCGCCGGCTGAACTGGCGCCGTCCGCGGGCGACAGCGGGCGGCGAGTCCGGCTAGCGTGACGGGGACCACCATCTGGAGCGGCCGGCGTCGGCAGCCGGTGCCGGCCCGCAGACCACGGGAGCCGGCAATGCGCGTGCCCATGACCACCCGCGACTTCCTCGACCGGGCCGAGCTCGTCTACGGCGACCGGGTCGGCGTCGTCGACGAGCCGAACCAGCCGGCGCCGTCGCTCGGGGAGGTGACCTACCGCGAGTTCGCCCGCCGAGGCCGCGCCCTGCAGGCCGGGCTGGATGCGCTCGGCGTCGGGGAGGGCGAGCGGATCGCGATCGTCAGCCACAACGCCGCCCGCCTGCTCGAGGTGCTGCTGGCGGTGCCCTCCTCCGGGCGGATCGCCGTGCCGATCAACTTCCGGCTGCAGCCGGACGAGGTCAGCTACATCGTCGGCCACTGCGGCGCGCGGGTGCTGATGGTCGACCCCGAGCTGGAACCCGCGCTCAAGCGCATCGAGGCCGAGCACCGGTTCGGCACCGGCGAGGAGTACGAGCAGCTGCTGCGGTTCGACGCCGAGCCGCGGCCTTGGGAGGAGCCCGACGAGGACGCGATCGCGACGATCAACTACACCAGCGGCACGACCGCCCGCCCCAAGGGCGTGGAGATGACCCACCGCAACATCTGGGTCAACGCCGTCACCTTCGGCATGCACATGCAGGTCAGCGACCGCGACGTCCTGCTTCACACGCTGCCGATGTTCCACTGCAACGGCTGGGGCATGCCGTACACGACAGCCGGTCTCGGCGCGACGCAGGTGGTGCTGCGCAAGGTCGACGGCGCGGAGATCCTGCGCCGCGTGGAGCGGCACGGCGTGACCCTCGCGTGCGGCGCGCCCGCGGTGTGGAACGCGGTGCTCGACGCCGCCGCCGAGTGGGACGGCGAGATCCCCGGGCGGGACCGCGTGCGCATCGTCGTCGCCGGCGCGCCGCCGCCGTCGCGCACGATCGCCCGCATCGAGGCCGAGCTGGGCTGGGAGTTCAACCAGATCTACGGGCTCACCGAGACCGCTCCGCTGCTGACGGTCAACCGGCCGCGCGCCGAGTACGACGGCCTGGACCCCGAGGAGCGGGCCCGGCTGCTCTCCCGTGCCGGGGTGCCCTCGCTCGGCACCCGGCTCGCGATCAGCGACTCCGGCGAGGTGCTCGCCCGCAGCAACACCGTGCTGGCCGGGTACTGGGAGAACCCCGACGCCACGGCCGAGGCCCTGGAGGACGGCTGGTTCCACACCGGTGACGGCGGCTCTCTCGACGAGGGCGGCTACCTCACGATCTCCGACCGCAAGAAGGACGTGATCATCACCGGCGGCGAGAACGTCTCCTCCATCGAGGTGGAGGACGTCGTGTTCAGCCACCCGGCGGTCGCCGAGGTCGCCGTCATCGGCATCCCGGACGACAAGTGGGGGGAGATGGTCACCGCGCTGGTCGTCGTCGCCGAGGGCCAGCAGGTCACCCCGGAGGAGATCATGGCCCACTGCCGGGGCCGAATCGCCGGGTACAAGATCCCGAAGCGGGTGGAGTTCCGCGAGGCCATCCCGCGCACGGCCACCGGCAAGATCCAGAAGTTCAAGCTGCGCCAGGACTTCTGGGCGACGTCGGACCGCCAGGTCAACTGAGGAACGGCCCCGTCCAGGGCACCGCCCCGGGGTCGTCCCACTCACC
>DATAAV010000050.1:0-2110 GCA_036259935.1 Geodermatophilus sp. | reverse complement strand
CCCCGCGAGGAGGTCGAGTTCCACTACGGCGGCCAGGCCCACGTCCCGTACCCGGACAACCCCGGCGAGCTCTCCGACGAGGAGTGGGCGCACTACGTCTTCTTCCGCGACAACACCAAGGGCCGCTTCGCCGAGCGCTGGAACCACAGCGCCGGCTGCCGCCGCTGGTTCAACGCGATCCGCGACACCACCACCTACCGCTTCGAGCGCGTCTACCGCCTCGATGACCCGAAGCCGGTGACCCCATGACGAGCACCTTCCGCACCACCGAGGGCGGCCGCGTCGACCGCACCACCACCGTCGAGTTCACCTTCGACGGGCGGACTTTCACCGGCCACCCCGGCGACACGCTGGCCTCGGCGCTGCTCGCCGACGGCCGGCACCAGATCGCCACGAGCATCAAGCTCGGCCGGCCACGCGGCATCGCCGCGGCCTGGGCCGAGGACCCGGGCGGCCTGGTGCAGATCGAGGAGCCGTTCCCCGAGCCCATGCTGCTGGCCACCACCGTCGAGCTCCACGACGGGCTGGTCGCCCACGGCCTGCCGGGTCAGGGCCGCCTCGCCGAGGTTCCCGACTCCGCTCGCTACGACGCGGTCCACCACCACGTCGACGTGCTGGTCGTGGGGGCCGGACCCGCGGGGCTGGCCGCGGCGCTCAGCGCCGCCCGGGCCGGGGCCCGCGTCGCGCTCGTCGACGAGCAGTCCGAGGCCGGCGGCTCGCTGCTGTCGGGCACCGACCGGCTCGACGACGCTCCGGCGCTGCAGTGGGTCGCTGCGACGGTCGCGGAGCTGGCCGCGCACCCGGAGGTGCTGCACCTGCAGCGCACCACCGCCTTCGGCAGCTACGACGACGGCTTCGTCCTGGCACTGGAGCGGCGCACCGACCACCTCGGCGCCGCCGCGCCCAAGCACGTCTCCCGCCAGCGGGTGTGGCGCTTCCGGGCCCGCTCCATCGTCGTCGCCACCGGAGCCCACGAGCGCCCGGTCGTGTTCGCCGACAACGACCGCCCGGGCATCATGCTCGCCGGCGCCGCCCGGACGTTCCTGCACCGCTACGGCGTGCTGCCCGGTCGCGAGGCCGTCGTGTTCACCACGAACGACAGCGCCTACGACGCCGCCCTCGACCTGCACCGTGCCGGCGTGCGGGTGCAGGCGGTGGTCGACGCCCGGCCGGAGGGCTCACCGCAGCGCCGAGAGGAGTGCGAGCGCGCAGGCATCCGCGTCCTGTCCGGGGCGGTCGTGGTCGGTACGCAGGGCGTCGAGCGGGTCACGCACGCCGTCGTCGCCCCGTTCGCGGACGGAGAGGTCGGCAGCAGCAGTGCGATCGCCTGCGACCTGCTCCTGGTCAGCGGGGGCTGGAACCCCGCGGTGCACCTGTTCAGCCAGGCCCGCGGCCGGCTCCGCTACGACGAGGGCCTCGGCGCGTTCCTCCCGGGGGAGGAGCTCGACGGCCTGTCCGTCACCGGCTCGGCCGCCGGCGTGTTCGATCTGGCCGGGTGCCTGGCCGACGGGCAGCGGGTGGCTCGCGCGGCGTTGACCGCGCTGACGATCGCGCCGGCGGGGGAGGACCGGCTGCCCACCGCCCCGGAGCCCGTGGCCCCGGCCGCGCCCCTGGTGCTGTGGCGGGTGCCGGACACCTCCGGCGCCGAGGGCAGCACCCAGTTCGTCGACCTGCAGCGCGATGCGACGGTCGCCGACATCGCCCGCGCGGTCGGCGCCGGCCTGCGCTCCATCGAGCACATCAAGCGCTACACGACGATCGGGACCGCGCACGACCAGGGCAAGACCTCCGGCGTCCTCACCTCGGGGATCACCGCCGAGCTGCTCGGGATCCCGGTGCAGGACACCGGGACCACCACGTTCCGGCCGCCCTACACCCCGGGCGCCTTCGCCGCTCTGGCCGGCCGCGACCGTGGCCGGCTCTTCGACCCGGAGCGGGTCACCGCCCTGCATGAGTGGCACGTCGCAGCCGGGGCGGTCTTCGAGGACGTCGGCCAGTGGAAGCGTCCCCGCTACTACCCGCAGCCCGGGGAGGACATGGAGGCCGCGGTCCTGCGCGAGTGCGCCGCAGCCCGTACCGGCGTCGGCATCCTCGACGGCTCCACCCTCGG
>DATAAV010000049.1:0-19016 GCA_036259935.1 Geodermatophilus sp. | reverse complement strand
TGCGCACGGGGCTGTCGGCGCTGCTGGCCACCGCCGACGACATGGAGTGCATCGGCCAGGCGCCCGACGGCGACCGGGCCCTGGACATGATCGCCGAGCTCGAGCCCGACGTCGTCCTGCTGGACCTGTCCATGCCCGGCTCGGACGGCGTGAGCGTCATCCGGGAACTGCGGGCGTCCGACAGCCCGGCGCGGGTCCTGGTGCTGACCTCCTTCAGCGACGCCGGCCTGGTGCTCGACGCCGTGCACGCCGGGGCCGACGGCTATCTGCTCAAGCAGAGCGACGGCGAGCAGATCCTCGACGGGGTGCGCGCGGTGGCCGCCGGGGAGGCACCGGTGGACCCCGCCGTGGCCCGCTCGCTCCTGCGCGACGTCCGGGAGCACCGCCCCTCAGCGCTCCGGGAGGTCCGTGAGCGCCGCCCCTCGGCGCCGACGGTGCCCCTCACCGACCGGGAGACCCAGGTGCTGGAGATGCTGCGGGCCGGCTACCCGAACAAATCCATTGCGCGGCGGCTGGCCATCAGCGAACGTACGGTCAAGGTCCACGTCTCCCACATCTTCCAGCGGATCGGAGTCAACGACCGCACCCAGGCGGCGCTGTGGGCCGAGCGTCACCTGCCTCCATCCGAGGACGGGGAGGCCGTCCCGTGAGTTCTCGCTTCCGGCGGCGCGCCCGCCGCGCGTTCGATGTCGCACCGCCCGATCCGCTGCAGCGTCCGCTGGTGCTGCACGTCGGTCCCCCTTCGCTGCCCCGCCGCCGCACGGGCCTCACCCGGGTGGTCACCGGGATCGCCGGTGCCCTCGTCGTGACCGGCGCCCTGACGCTGGGCTCGGCTGCGGGAGCTCTGGCCGGGTGGGTCGTCCTGGACCCGGGTCACGCCGCGTCGCCCCCGGTCGGGAGCTCGGCCTCCGGCCCGGTGTCCACCGAGCCGTCGACCACCCAGCCCCCGCCCTCGCGGTCGTCGACCGTGGAGCCGTTCGCCGGTGAGAAGAATGCCTCGACGACCTCCGGCCGGTCCGGGGCCACGGACGCGTCGGGAGCCGGCACCTCGTCGCTGCCCGACGACCTGCCCGGGCCGGGGTTGTCCCGCGGGTACCGCTGCGACCCGGACCCGGCCTGAGCCGGCGACCCGGCCGCCCGGTCAGCGGGTGCGGCGCAGCAGTGCCATGAACATCGCGTCGGTGCCGTGCCGGTGCGGCCACAGCTGCCCGTAGCCGCCGCGCGCGAGTCCGGGGACCTCCGGGAACAGCGGGGCCACCGGGAGGACCTCGACGTCGTCGCGGGCCGCCGCGCGGTCAGCCACCGCGACGGTCTCGGCGGCATGCGGCGAGCAGGTCACGTAGGCCACCACCCCGCCGGGCCGCACCGATGCCAGTGCGCCGGCGAGCAGCGCGCTCTGCAGCTCGACCAGCGGCGGCACGTCCTCGGGGGTCCGCCGCCAGCGGACCTCGGGACGGCGGCGCAGCGCGCCGAGCCCGGTGCACGGCGCGTCCAGCAGCACCCGGTCGAAGGAGCCCTGCTGCCACGGCGGCTCCCGGCCGTCGGCGACGACCACCTCGACGTCGGTCTCGTCGTGCAGCGCGGTGCGCACCAGGTCGGCGCGGTGCGGCGCGCGGTCAGCAGCGGTCAGGTGCACGCCGGCGGGACGCACCGCGGCCAGCAGCCCGGCCTTGCCGCCCGGCCCGGCGCACATGTCCAGCCAGGCCGCGTCCGGACCGTCGAGCGGAGCGCGGGGCAGCAGCAGGGCGGCGAGCTGGCTGCCCTCGTCCTGGACCGCGGCCGCGCCCGAGCGCACCGACGGCAGCCGGCCCGGATCACCGGAGGGCAGCCGGACGGCGAACGGTGACCACGGCCCGGGGGTGCCGCCGGCCTCCTCCGCGAGGGCCTCGCGCGCGACCCGCCGGGCGACCAGGTGCACCTCGGGCGCGGCGTCGTCGGCGAGCAGGGCGGCCTCGAGCTCGGCCTCGTCGGCCGGGCCGTCGCCGGCCAGGGCCTCGCGCCAGACCTGCACGATCCACCGCGGGTGGTCGGTGGCCAGCGCCAGCCGGTCCTCCGGGTCGCCGTCGAGCCGCTCCACCCACCGCGCCCGGTCCCCGCCCGCGGCCACCTTGCGCAGCACGGCGTTGACCAGGCCGGAGGCGCCCGCGCCCACGACGGCGCGGGTGAGGTCGACGGTGGTGGCCACCGCGGCGTGCGCCGGCACCCGCAGGTCGAGCAGCTGGTAGGCGCCCAGCCGCAGGAGGTCCAGCACCCGCGGGTCGAGGGCGGACAGCGGCCGGTCGACCAGCCCGACGAGCACTGCGTCGAGCGTGCCCTGCGCCCGCAGCGCGCCGTAGGCCAGCTGGGTGGCGAAGGCGGCGTCGCGGTCGTCGAGGCCGCGCTCGCGCAGCAGCTGGGGCAGCAGCAGGTTGGCGTAGGCCGCGCGGGCGGAGACGCCGTCGAGGACGTCGTTGGCGGTCAGCCGGGCGCCGTCGAGCACCGGCCGGCGCGGGCCCGGCCGGCGGTCGCGCCGTCGGGGCCGGGGGCCGCCGGAGGGCCGGCGGGGAGGGTGGCTCACGCCCCCAGCCGCTCGCCGGGGGCCGGCCGCGCGCCGCGCGCCCAGTCCGCTGCGGGCACCATCCGCTTGCCGGCCGGCTGGACCTCCCCGAGGCGGACCGCGCCACGGCCGGTGCCGGCCAGCACCTCGGAGGAGCCCACCGACAGCTCGCCGGGCTCCAGCGCCGGCCCCTCGGGCAGCGGCTCGACCGGGCCCAGGCGCAGCCGGTCGCCCCGCCAGGTGGTCCACGCGCCGGGGGCCGGGGTGAGCCCGCGGACCCGCCGGTCGACGACGTGCGCCGGCAGCGTCCAGTCGACGCGGGCGTCGGCCGGTTCGATCCGGGGGGCGAGGCTGACGCCCTCGGCCGGCTGCGGCCGCGGCACGAGGGTGCCGGCCTCGATCCCGTCGAGGGTCGCCACCAGCAGCCGGGCGCCGCCGACGGCCAGCCGCGCCAGCAGGTCGCCGGCGGTGTCCCGGGCGCCGATCGGCTCGGTCACCGTGCCGAAGACCGGGCCGGTGTCCAGCCCTTCCTCGATGCGGAACGTCGACGCCCCGGTGACCTCGTCGCCGGCCATGATCGCGTGCTGCACCGGTGCCGCGCCGCGCCAGGCCGGAAGCACGGAGAAGTGCAGGTTCACCCAGCCGTGCTTGGGCAGCTCCAGCGCGGCCCGGGGCAGCAGGGCGCCGTAGGCGACGACCGGCCCGCAGTCGACCGCGAGGTCCGCGAGCCGTTCCAGGAACTCCGGCTCGCGCGGCGACCGGGGCTGCAGCACCGGGACGCCGGCCGCGTCGGCCCGCTCGGCCACCGGGGAGCGGTGCACCTTGCGGCCGCGCCCCGACCGCGCGTCGGGGCGGGTGAGGACGGCGACGACCTCGTGGCCGGAACCGAGCAGCAGCTCCAGCGAGGGAAGGGCGGTGGCCGGCGTGCCGGCGAACAGCAGCCTCAGTGGGGACTCACCTTCACCATCGGCACGTAGTCACCCGTCCCCGCCCACTCCGCCTCGCCGATCAGCGCCAGCGCGGCGGCCCGGGCCTCGGCGTCGAGCCGGTCGACGAACAGCACGCCGTCGAGGTGGTCGACCTCGTGCTGCACCGCTCGGGCCAGCAGCGCCGAGCCCTCCACGCGGACCGGCTCCCCGTGCATGTTCCAGCCGGTCGCCACCACGTGCAGGTGCCGCCGGCAGTCGAAGGCGAACCCGGGGATCGACAGGCAGCCCTCCGGGCCCTCCTCGGTCTCCTCCCCCATCGGCGTCACGTCCGGGTTGACCAGGTGGCCGACCTCGCCGTCGACGTACCAGGTGAACACCCGCAGGCCGACGCCGATCTGGGGCGCGGCGAGCCCGGCGCCGCCGGCGGCGTGCATGGTGTCGGTCAGGTCCGCGACCAGCCGGCGCAGCTCGCGGTCGAAGTCGACGACCGGAGCCGCGGGGGTGCGCAGCACCGGATCGCCGAACAGCCGGATGGGGGTCACGCTCACCCGACGATCGTAGGTCGGCCGCTGGAGCGGGCCGCTCCGCCTCCGACTCGAGGAGTCGGCCCCCTCCAGGGCACCGCCCCGAGCTTGCGAGGGGTGGGGAGGAGGGGGTCCTTCCTCAGGCGAGGTCGAGCGGGTCGAGCTGCACCCGCACGTGCTCGGGGGCCTTCTTGGCGCTGCGCACCCGCTGCACCTCGGCCAGCGCCCGCGCCAGGGCCGGCCCCTCCCCGCGCGGCACCCGCACCAGGTAGCGCTCCCGCTCGCCCTCCTGCCCCGGGCGCGGAGGCTCGGGCACGGGGCCGAGCAGGTCGGCGTCGGCCGGCAACCGGGCCGCCTCGAGGAACTCCAACAGCGCCTGCGGAGAGGCCGACAGGGCGGCGATGCGGGTGGCCGGCGGGAAGCCCAGGGCCCGCCGGTCGGCCAGCTCCCGCTCGGCCAGCCAGGCCGGGTCCCAGCGCACCAGCGCCTGGACGACGGGATGGGCGGCGTCCGCGGCGACGACGACCTGCCCGCCGGCCGAGGCCGACCGCACGAGCGTGGCGGCGTTGAGCCACCGCCGCAGGGTCTCCTCCCCGGCCCGCAGGTCGGCGCGCCCCAGCAGCGCCCACGAGTCGAGCAGCAGGGCCGCGCCGTAGCCGCCCTCGGCCACCGGCTCGGCGCCCGGGGTGGCCACCACCAGGGAGGGGCCGGCCGGCACGGTCGCCAGCACCCCGGACCCGCGGCCGGAGACCCGCACCGCGGCGCCGGGGAACGCCCGGCCCAGCTCCTCGGCGGTCCGCGCCTCCCCGACGACCGCGGCGCGCAGCTTCGTGCCGTGGCAGTGGGGGCACTCGAAGGTGGCCGCGGGCCGGGCGCACCAGCGGCAGGCCGCGATGCGGGCGCCACCCGCACCGGGCCGCCGAGAGATGCCCAGCGGACCCGAGCAGTGGGTACAGCGCGCCGGCGCGCGGCAGCGGGCGCAGGCCAGTGAGGGCACGTACCCCGAGCGCGGGACCTGGATCAGCACCGGCGTCCTCGCCGCCAGCGCCCGCCGCGCCGCCTCGTGGGCCAGCGAGGGCAGCCGGGCGGAGCGGGCGGCCGGGTCGCGGGCCAGCTCGACGTCGTCCCCCAGCGCCCGCACGCGGGGGGCGGCCGCCCGCAGCGTGGCCCGGTCGGCGACCAGCTCGTGCGCCCAGCCGGTCTCCACCAGCAGCGCCGCCTCGGCGGTGCGGGCGGTCGCACCGAGCACTGCGGCGCAGTTGTCCAGCCAGGCGCGCTGGACCAGCACGTCGCGGGCGTGCGGATAGGGGGCGTGCTCGTCGCTGTGCAGGTCGTCGCCGTCGTCCCAGACGACGACGAGGCCGAGGTCGCGCACCGGGGCGAACATCGCCGCACGGGTGCCGAGCACGACGTGCGCCGCGCCCCGGGAGGCGGCCAGGAACTGCCGGTACCGCCGCTCGGGGGGATCGTCGGCGCGCAGCACCGTGAAGGAGTGCTCGGGCAGGACCCGGGCCGCCGCGGCGACCAGGCGGTCGAGGTCCTTGCCGTCGGGGACGACGACGAGCGCGCCGCGGCCACCGGAGGACGCCGCCTGGGCCAGCTCGGCCAGGCGGGCCGGCCAGTCCTCGCCGGGCAGCGCGGTCCAGACCGCGCGGGCCGGGCTGCCCTCGGCGATGGCCGTGAGCAGCTGGGGGCCGGTCGGATAGCGGGTGAAAGCGGCCGGGGACGGCGCCTCGGCGGCCGTGGCCGGCGTCGGTGAGGGCCGCTTCTCGGCCGCCGCGCGCCGGGGCGGGACCGCCAGCCGCAGCACGTCGGACAGGGTGCCGGCGTAGCGGTCGGCGACGGCCCGGGCCAGGCGCGCCACCTGCGGGGTGAGCACCGGCTCCCCCGAGGGCACGTGGGAGAGCGGGAGCAGCTTGCCGGAGAACTCGCTGGAGTCGCTGAGGCCCAGCACGAAGCCGTCGACGAGCTGACCGCTGAAGCGCACCCGGACGCGGCAGCCCTCGGCGATCGTGTCGGCGAACTTCTCCGGGACCGCGTAGTCGAACGGCCGGTCCAGGTGCGCCAGGGGCACATCGACGACGACCCGGGCGACCCCTGGCCCCGCCTGGAGGCTCACCGCGAGCTTGCGAGGGGTGAGGAAGGCGGGGTCCTCCTTCAGATGCCGGCGGCCGCGCGGAGCGCGTCGACCCGGTCCAGGCGCTCCCACGGGAACTCGACGTCGGTGCGGCCGAAGTGACCGTAGGCGGCCGTGGGCCCGTAGATCGGGCGCAGCAGGTCCAGGTCGCGCACGATCGCGCCCGGGCGCAGGTCGAAGA
The DNA here is from genome assembly GCA_036259935.1 of Geodermatophilus sp. Classification (GTDB taxonomy): domain Bacteria; phylum Actinomycetota; class Actinomycetes; order Mycobacteriales; family Geodermatophilaceae; genus Geodermatophilus. The sequence goes on along the minus strand of DATAAV010000049.1, from coordinate 12,709 downwards.
CCGACCCGATCGCCTTCTCCAGCACGTCGTCGGGGACGCTGCCGGTGCCGAAGGTCTCGACGAACAGCCCGACCGGGGAGGCCGCACCGATCGCGTAGGCGACCTGCACCTCGCAGCGCCGGGCCAGGCCCGCGGCGACGACGTTCTTGGCCACCCAGCGCATCGCGTAGGCGCCGGAGCGGTCGACCTTCGACGGGTCCTTGCCGGAGAAGGCGCCGCCGCCGTGCCGGGCCATGCCGCCGTAGGTGTCGACGATGATCTTGCGGCCGGTCAGCCCGGCGTCACCCATCGGGCCGCCGATGACGAACTTGCCGGTCGGGTTGACCAGCAGCCGGTAGCCCTCGGTGGGCAGGCCGAGCGCGGCCAGCTCGGGCTCGACCACCAGCTCCTGCACGTCGGGGGTGAGCAGCTGCTCGATGGAGATGTCCTCGGCGTGCTGGGAGGAGACGACGACGGTGTCGACGGCGACCGGCCGGTCGTCCTCGTAGACCACCGTGACCTGGGTCTTGCCGTCGGGGCGCAGGTAGGGCACCGAGCCGTCCTTGCGCACCGCGGACAGCCGGCGGGCCAGCCGGTGGGCCAGCGCGATCGGCAGCGGCATCAGCTCGGGGGTCTCGTCGGTGGCGTACCCGAACATCAGGCCCTGGTCGCCGGCGCCCTGGCGGGCGATCTGGTCTTCGGCCTCCTCGGCGGAGGTGCGCGCCTCGTAGGCGGTGTCCACGCCCTGGGCGATGTCCGGGGACTGCGACCCGATCGAGACGCTGACCCCGCACGAGGCGCCGTCGAAGCCCTTGCGGGAGGAGTCGTAGCCGATCCGGAGGATGGTGCGGCGGACGATGTCGGCGATGTCGACGTAGCCGGCCGTGGTGACCTCGCCGGCGATGTGGACCTGCCCGGTGGTGATCATCGTCTCGACCGCGACCCGGCTGCGCGGGTCCTGCTCGAGCATGGCGTCGAGGATGGCGTCGCTGATCTGGTCGGCGATCTTGTCCGGGTGGCCCTCGGTCACCGACTCGGACGTGAAGAGGCGGCGTGGCACTCGGTACTCCCTGCTTCGGTGATGTCGGGGGATCTCACGTGGGGTGGTGCATCGGTGGGGCACCGCGCGTGCGGTGCATCGGCTGAACGGTACCGGCCGGGGGATGGACGGCGGTTGCGCCGTCCCCGGGCCGGCTCAGGGCAGGCGTGCGGCCACCGCCGCCCAGATGCCGGCCGCGACGGCGTCCTTGGGGCCCTCGGGCACGTCGGCGGCCGTGCCGTCGGCGGCGAGCACGACCGCGGCGTTGTCCGGCCGGCCGAACACCCGGCCGGCCGAGACGTCGTTGACCACGAGCAGGTCGCAGCCCTTGCGGGCGAGCTTCTCCCGGCCGTGGGTGAGCACGTCGGCCTCGTCATCGCCGGTCTCGGCGGCGAAGCCGACCACGAGCTGGCCGGGGGTGCGCTTGGTCACCAGCTCGGCGAGGACGTCGGGATTGCGCACCAGCGGCACCTCGGTGGGCTCGGCGGCGCTGCCCTTCTTCAGCTTGGTGGCCGCGACCGTCGCGGGCCGGAAGTCGGCGACCGCGGCGGACATCACCACGACGTCGGCCTCGACCGCCTCGGCCAGCATCGCCGTCCGCAGCTCCTCGGCGGTCCCCACGGGGATCACCCGGACCCCGAAGGGCGCCGGCAGGTCGACGTTGGCGGCCACCAGCACCACCTCGGCCCCGCGGGCGGCGGCCACCCGGGCCAGGGCCCAGCCCTGCCGGCCGGAGGAGCGGTTGCCCAGGTAGCGCACCGGGTCCAGCGGCTCGCGGGTGCCGCCGGCGCTGATGACGACCCGCCGCCCGGCGAGGTCGGGGGCGAGCGCGGAGGCGCCCAGGCGGAGCACGACCCCGGCCAGCGCGGCGATGTCCTCGGGCTCGGGCATCCGGCCGGGCCCGGAGTCGGGACCGGTCAGCCGGCCCACCGCGGGAGGCAGCACGATCGTGCCCCGGCGGCGGAGCGTGGCCACGTTGTCCTGCGTGGCCGGGTGCAGCCACATCTCGGTGTGCATCGCCGGGGCGAAGACCACCGGGCAGTGCGCGGTGAGCAGCGTGGCGGTGAGCAGGTCGTCGGCGCGCCCGGCCGCGGCCCGGGCCAGCAGGTCGGCGGTGGCGGGGGCCACCACGACGAGCTCGGCGGTCTGCCCGATGCGCACGTGTGCCACCTCGGGGACGTCGGACCAGACGTCGGTGGTGACCCGGTTGCCCGACAGGGCCTCGAACGTGGCCGCGCCGACGAAGTGCAGCGCGCCGGGCGTGGGCACCACCCGGACGTCGTGCCCGGCCTCGGTGAAGGCGCGCAGCAGGAGCGCGGCCTTGTAGGCGGCCACGCCGCCGCTGACGCCCAGCACGATGCGACTCATGCGTCCGATCCTCCCCACACGAGAACGCACCCGGCAGCGACTGCCGGGTGCGTTCTCATTCCTTCGAAGCCCCTGGGGAGCCGCCGGCTCAGCTGTCGGCGACGCGGTGGGTCAGCAGGCCCTCGTTGATCTCGCGGAGCGCGATCGAGAGCGGCTTCTCCTGGGGGGCGGTGTCGACCAGCGGGCCGACGTACTCCAGCAGGCCCTCGGAGAGCTGGCTGTAGTAGGCGTTGATCTGCCGCGCGCGCTTGGCGGCGAAGATCACCAGGCCGTACTTGCTGCTGGTGCGCTCCAGCAGCTCGTCGATCGGCGGGTTGGTGATGCCCTCGGGGGCGGGGCGGACTCCGGACACGGGCGGGCGTGCTCCTCAATCGATCGGCGGGAGGATCGCGGCCGGCGCGGCTACCGGCGGCTGCTGTCCTCGTGAGCGCCCCTCGCCCGGCACAGGCCGGACGCAGGCGCAGTCAGCAAGCCTACCAACTCGTCGGCGGCCCGGGCGACGTCGTCGTTGACCACCACGACGTCGAACTCCCCCGCGGCGTCGAGCTCGGCCTGGGCGATGGCCAGCCGGCGCTCCTGCACCGCCGGCGGCTCCGACCCGCGCCCGGCCAGCCGGCTGACCAGCTCCGCCCACGACGGGGGCGCGAGGAAGACCAGCTGGGCCCCCTGGTCGCGGGCGCGCACCTGGCGGGCGCCCTGCAGCTCGATCTCGAGGAGGGCCGGGGCCCCGGTCGCGAGACGCTCCCGGACCGGGGCGGCCGGCGTCCCGTAGCGGTTGCCGGCGTACTCGGCCCACTCGAGCAGGCCGTCCTCGGCGATGAGCCGGTCGAACTCGGCGTCGTCGACGAAGTGGTAGTGGACCCCGTCGATCTCACCGGGGCGGGGCCGCCGGGTGGTCGCCGAGACCGACACCCACACGTCGGGGTACCGACGCCGGACCTCGGCCACCACGGTGCCCTTGCCGACCCCGGACGGGCCGGAGAGCACGGTCAGCCGCGCCGGGGTGCACTGCGGGGCTGCGTCCGCCACTCGTCTCCTCGACTCCGTCCGGTGCCTGCGCCGGTCAGCTGCCCTGTTCGGCCGGCACCTTGTCCGCGGCGACCTGCTCGCCGCCGAACTCCGCCTCCAGGGCTTTGCGCTGGTTGGCTCCCAGCCCGCGGACCCGCCGGGTCGGGGAGATCTCCAGTCGCTCCATGATCTTCGCAGCCCGGGCCTTGCCCACACCCGGCAGGGACTCGAGCACGGCGGAGACCCGCATCTTGCCGATCACCTCGTCGGTCTCGCCCTGCCGCAGGACGTCGCCGACCGTGGCGCCCTTGCTCTTCAGCCGCTCCCGGAGTTCGGCGCGGGCCTTGCGGGCGGCGGCGGCCTTCTCCAGGGCCGCGGCACGCTGTTCGGGAGAGAGGTCGGGAAGAGGCATCGTGCGACCCAATCGTCTCGTGCCGGTCGTCTGACCCGGCGGGCTCGTCTGCTTGTCGGGGCCGGGGCTCGCTGCTGAGCCCGACGATCAACGTAGTTCCCGCATATGCGCTGGTCACGCGCCCTGTGCACGACAAATTCGAACCGTCGGTGCTGTGCTGTTCACCCTGCGTGGCCCAGAACATTCACGGTCCGTCATCGCCGCTGGTCAGCCCCCGCAAAGTACCGTCGGGTACCGAGACCCCCCGGGCGTCGCCGCAGGTCAGCAGGCCGCCGCCGACACGCCGGAGGGGGTTCCGGGCGTCGCTCCGGAGCCCCGGCGTCACCGTGGGCGACCTGGCCTCAGCCGGCCAGGGCGTCGGCCCACCGCTGCGCGGCGGCCCGCAGCGCAGCGTGGTCCGGGCCGGCGGCCAGCACGTCCCGGGACACCGTCGGGACCACGGCGCGGCCGTTGCCGAACAGCCGGTGCAGGTCCGCGACCGAGCCGCCCTGCGCACCGAGGCCGGGGGCCAGGATCGGCCCGCCGAGCCCGTCGAGGTCCACGTCGAGCTCCGGCAGGGTGGCCCCCACGACGACGCCGAACGAGCCGGTGCCCGGGCCGAACCGGCCGGCCTGGTCACGGACGGCGGCGACGTCGGGCAGCGGATCGCCGACGACCCAGCCGGGGGTGTTCCAGCCGCGCACGGTGTCCACCACGACCTGGGCGACCGTCCGCTCCCCCACCACGGCGTGCTGCAGCGTCCCGGCGTCGGGGTTGGAGGTCCGGGCCAGCACGAACAACCCGCCGCCGCAGGCCCGGGCGGTGTCCACGGCCGGCTGGAGGGAGCCGGGGCCGAGGTAGGGGCTCACGGTCATCGCGTCGACGGCGAGCGGGTGCTCCGGGCGCAGGTAGTCGCCGTAGGCGTCCATCGTGGAGCCGATGTCGCCGCGCTTGGCGTCCAGCAGCACCAGCGCCCCGGCGGCGCGCGCCCGGGCCACGGCGTCCTCCAGGACGGCCAGGCCGCGGGAGCCGTGCCGCTCGTAGAAGGCCAGCTGCGGCTTGAGGACGGCGACCTGCCCGGCCAGCGCGTCGACGACGGCGTCGGTGAAGCGGGCCAGGCCCTCGGGACCGTCGGGCAGGCCCCAGCGCGCCAGCAGCGGGGCGTGCGGGTCGATGCCGACGCACAGCGGGCCGCGCGCGGCGACGGCGTCGGCCAGCCGCTGCCCGAACGGGGCCGTCACCGTCCGCCCGCCGGCCGGTGCGCGTACCCGACGGCGTCGCGCAGCGAGGCGAAGCCGCGGGCGGCCAGGGCGGCCTGCAGCTCGGCGTCGATCCGCGCGCAGGCCGAGGGGTCGTTGAAGACCGCCGTCCCCACCGAGACGGCGGAGGCCCCGGCCAGGACGAACTGGAGCGCGTCCAGGCCGGTGCGGATGCCGCCCATGCCGAGGATGGGAACCTCGGGCAGCGCGGCGTGCACCTGCCAGACGCAGCGCAGCGCGACCGGGCGGATCGCCGGGCCGGACAGCCCGCCGGTGACCCCGCCGAGCACCGGGCGCATCGTGTCCGGGTCGATGACCAGCCCCAGCAGCGTGTTGATCATGGACAGGCCGTCGGCGCCGGCGGCGGCGACCGAACGGGCCACCGAGACGATGTCGGTGACGTCGGGGCTGAGCTTGGCGTAGACCGGCTGGGCCGGGTCGGCCGCGGCGCGCACGGCGGCGACCACGTCGGCGGCGGCCACCGGGTCGCAGGCGAAGACCTCACCGCGGCTCTCCACGTTCGGGCAGCTGATGTTGACCTCGAGCCCGAGCACCCCGGGGACGCCGCGCAGCCGGCTCGCCAGCTCGGCGAAGTCCTCGACGCGGGTGCCGGCGATGGAGACGAGCACCCGGGCGCCCCGCTCGGCCAGCCAGGGCAGCTCGTCGGCGAGCAGCCCGTCGATACCCGGTCCCTGCAGGCCGATGGAGTTGAGCATCCCGCTGGGCGTCTCGGCCATCCGCGGGGTCGGGCGCCCGGAGCGCGGCCGCAGCTGCACCGACTTGGTGACCACCGCGCCGATCGCGGTGAGGTCGACGAACGGCTCCAGTTCCCGGCCGAAGGCCGAGCAGCCGGATGCGGTGAGCACCGGGCTGGGGATCTCCACCGAACCCAGGGCGGTCGACATGTCGACCGCGGTCTCCAGGGCGGTCATGCCGGCAGCACCTCTCCATGGCCGGGAGGGGACTTTCGGTACCGGAAGTCCGGGACGACGGCGGGACTTTCGGTACAGAAAGTCCGGGGGGCGGGGCTCATGCCGGCAGCACCCCCATCGCGTCGGCGCCGACGACGTCCCACGGCAGCGTGCCGACGTCGTCGAAGCGCACCCGGTCCCCGCCGAACACCGGGCCCTCGGTGCAGGACCGGGAGAAGCGGGTGCGGCCGTCCTCGCCGACGACCGGGAGCACGCAGGTCATGCAGACGCCGATGCCGCAGGCCATCGACTCCTCGACGGCCACGTAGGACGGGATGCCGCGCGCGGTGGCCGCCGCGGCGACCGCACGCAGCATCGGCATCGGCCCGCAGGCGTAGACGACCCCGGCACGGTCGAGCAGGTCGTCGACGGCGACGGTGACCCGCCCCGGCCGCCCGGCGCTGCCGTCGTCGGTGGTGACCGCCACCGGGTCGGCGAACCGCCCCAGCTCGTCGACCGAGCACAGCCGGTCGGCCGAGGCCGCGCCGCTCACCGCGGCGACCGCGGACCCGGCGGCGCGCAGCCGGGCGGCGAGCCCGACCAGCGCGGCCGCGCCGTACCCGCCGCCGACCAGGAGCGCCGGCGTGCCCGGCTCGGGCATCGGGAAGGGCCGCCCCAGCGGGCCGACGACGTCCACCGTGTCGCCGCCCCGCAGCCCGGCCAGCCAGGTCGACCCGGGGCCGTGCGCGGCGATGACGACGGTGACCCGGCCCGCGCCGGCGCCGCTGATCGCGATGGAGCGGCGCAGCAGCATCGCCGAGGTCGGCCCGCCCACCGCGAAGGCGACGAACTGCCCGGGCTCGGCTCGCTCGGCGATCTCGGGTGCGGCCAGCGCCAGCTCCACGTAGGCGTTGACCGGCCGCCGGCCGACCACCTCGACCACGCGCTGCACCGGCGGGCGCTGCGCCGGCGGTGCCGGCGCGGTCAGCAGGCCGCCGGCCCGGCCGTCCGGGGAGGTCATCGGCCGGCCCCCAGGGCGGTGTGGACCTCCTGCAGGCTGCGGACGCCGATGTCGCCGCGGCGCAGCGCCTCCACGCCCTGCACGGCGGCGGCCAACCCCTGCACCGTGGTGATGCACGGGATCCCGGCGGCGACGGCGGCGGTGCGGATCTCGTAGCCGTCCAGCCGGGGCCCGCTGTTGCCGGGCGAGCCGAACGGGGTGTTGACCACGATGTCGACGTCGCCGGCGAGGATCCGCTCCACGACGTTGCCGGGGCCGTCGCTGTACTTGCCGACCACCTCGCAAGCCACGCCGTTGCGCCGCAGCACCTGGGCGGTCCCGGCGGTCGCCAGCACGGTGAAGCCGAGGTCGGCCAGCCGCTTGACCGGGAAGATCGCCGAGCGCTTGTCGCGGTTGGCCAGCGAGACGAAGACCGTCCCCTCGGTGGGGAGCACGCCGTAGGCGGCCGCCTGGGACTTGGCGAACGCCGTCCCGAACCCGGTGTCGAGCCCCATGACCTCGCCGGTGGACTTCATCTCCGGGCCGAGCACGGTGTCGACGTTCTGCCCGTCCGCGGTGCGGAACCGGTGGAAGGGCAGCACCGCCTCCTTGACCGCGATCGGCATGTCCTCGGGCAGGTCGGCGCCGTCGCCGGCGGCGGGCAGCACCCCGGCGCGGCGCAGGTCGGCGATCGTCTCGCCCACGGCGATCCGCGCGGCGGCCTTGGCCAGCTGGACCGCCGTCGCCTTGGACACGAACGGCACCGTCCGGCTGGCGCGGGGATTGGCCTCGAGCACGTGGAGGATGTCGTCCTTGATCGCGTACTGGACGTTCATCAGCCCGCGCACGCCGATCCGCGCGGCCAGCTTCTCGGTCGCGGCGCGGATGCGGACCAGATCGGCCGGGCCGAGGGTGATCGGCGGCAGCGCGCACGCGGAGTCGCCGGAGTGGATGCCGGCCTCCTCGATGTGCTCCATCACCCCGCCCAGGTAGAGCTCGGCGCCGTCGTAGAGCGCGTCCACGTCGATCTCGACGGCGTCCTCCAGGAACCGGTCGACCAGCACCGGGTGCTCCGGGCTGACGTCGGTGGCCTTGGCGATGTAGGCCTCGAGCGTGGCGTCGTCGTAGACGATCTCCATCCCGCGGCCGCCGAGCACGTAGGAGGGGCGCACCAGCACCGGGTAGCCGATCTCGGCGGCGATCTGCCGGGCCTCGGCGAAGGTGGTGGCGGTGCCGTGCTTGGGTGCGGGCAGGCCGGTGTCGGCCAGCACGCGGGAGAACGAGCCGCGGTCCTCGGCGGCGTCGATCGCCTCGGGAGCGGTGCCGAGCACGGGCACGCCGGCGTCCTTGAGGCGCTGGGCGAGCCCGAGCGGGGTCTGCCCGCCGAGGGTGCAGACCACCCCGGCGACCGGCCCGGCGGCCCGCTCGGCCTCCACGACCTCGAGCACGTCCTCGAAGGTCAGCGGCTCGAAGTAGAGGCGGTCGGCGGTGTCGTAGTCGGTGGAGACGGTCTCGGGGTTGCAGTTGACCATCACCGCCTCGTAGCCGACGTCCTGCAGCGCCATCACCGCGTGCACGCAGGAGTAGTCGAACTCGATGCCCTGCCCGATCCGGTTGGGACCGGAGCCCAGGATGAGCACCGCGGGCTTCTCCCGGGGCTCGACCTCGGTCTCCTCGTCGTAGGAGGAGTAGTGGTAGGGCGTCCGGGCGGCGAACTCCGCCGCGCAGGTGTCGACGGTCTTGTAGACCGGCCGGATGCCCAGCCGCCAGCGCAGCCGGCGGACGCCGTCCTCCCCGGCCAGCTCCGGCCGCAGCGCGGCGATCTGCCGGTCGGACAGGCCGTACCGCTTGGCCCGGCGCAGCAGTGCCGGGGTCAGGGACGGCGCCTCGCGGACCTCGACGCCGACTTCGTGCACCAGCGCGATCTGGTCGACGAACCACGGGTCGAAGCCGCTGGCCTCGGCGACCTGCTCGACGGTGGCGCCGGCGGCCAGCGCCTGCTCGGCGAGGTAGAGCCGGCCGTCGACCGGGGTGCGCAGCGCCTCGAGCAGCTCCTGCGCCGAGCGGTCGGCGCCGTTCCCGCCCGCCGGGCCGGTCCAGAACCCGGCGACCGACGTCTCGGTGGAGCGCATCGCCTTGCCCAGCGCCTCGGGGAAGTTGCGGCCCAGGGCCATGACCTCCCCGACGCTCTTCATCGTGGTGGTCAGCCGCGGGTCGGCGCCGGGGAACTTCTCGAAGGCGAACCGCGGGATCTTCACCACGACGTAGTCCAGCGCCGGCTCGAAGGAGGCCGGGGTGACGCCGGTGATGTCGTTGGTGATCTCGTCGAGGGTGTAGCCGATGGCCAGCTTCGCGGCGATCTTGGCGATCGGGAAGCCGGTGGCCTTCGACGCCAGCGCGCTGGACCGGGAGACCCGCGGGTTCATCTCGATCACGACCAGCCGGCCGGTCTGCGGGTGGACGGCGAACTGGATGTTGCAGCCGCCGGTGTCCACGCCGACCGCGCGCAGCACCGCGATGCCGACGTCGCGCATCCGCTGGTACTCGCGGTCGGTGAGGGTCATCGCCGGGGCGACGGTCACCGAGTCGCCGGTGTGCACGCCCATCGCGTCGATGTTCTCGATCGAGCAGATGACGACCACGTTGTCGCTGCGGTCGCGCATCAGCTCGAGCTCGTACTCCTTCCAGCCGAGCACCGACTCCTCGATGAGCACCGTGTGCACCGGGGAGTCGGCCAGGCCGTGGCCGGCCATGCGGCGCAGCATCGCCTCGTCGGTGGCGATGCCCGAGCCCAGGCCGCCCATGGTGAAGCTGGGCCGGATGACGACCGGGTAGCCGACCTCGGCGGCGGTCGCCAGCGCCTCCTCGACGGTCGAGCAGACCTTCGAGCGGGGCGCGTCGGCGCCGACCGAGCGGACGATGTCCTTGAACGCCTGCCGGTCCTCGCCGCGGTTGATCGCGTCGACGTCGGCGCCGATGAGCTGCACGCCGTACTTGTCGAGGACGCCGTTCTCGTAGAGCCCGATCGCGAGGTTCAGCGCGGTCTGCCCGCCCAGGGTGGCCAGCAGCGCGTCCGGGCGCTCCTTGGCGATCACCCGCTCGACGAACTCGGGGGTGAGCGGCTCGACGTAGGTGGCGTCGGCGACCTCGGGGTCGGTCATGATCGTCGCGGGGTTGCTGTTGACCAGGCTGACCCGCAGCCCCTCGGCCTTGAGCACCCGGCAGGCCTGGGTGCCGGAGTAGTCGAACTCGGAGGCCTGGCCGATGACGATCGGCCCCGAGCCGATCACCATCACGTGCTGCAGATCGGTGCGCTTGGGCATCAGGCCTTCTCCCCCGTGCTCGACCCGACGACCGGGGGCGGGCTGACCGCGCCCCCGGTCTCGCGGGCGGTCTCCATCAGGTCGACGAAGCGCTGGAACAGCGGGGCGGCGTCGTGCGGGCCGGCCGCCGCCTCCGGGTGGAACTGCACGCTGAAGGCCGGCGCCTCCAGGCAGCGCAGGCCCTCCACGACGTCGTCGTTGAGGCCGACGTGGCTGACCTCCACCGGGCCGTACGGCGTGTCGGTGGGCCGGTCCAGCGGCGCGTCGACGGCGAAGCCGTGGTTGTGGCTGGTCACCCGCACGGTGCCGCTGACCCGGTCGAGCACCGGCTGGTTGAGCCCGCGGTGGCCGAAGCGCAGCTTGTAGGTGCCCAGGCCCAGGGCCCGGCCCAGGATCTGGTTGCCGAAGCAGATGCCGAACAGCGGCCGCCGGGCCTCCAGCACCCCGCGCACGGTCTCCACGGCGTAGTCGGCCGCCGCCGGGTCGCCGGGGCCGTTGGACAGGAAGACCCCGTCCGGGCCGGCGGCGAGCAGGTCCTCGGCGGTGGCGGTGGCCGGCAGCACGTGGGTCTCCACGCCGAGCGCGGCCAGGTACCGCGGGGTGGCGGTCTTGATGCCCAGGTCGAGCGCGGCGATGGTGAACCGCTTCTGCCCCACCGCCGGGACGACGTACGGCTCGCTCGCGGTGACCGCGGGGGCCAGGTCGGCGCCGACCATGCTGGGGCTGGACTGCACCAGCGTCAGCAGCCGCTCGCGGTCGGTGTGCTCGCTGCTGATGCCGACCCGCATGGCGCCGCGCTCGCGCAGGTGGCGGGTGAGCGCCCGGGTGTCGATGCCGCTGATGCCGACGATCCCCTGGGCGACCAGCTCGTCGTCCAGACCGCCGGTGGCCCGCCAGTTGGCCGGGCGGCGGGCCGGGTCGCGGACGACGAAGCCGGCCACCCACATGCGGCGGCTCTCGTCGTCCTCGCCGTTGACGCCGGTGTTGCCGATGTGCGGGGCGGTCATCACCACCACCTGGCGGTGGTAGCTGGGGTCGGTGAGCGTCTCCTGGTAGCCGGTCATCCCGGTGGAGAACACCGCCTCGCCGACCGTCGTCCCGATCGCCCCGTAGGCCTCGCCGCGGAACGTGCGCCCGTCCTCGAGCACGAGCAGCGCTTCCCTGGTGGTCACTTGACCGCCTTCCCGTCCAGAACGGTCGGCGTCCCCCGCAGGAACGTCGCGACCACGCGGCCGGGGAGCTCCCGGCCGGCATAAGGGCTGTTGCGGCTGCGGCTGGCCAGCGCGGCCGGGTCGACGGTCGACCGGGCCGCGGGGTCCAGCAGCAGCAGGTTCGCCGGCTCGCCGGGGCTCAGCGGCCGGCCGTGCCCGGCCAGGCGGCCGATCGCGGCGGGGCGCACCGACATGCGGTCGGCGACGCCGTTCCAGTCGAGCAGGCCGGTCTCCACCATGGTCTCGACGACGACCGACAGCGCCTGCTCCAGGCCCAGCATGCCCGGCCGGGCCTGCGCCCACTCGCACTCCTTGTCCTCCACCGCGTGCGGCGCGTGGTCGGTGGCGACGGCGTCGATCACGCCCTCGGCCAGGCCGGCCCGCAGCGCCTGCACGTCCTCGTCCGTGCGCAGCGGCGGGTTCACCTTGAACACCGGGTCGTAGCTCTCCGCGCACTCGTCGGTGAGCAGCAGGTGGTGCGGGGTGACCTCGGCGGTGACCTGCACGCCGCGGGACTTCGCCCAGCGCAGGATCTCCACCGACCCGGCGGTGGAGACGTGGCAGACGTGCAGCCGGGCGCCCACGTGGCCGGCGAGCAGCACGTCGCGGGCGATGATCGCCTCCTCGGCGGCGGCCGGCCAGCCGGCCAGCCCGAGCCGCGACGAGCGGTCGCCCTCGTGCATCTGGGCGCCGACGGTCAGCCGCGGCTCCTCGGCGTGCTGGGCGACGACGCCGTCGAAGGCCTTCACGTACTCCAGCGCCCGGCGCATCAGGGCCGGGTCGGCGACGCAGTGCCCGTCGTCGGAGAACATCCGCACCCGGGCGGCGGAGTCGGCCATGGCGCCCAGTTCGGCCAGCCGCTCGCCGCGCAGGCCCACGGTCACCGCGCCCACCGGGACGACGTCGACCAGCCCGGCCTCCTGGCCCAGCCGCCACACCTGCTCGACGACGCCGGCGGTGTCGGCGACCGGATCGGTGTTGGCCATCGCGTGGACGGCGGTGAAGCCGCCGAGCGCCGCCGCGCGGCTGCCGCTCTCGACCGTCTCGGCATCCTCCCGGCCCGGCTCGCGCAGGTGGGTGTGCAGGTCGACCAGGCCGGGGAGGACGACCAGACCGTCGGCGTCGAGGACCTCGGCGCCGGTCGCGGACAGCTTCTCGCCGATCGCGGCGATCCGGCCGTCCTTGACCAGGACGTCGGCGGGGTTCCCGCCGTACGGGCG
>DATAAV010000048.1:0-6671 GCA_036259935.1 Geodermatophilus sp. | reverse complement strand
CGAGGTCGCGGTCGACGTAGTCGGCGACCACCGCGTCGAGTTCCTCGTAGGAGGGCAGCGAGTCGGTGTCCTTCTGGCCGGGGGCCAGCTCGGCCGACGGCGGCTTGTCGATCGAGTTCTGCGGGATCGGCTCGGTCTCTCGCAGCCGGCGGGCGTACTCGTTGCGCCAGCGGGCCAGCTCCCAGACCAGCGTCTTCGGCACGTCCTTGATGGGGGCGTACCCGCCGGCCGCGTCGCCGTAGAGGGTGGAGTACCCGACCGCCACCTCGCTCTTGTTGCTCGTGGCCAGCAGCAGGTGGCCGTGCTGGTTGGACAGCCCCATGAGCAGCGTGCCGCGCACCCGCGCCTGCAGGTTCTCCGCGGCCACCCCGGACAGCTCCACCGCGGCGTGGAAGGCCTCGACGATCGGCGCGATCGGCACGACCGAGTAGTTCAGGCCGACCCGCTTGGCCAGGTCCTCGGCGTCGGTCAGCGAGTGCTCGCTCGAGTACTTCGACGGCAGGCCGACGCCGTACACCCGGTCGGGGCCCAGCGCGTCGACGGCGATCGTGGCCACCAGCGCGGAGTCGATGCCGCCGGACAGGCCGAGCACCACCGAGGGCATGCCGTTCTTGTCGATGAAGTCCTTGAGGCCCAGCACCAGGGCCCGCCAGACCTCCTCGCAGTCCGACAGCGGCTCGGCGACCAGGCCCGGCCGCGCCTCGAACGGCGGCACCGGCTGCTCGGAGAGCACGTGGCGGGTCACGGTCATCGGCCCGATCCGGCCCTCCTGCCGGTCGGGCACCGCCGCCGGGTCGAGGGCCAGGTCGACGGTGAGCAGGTGCTCGACGAACTGCGGCGCCCGGGCCAGCAGCTCGCCGTCCGGGGCGACGGCCATGGAGTCGCCGTCGAAGACCAGCTCGTCCTGGCCGCCGACCTGGTTGCAGTAGAGGACCGTCGCCCGGGCCTCGGCGGCGCGGCGACGGACCAGGGGCAGCCGCAGGTCGTCCTTGGCCCGCTCGTAGGGGGAGGCGTTGGGGGAGACGACCAGGTCCACCCCGGCCCGGCCGGCGACGCCGCACGGGCCGCCCTCGACCCACAGGTCCTCGCAGACGGTCAGCGCGACGTCCACCCCGTGCAGCCGCACGACCGGCAGCTCGGTGCCGGGCACGAAGTAGCGCGCCTCGTCGAAGACGCCGTAGTTCGGCAGGTGCCGCTTGTAGTAGCGGACGACGACCTCGCCGCCGTACAGCAGCGCGGCGCCGTTGCGCGGGGCGCCGCGGCGGGGGTTGGCGTCGCCGGGCCGGTCGTCGTCGGTGGGCGGCTCGTCCACCGGCGCCGGGCCCACCCCCTCCGAGTGCGCGAGGTAGCCGACGACGACGGCGGTGCCGCCCAGCCCCTGGTCGGCCAGCGTGCCGGCGAGGTCGACCAGGGTCTGCTCGCTGGCGCGGGCGAAGGACTCCCGCAGCACGAGGTCCTCCGGCGGATAGCCGGTCAGCGTCATCTCCGGGAAGACGACCAGGTGCGCGCCGGCCTCGGCCGCCGCCGCCGTCCACCGGGTCACGAGTTCCGCGTTGCCCGTCAGGTCCCCGACGCGGGTGTCGACCTGGGCCAGACCCACCCGCAGCTGTACCGGCTCGTGTCCGTCCACGCGCCCAGTCTGGTCGTCACCCCGAGGCCCCGGCCACGCGGGGCGGGGGAGTCAGGCCCCGTCGCCGCCGGTGGCCACCGCCGGGGACGCGGTGCGCTGGACCGGCAGCCCGGCGGGCGGCCCCGCGGCGGCGGCCGCCGACGGGGTGCTCCGTTCCAGGAAGCGGAGCAGCTCGACCGGGAAGGGCAGCACGAGCGTGGAGTTCTTCTCGGCGGCGACCTCGACGACGGTCTGCAGCAGGCGCAGCTGCAGGGCGGCGGGCTGGATGGCCATCACCTGGGCCGCCTGGGACAGCTTCTCCGAGGCCTGCAGCTCGCCCTCGGCGGTGATGACCCGCGACCGGCGCTCCCGCTCCGCCTCGGCCTGGCGGGCGATGGACCGCTTCATCGACTCCGGCAGCGCGACGTCCTTGATGTCGACGCGGTCGATGTGCACGCCCCAGTCGACCGCCGGGCTGTCCATCATCAGTTCCAGGCCCTGGTTGAGCCGCTCCCGGTTGGACAGCAGGTCGTCGAGGTCGCTCTTGCCGATGATCGACCGCAGCGACGCCTGGGCGACCTGCGCGATCGCGGACTGGTAGTTCTGGACGTCGACGACGACCCGGACGGGGTCGTAGACCCGCCAGTAGACGACCGCGTCCACCTTGACGGTGACGTTGTCGCGGGTGATGCCCTCCTGCGCGGGGACGGGCATCGTGACGATCTGCATGTTGACCTTGTGCAGGTGGTCGATGCCCGGCGCGATCAGGGTGAGCCCGGGCGGGCGCGCGTCGCCGAGCAACCGGCCGAAGCGCAGCACCACGCCGCGTTCGTACTGGGTCACCACGCGCACGCTCGCGCCGAGCAGCACGAGCAGGCCGAGGACCACCACCACGAGGACCACGAGAACCGTGTCCATCTCGCCCTCCGGTCCGGCCGACCGGTCCGCGGGTCCCTACGGCCCGCCGCCGCGTCGGCCTGTGACGAGGTGTCACATCGTAGTCGCGGCTCGGGCCGCCGACGGGATCTGCGACGTCCGGTCGCCGATGATCCGGCGGGTCCGGCTCAGGAAGTGGGGGACAGCAGGGCCAGGAGTTGCTCGGCGTGGTCGTGCTGGTGGCCGGGAAGGAAGGCCAGCAGATCGGCGACGGTGACCGGGCCGTCGACCTCGTGGACGCCGGCACGTTCCAGCTCCTCGAGCCGGGTCCGGGCGACGGCCTCGAACAGCGCCGCCTGCGCTGTCCGGAGCTGCTCGACCAGCTGCACCGGGTGCACGGCCCGGTAGCCGGCCACCCGGTCGGGTGCGTCGGGGACGAAGTCGGCGAGCAGGGGTGCGGACTCCCGCCGCAGCCGGTAGAGCCGCTCGGTGAAGACCAGCGCGCTGTCGCGCAGGTGGCCGGTGACCTCCCGCGGGGTCCAGTCCAGCTCGGAGGAGTACTCCGGGAAGTGGCCGAGGCCGATCAGCCGGGCCCGGTCACCGGGCGACAGCCGGGCGGACCAGCCGTCGCCGGCGACCGCGGCGCTCACCAGGACGTCGACCCGCGCCTGCTGCCGCGCGAGCCCCTCGGCCGCCTCCGCCACCAGATCCCGTACGGCAGTCATGGCGCCGGAGCATGGCCGATCGCGGAGGAGAAGACGAGAGGGAACGCCGCCGTTCCCCGCGGTGATGCCGCAGGATGAGGGCCGAGGGTCGCCTCCTCCGTGCCGGAGGAGCCTGGCGCATCCCGTCGCCGGCCGGGCCGACCGGCGACGCCGACCCGTCCCGAGGAGGCCGGCGTGGACGAGATCCGGCTCTCCCGGGTCCACGACCGGGAGCAGCCGCGCGCCGGCGAACGCCGGTTCCTCGTCGAGCGCCTCTGGCCGCGCGGGGTGCGCCGCGAGGACCTGCCCGTCGACGACTGGCTGAAGGACGCCGCGCCGAGCACCGAGCTGCGCCGGTGGTTCGCCCACGACCCGGTGCGCTGGGAGGAGTTCCGCCGCCGCTACGCCGCCGAGCTCGAGGCGCGCCCGGAGGCCTGGGCGCCCCTGGTGGAGGCGGCACGGGACGGGGACGTCGTCCTGCTCTACAGCGCCCGCGACCGCGAGCACAACAACGCGGTGGTGCTGCGCGACTTCCTCGCGGCCCGCCGGGAGGCGCGCCCGACGAGTGACCGGGGACGGCCGAGCGGGTAGGCGGGACACGTGGACATGCGCAGGCTGCTTCTCGGCGACTGGACGCCGCTGATCCGGGACGGCATCGACGTCCTGCGGCTGCTCCTGCTCGGCGGCGCGGTGCTCTACGCGGTGAACGGCCGCCCCGGGGCGGCAGGGCTGCTGGCGGTGCTCGGAGCGGTCACCCTGCTCGCCCGCCTGGTGAACCTGCCGCGGGTCTACGACCTGTCGCTGACCCTCGGCATGGCGCTGCAGGGGTTCGGCGAGACGTTCGGCCTCTACGACCAGTTCGTGCGCTTCGACGACCTGGTGCACTTCACGCTGCCCATGCTCACCGCTCCCGTGGTGTACATCGCGCTGGCGCGGCTGGACGTCGTCCCCGACCCGCGCGACGAGACCCATCTGCAGCACTACGTGGGCATCGCGATCGTCACCGCGGCCCTCGGCATCTCGGTCGGTGCGCTGTGGGAGATCTACGAGTGGCGGTCGGACGCCTGGCTGGACACGACCCTGTCGGAGGGCAACGACGACACCAACGGCGACCTCGTCCGGGACACCCTGGGCTCGCTGGTCGGAGCGGGGTTGCTCGTCGTCTGGGCGCGCTTCGGATGGGGATCGGTCCGGCGGATCCCCGGGGTGAACACCCACGAGGAGATCAGCGCCTGAACCGGATCGGCAGGTTTCCGGAAGTGGTGTTGACAGCGGTCGAGGGGAGGTCTCTACTTGTAACGACGGTTTCTTTTAGAAGGAGGCCCGGTGCTCTCTCCTCAGGTCGGCTCCCGGGTCCCTGCCGCTTCCTCCTCCGCCGTCCTGCGTCGGCGCCCAGGGGTGGACGTGCCGGCCGCCCAGCGGGCCGTCGTCTCGCTGCTGCGGGCGCTCGGCCGCGACCCCGCCTCGCCGCACCTGGCCGACACGCCCCGGCGGGTGGCGCAGGCCTACGCCGAGCTGCTGACCGGCCGGCCCTTCGACCTGACCACGTTCCCCAACGACGAGGGCTACGACGAGCTGGTGCTGGCCCGGGACATCCCCGTCCAGTCGCTGTGCGAGCACCACCTGCTGCCCTTCTCCGGGGTGGCGCACATCGGCTACCTGCCCGGCGAGCGGATCCTCGGGCTGTCCAAGCTGGCCCGGGTCCTCGACCTGTTCGCCCGCGACCTGCAGCTGCAGGAGCGGCTCACCCAGCAGGTGGCCGACTGGCTGGAGGAGCACCTCGCCCCCCGCGGCGTGGGCGTGGTGATCCAGGCCGAGCACCTGTGCATGACGCTGCGCGGCGTCCGGGCACCCGGGGCCCGGACCGTCACCTCCGCCCTGCACGGCCTGCTGCGGGAGGACCCCCGCAGCCGGCAGGAGTTCTTCGCCCTCACGGGCACCACGTCCTGATCCGTTCGGAAGGTCGACCCCATGCCTGCCCAGGACCCGTTCGTGATCGTCGGCGCCGGCCTGGCCGGGGCCAAGGCCGCCGAGACCCTGCGCGCGGAGGGCTTCGACGGCCCGGTGGTGCTGCTCGGCGAGGAGCCCGAGCAGCCCTACGAGCGGCCGCCGCTGTCCAAGCAGTACCTGCTCGGCGCCGCCGAGCGCGACGCCGCGCACGTGCACGACGGCGGCTGGTACGCCGAGCACGGCGTCGACCTGCGCACCGGCGTCCGGGCGGTCCGGCTGGACCCGGCCGTGCACCGCGTCATCCTCGACAGCGGCGAGCAGCTGCCCTACGCCCGCTGCCTGCTGACCACCGGCGCCTCGGCCCGCCGGCTGCGCGTACCCGGCGCCGACCTCGACGGCGTCCGGTACCTGCGCACCCTCGCCGACGCCGACCGGCTCCGGACCGACCTGGCCGGCGGGGGACGCCGGGTGGTGGTCGTCGGCGCCGGGTGGATCGGCCTCGAGGTGACCGCCGCCGCGCGGTCCCACGGGAACACCGTCACGGTCGTCGAACCGCAGCCCACGCCGCTGCACGCGGTGCTGGGGGCCGAGATGGGCCGCGTGTTCGCGCGACTGCACCGGGACCACGGCGTCGAGCTGCTCACCGACACCGTGGTCCGGGAGATCCGTGGGTCCGGCGGGCGGGTGACCACGGTGGTCACCGACGGCCACGCCGGGCTGCCCGCCGACCTGGTGGTCGTGGGGGTGGGCGTGGTCCCCGACAGCCGGGTCGCGGCGGCCGCCGGGCTGGAGGTCGACAACGGCGTCGTCGTGGACGAGGCGCTGCGCTGCTCCACGCCAGACGTCCACGCGGCCGGGGACGTCGCCTCGGCGTTCCACCCGCTCTACGGGCGCCACGTCCGGGTCGAGCACTGGGCCAACGCGCTCAACCAGGGGCCGGCCGCGGCGCGCTCGATGCTCGGGCAGGAGGTGGTGTACGACCGGGTGCCCTACTCCTACAGCGACCAGTACGAGCTCGGCATGGAGTACTCGGGCCTCGCCGGTCCCGGTGACACGGTCGTCTGCCGCGGGAACCCGGACGACGGGGAGTTCATCGCCTTCTGGACCGAGGACGGCCGGGTGACCGCCGGCATGAACGTGAACGTCTGGGACGTCACCGCGCCCATCCAGCGGCTCATCCGGTCGCGGCGGCAGGTGCAGGCGGCCAGGCTGGCCGACCCGGACACCCCGCTGGAGACCCTCGCGGGGTAGCCGCACGCGCATCGGGCGCGCCGGTGGGTGTCGCCGAGCCGCGGAGGGGGCAGGCTGGGAGCGACGTCATCTTCCGGAAACGACTGGACGCGATCATGCCGAGCATGGACCGACAGCAGGAGTTCGTCCTGCGCACCCTCGAGGAACGCGACATCCGCTTCGTGCGGCTGTGGTTCACCGACGTCTCGGGCTACCTCAAGGCCGTGGCCGTGGCGCCGGCCGAGATCGAGGCGGCCTTCGCCGAGGGCATCGGCTTCGACGGCTCGGCGATCGAGGGCTTC
>DATAAV010000047.1:0-15191 GCA_036259935.1 Geodermatophilus sp. | reverse complement strand
TCGGTGCCCGGGTTGGCCTGGGCCTCCGGCTGCCCGCACTCGGGCACCTCGTCGGCGGTGACGTTGGGCGGCACGAAGAAGGTGCTCACCTCGCCGCTCTCCCGGTCCACGGCGAGCACGTCGTTCGCGCCGCCGTCGGCGACGAGGACGCGATCGTCCTGGACGAGGACTGCGTACGGGTTGGTCAGCGCGTCCACCGGCTGGCCGTCCACCAGCTGCACCTGCCCGTCGGGGTTGTTGGCCTCCTCGTAGGCCAGCAGGTCGACGGTGCGCACGACCTCGCCCTCGGGCGTCGCCACGACCAGCGCGGCGTTGAACCGGCCCCTCGGCGTCTCCCCGGGCCCCGGGGTCCCCACCGCCACGAACAGCAGGCCGTCGTCGAAGCCGACGCCCTGGGCGTACCCGAGATCGGACAGCAGCGCCCGCACCTCTCCGCTGGCCAGGTCCACCGACGACACCTCGCCGGTGTCGGACTCGGCCACCACGAGGCGGCCCTCGCCGTAGTCATCGAGCTGTCTCGGCCCGTCCAGCTCCCTGGCCACGGTGGCGACGGCGGCGTCGCCCTCCCCGTCGTCCTCGACGTGCGCGCTCGCCACCGTGGGCGGCACCACCAGCGCTGCCGCCGCGGTCGCGACGACGGCTCCCCTCGGACACCGCATCGTGCGCTCCTTCCCCCTGGGCCCGCGTGGGTCACGGACGAGGGCAGCGTCCTGCCGGGCCCGCAGCGCCCTCAAGGACGTCGCGCCGCCGCGGCGCGTGGCGTAGCCCGCCGTAGCGGACGGGACGACGACAGGTCCCGGTCCCGAGGCCCGGCGGTGCGACCTCGTTGACGGCACGTTCCGGAACTGCCATGGTCGAAAGGCCCCAGCCGCCGGGCGCACGGCCGACCGCCCCCCGCCGGAGAGGCCCATGAGATCAGCTCTGGGCGACATCACCGACTTCGCGATCAGCGTGCTCGACGAGATGAGCACCCCCGCGTTCCCGGCCGAGCCGGTGCTCGACCTGCTCTGCCGCGCGCTCGACGCCCCTTCCGGGGTCCTCCAGCGCACCCGGTGGCGCACCGGGGCGACCACCGTCCAGGCGCTGGGCTGCAGTCCCGCGGACCTCGTGGTGATGGCCCGGGCGGCCTGCGACCGGCGCACCGAGCACCCGCTGATGGTCGCCGCCGCGCGCGGGGACCTCGCGCCGTCGACGTGCCGGCGGGCGGTCGGCGCGGCGGCCTGGCAGCACCACCCCGTCCGCGACTTCCTCCGCGACCTGCACGGCTGGGACCAGATGGCCGCCGTGGGCCTGCGCGGGAACGGCACGGAGATCTGCGGGCTGGCCTTCGCCCGCACCGGGCGGGACTTCACCGACGAGCAGCTGGCGCTGCTGGCCGCCGTCCAGCCGCTGCTGCAGGCCGTGGAGCGGCACGCCGCCCGGCTGGCGACGTGGCAGGCGCAGGTCGACGACGCCGCCCCCGGGCGGGCCCGCGACGCGGGGCTCACCACCCGCGAACTGGAGGTGCTCGTGCTGATGGGCCAGGGCTGCACCGCCGGCGCCACCGCCCGACGTCTCGGGTGCTCTCCCCGCACGGTGGAGAAGCACACCGGCAACCTGTACCGGAAGCTGGGCGTGACCGACCGGCTGGCCGCCGTCCTCGAGGGTCAGCGCCGCCGCCTGCTGCCGCTGCCCCGGCCGGGCACCGCCGGGAGCCCTGCGGATCGGCCCCCGGCGGTGAGCCCCGTCCGCTCCTAGGCCGGACCGCCGGCCGCGAGGTCGACGTCGTCCGCGGTCAGCGGCCCCGGCTGCCCGGACCCGGCCTGCGCCGCCGCCCGGCGGGCCAGGTCCCGCTCGTAGACCCGGGCGTAGACCTCCGGCATGCAGAACGCGACGGTCGTGGGCGCGGCCAGCCCGATGGGAGCCACGGTCCGCGCGAGACCGTTCATGTGGCGCGCGGCCGCGTCGTCGTCGGTCCATACCTCGATGCCGAGCAGCGCGGTGCCCACGTGCCGCAGCTGCCGGGACCGGCAGCCGTCGGCCGAGGCGGTGCCGGGCGGCAGGACGGCGCAGATCCGGGTGTACTGCTCGGCGCTGACGTCCTCCCAGCGCAGGTGCAGGATGACGAGCGGCATGGCCTTCCCCCTGAGAGCGTCCGCGGTGGGCGTCGACCCCGGGAACGCTAGGCAGGGGGACGGGGCGGCGTCTGTACGCAGAAGTCCCCATGGACGACCGGCGCGCCGGTCGTCCTCAGGCGTTGCGGACGGCGGCGGCGGACTGCAGGCCGAGTTCCTCGACGGCCACGTCGCGCATCTCCACCTTGCGGACCTTGCCGGTCACCGTCATCGGAAAGGCGTCGACCACCTTGACGTAGCGGGGGATCTTGTAGTGGGCCAGCTTGCCGGCGCAGAACTGCCGCAGCGTCTCCGCGGTCATCGGCTCGGCGCCCTCCCGCAGCCGCACCCAGGCCATGACCTCCTCGCCGAACCGCTCGTCGGGGACGCCGATGACCTGGGCGTCGACGATGTCGGGGTGGGTGTAGAGGAACTCCTCGATCTCCCGGGGATACACGTTCTCCCCGCCGCGGATGATCATGTCCTTGATCCGGCCGACGATGTTCAGGTAGCCCTCGGCGTCCATGACCGCGAGGTCGCCGGTGTGCATCCAGCGCGCGGCGTCGATGACCTCGGCGGTCTTCTCCGGCTCGTTCCAGTAGCCGAGCATCACCGAGTAGCCGCGGGTGCAGAACTCCCCCGGGGTGCCGCGGGGAACGGTCAGCCCGGTCGCGGGGTCGACGATCTTGACCTCCAGGTGCGGGTGCACCCGGCCGACCGTGGAGGTGCGCCGGTCGAGGTCGTCGTCGGCGCCGGTCTGGGTGGACACCGGCGAGGTCTCGGTCATCCCGTAGCAGATGGTCACCTCGGTCATGCCCATCTCGGCGACGACCCGCTTCATCACCTCCACCGGGCACGGTGAGCCGGCCATGATCCCGGTCCGCAGGCTGGAGAGGTCGTAGGAGGCGAAGTCGGGCAGCGCCAGCTCGGCGATGAACATCGTCGGGACGCCGTACAGCGAAGTGCAGCGTTCGTCCTGCACCGCCTGCAGCGTGGCCGCGGGGTCGAACGCCGGGGCCGGGATGACCATGGTCGCGCCGTGGCTGGTGGCGCCGAGGTTGCCCATCCCCATGCCGAAGCAGTGGTAGTAGGGCACCGGGATGCACACCCGGTCGGCCTCGGTGTAGCCGCAACCCTCCCCGACGAAGAAGCCGTTGTTGAGCAGGTTGTGGTGGGTGAGCGTGGCGCCCTTCGGGAAGCCGGTGGTCCCCGACGTGTACTGGATGTTGATCGGGTCGTCGGCCGACAGCTGCCGCTCGCGCTCGGCCAGGAGGCCGCGGTCGCCGGCCCGGCCGGCGGCCATCAGGTCCTCCCACTCCGCGCTGCCCAGGAAGACCACCTGGCGCAGGTCCGGGCAGTCGTCGCGGACCTCGGCGACCATCGCCCGGTAGTCGCTGGTCCGGAACTCCGGGGCCGACACCAGCACCGAGATCCCGGCCTGCTGGAGCACGTAGGCAAGTTCGTGGGTGCGGTAGGCCGGGTTGATGTTGACCAGGATCGCGCCGAGCTTCGCGGTGCCGTACTGCACGAAGGCCCACTCGGCGCAGTTGGGCGCCCAGATGCCGACCCGGTCGCCCTTGGCCACGCCGATGCCGTCGAGGCCGAGGGCGCAGGCGTCGACCTCGGCCACGAACTCGGGATAGCTCCAGCGCCGTCCCGTGGCGCACTCCACCAGCGCCTCGTGATCGCCGACGCGGGCGACGGTGCGGTCGAGGTTGGCCCCGATCGTGTCGCCGAGCAGCGGCAGGCTCGCGGTCCCGCTGCTGTAGGAGGGCAGCGCCGGCACCGGTGCCGCGCCGCGCGGGTCGCCGGGATGCCTGGGCTCGGTCATCGTCGTCCCACCTTCCGATCGGCTCGGGGCACCGCCGGAGCCGGGTCAGCCGTTGCGGACCGCGGAGACGTCGAACTCGATCTGGATGCGGTCGCTGACCAGGACTCCACCGGTGTCCAGCGGAGTGTTCCAGGTCAGCCCCCAGTCGCTGCGCTTGATCGCCAGCGCGCCCTCGAGACCGACCCGCATGTTGCCGAACGGGTCCAGCGCCGACCCGGTGAGCGTGAAGTCCACCGCCACCGGCTGGGTCTTGTCGCGGATGGTGAGGTCACCGGTCACCCGGTAGACGTCGTCGTCGACCTGCTCGACGTCGGTGGAGACGAAGATGATCTCCGGGTACTTCTCGACGTCGAGGAAGTCCGGCGAGCGCAGGTGGGCGTCGCGGTCGGCGTTGCCCGTGTCGATGCTGGCCGTCTTGATGTGGATCGACACGCTGCTGTCCGGCGGGTTGCCCGTGTTCAGGTGCGCCCTGCCGTCGAAGTCGGTGAACGACCCGCGCACCGTGGTCACCATCGCGTGCCGTGCCCGGATGCCGATGCGGGTGTGCGCGACGTCGACCGTGTAGTCGCCGGTCACGTCGGCGAGCGCGGTCGTGGCCGCGTCGAAGTCGGTCGGGTCCGACTCGGGTGCCCGGTGTTTGCCCACGATCAACCATCCTCCCCCTGCAACTGCCCCATCCTGCCGGACGGCACGCCGGGCGGACATTCCGGTACCCCGTCGGGGCGGGGAGCAGGCGTTCCGCGGTCCCGACGGCGGGGCAGGGCGACTCACCCGGCCCGGCCGTCGGGGTGGCCCCCCTGCAGGGGCCCGCCGTGAGCTTGCGAACGGTGGGGGGCAGGGGGGTCCTTCTTCAGAGCAGCTCGAGGATGGTGGCGTTGGCCTGGCCCCCGCCCTCGCACATCGTCTGCAGCCCGTAGCGGATGCCGTGGTCGCGCATGTGATGCACCAGCGTGGTCATCAGCCGGGCACCGGAGCCGCCCAGCGGGTGGCCCAGGGCGATCGCGCCGCCGTTGGGGTTGAGCGCCTTCGCGTCGGCACCGAGGTCGGCCAGCCAGGCCAGCGGCACCGGGGCGAAGGCCTCGTTGACCTCGAAGACCCCGATCTCGTCGATCGACAGGCCGGACCTCTGCAGCGCCTTCTGGGTGGCCGGGATCGGCGCGGTCAGCATGATCACCGGGTCGGCGCCGGCCAGCACGGCGGTGTGCACCCGGGCGATCGGGGTCAGACCCAGCTCGCGGGCCTTGTCGCTGGTGGTCATCAGCAGCGCGGCCGCGCCGTCGGAGATCTGCGAGGAGTTGCCGGCGGTGATCACGCCGCCCTCGGGCTTGAACACGGTCTTGAGCTTGGAGAGCACCTCGACCGTCGTCCCCTCCCGGATGCCCTCGTCCCGGGAGACCACCGTGCCGTCGGGGAGCGGAACCGGGGCGATCTGGGCGTCGAAGCGGCCCTCGTCGCGGGCGGCGGCAGCCTTCTCGTGCGAGCCGACGGAGAACTCGTCGAGCTGCTCGCGGGTGAGACCCCACCGCTCGGCGATCATCTCCGCGCCGACGCCCTGGTTGGGAAAGACGCCGTAGCGCTCCATGAACGAGTCGGGGAAGGGCGAGGCGTTCCCCACCGACGAGCCCATGGGCACCCGGCTCATCGACTCCACGCCGCCGGCGACGACGACGTCGTAGTGCCCGGCGACCAGGCCGGCGGCGGCGAAGTGCACCGACTGCTGCGAGGAGCCGCACTGCCGGTCGACGGTTACCCCGGTCACCGTCTCCGGCCAGCCGGCAGCGAGCACCGCGGTGCGGCCGATGTCGAAGGTCTGCTCCCCCACCTGGCCGACACAGCCCCAGACGACGTCGTCGACCAGCGCCGGGTCCAGCCCCGCCCGCTCGACGAGCGAGTTCAGCACGTGCGCCGACAGGTCGGCCGGGTGCACACCCGACAGCCCGCCGTTGCGCCGGCCGACCGGCGTGCGCACGGCCTCCACGATCACTGCGTCCTGCATGTCCTGCTCCTCACTCCGCCTCCTGGCGACGCCTTCCCCCGTTGGAATGCGCCCCCCGAGCATGGATCATCGGCCGGGCGCCGCCGACGACGGCCCCGGGTCGCGCCTGCCCGGCCCTCCCGGGCCGGCGGCGGTCACCCGCCGGCGCGGTCGCTCTGGACGATCGTCCCCGCCGCGAGGAGCGCGTCCACCTCGTCGGCGGAGAAACCCCACGCCGGAAGGGTCTCCCGGGTGTCCTCTCCGGGCAGCCGGGGTCCGCCGCGGACCGCTCCCGGCGTCCGGGAGAACCGCGGGGCGGGCCCCGGCTGGGGCACGCCGTCCTGCTCGACGAAGGTGCCGCGCGCGGCCATGTGCGGGTGCGCGGCGGCCTCGGTCAGGCTCAGCACCGGGGTCAGGCAGGCGTCGGTGCCGGCGAAGGCCGCGACCCACTCGTCACGGGTGCGGGTGGCCAGGACCTCGGCGATCAGCCGCCGGTGCTCGGGCCAGTGCCGGACGTCGTGCTGGCCGCCGGGCAGCGTGCCGGTGAGCCCCAGGCCGTCGAGGAGCGCGGCGTAGAACTGTGGCTCCAGGGCGCCGACGGCGACGTGCCGGCCGTCGGCGCAGGCGTAGGTGTCGTAGAACGGTGCGCCGCCGTCGAGCAGATTCGACGCCCGCCGGTCCTGCCACAGGCCCGCGTGGAGCAGCCCGTGGATCATGGCGACCAGCGAGCTGGCGCCGTCGACCATCGCCGCGTCGACGACCTGCCCACGACCGCTGCCCGCGCGCTCCAGCAGCGCGGCGAGGACGCCGACGACCAGGAACAGCGATCCGCCGCCGAAGTCGGCGCCGATGTTCAGCGGGACGACGGGCTTGTCGGCCGTGCCGATCGCGTGCAGCGCCCCCGTGAGGCCGAGGTAGTTGATGTCGTGCCCGGCGCGGGCGGCCAGCGGGCCGTCCTGGCCCCACCCGGTCATGCGGGCGTAGACCAGCCGCGGATTGCGGGCGAGGCAGTCGTCGGGGCCGATCCCCAGCCGCTCGGTGACGCCGGCCCGCAGCCCCTCGACGAGGACGTCGGCCTCGTCGACCAGGCGCAGCAGCACCTCGCGGCCCGCGTCTGACTTCAGGTCGACGGCGACGCACGGTCGGCTCCGGTGCAGGACCTCGTGCTCCGGCGGCACGACGACCGGCCCCCCGCCGGGCCGGTCCACCCGGATCACGTCGGCGCCCAGGTCGGCCAGCACCATGCACGCGTGCGGCCCGGGGCCCAGCCCGCTGAGCTCCACCACACGGATGCCGGTCAGGGGGCCTGAGGGTCGCCGCACCGGGCCACGGTAGCCGGGGGCTGCGGCGGCCGCGGACGGGTCAGGCGTCGCCGTAGACCGGGACCCGGGCCCCGCTCACCGGCGCCGCGTCGGGGCCGGCGAGGAAGGCGATCACCTTGGCGATGGCAGCCGGGGAGACGGCGCGGGCGGCCAGGTCCGCCGACATCCAGGTCCGGTTCGCCGGGGTGTCGATGACCGACGGCAGGACGCAGTTGACCCGGATGCGCTGCCGGCGCAGCTCCTCGGCCAGCAGCTCGGTCATCCGCACGACGGCGGCCTTGCTGGTCGCGTGCGCCACCGGGGCCGCGCCGACGACGGCGGTCCGGGAGCCGACGGTGACGATGCTGCCGCCGCCGGCCGCCGCCATGCGCGGCGCCGCCTCCTGGCAGCACCACAGCAGCGAGGCGACGTTGGACTGCCACATCTCGTTCCAGACGTCCTCGGTGAGGTCGGCCAGCGAGCTCGGGCGGAATCCGCCGGCGAGCGCGACGAGCGCGGTCGGCGTCCCGATCGGGTCGACCTCCTGCCAGGCGTCGCGCACGCCGGCCTGCCCGCCGAGCTCGGCCGCCACCGCGTGCACCCCCGGCTCCCGGGCCGCGTCCTCGAGCGGAGCGCCGGGCCGGTCGAGGACCACGACCTGCCAGCCGTCCTGCCGGAACTCCGCCACGACGGCGCGCCCGAGCGCTCCCGCTCCACCGGTGACCACCACGGTCCGATCGCCGCTGCCCATGGCTCTCCTCTCCTCAGCGGACCCGCGGGGGGCCGGGGTCGCCGACCTCCACGGTGAGCGTGCCGTTCGGGACCCCGGGCCGGTCCTCGTCGCTCAGCGCCAGCTCCCGCCGGCCGCCGGTCCCGCCGTCCACGACGATCCTCGCCGGGCGGCCGCAGAACAGCGGCCGGCGGTTGCGGTGCTCCACCGCGCGCACCGGCGCGCCGCCGTCCTCCAGCCGCAGCACCTCGGCCATGGCCAGGGTCATCAGCGGGCCGTGCACGACCAGCCCCGGATAGCCCTCCACCGCGGTGGCGTAGGGCCAGTCGTAGTGGATCCGGTGGCCGTTGCCGGTCGCGCTGCTGAACCGCACCAGCGTCGTGGGGTCGGTACCGAACCGCCAGCACCCGGCCGCCTCCCGCACCAGCAGCGCGGGCTCCAGCGGCAGCGGGTCGGTCGCCGGGGCCGGCCCGCCCGTCGGGGGCGGCGGATCGCGGTAGACGATGTCCTGCCGCTCCACCAGCGCCGGCGCGCCGTCGGGGCCGGACAGCCGGGTCTCGACGACGACCACGACGAAGTCGCCCTGCCGGCCCGATTTCGGGGTGACCGACAGGACCTGCTGCTCCCGCCGGAGGGTGCTGCCGACCAGCAGCGGCGCGGCGAAGCGCACCGAGCCCCCGGCGAACATCCGGCGCGGCCTGCCGACGTCGGGGAGGAAGCCGCCGGTCGCCGGGTGCCCGTCCGGGCCGGTGCCCCGCGCGCCCGGCCAGGTGGCCAGGGCCGCCCAGTGCCACAGCGGGGGCAGCGGCTCGCCGGGCCGCGGGGCGGGCAGGCCGTCGTCGAACAACGCCGCCAGCGCCTGCACCGGCGCGGCCTCGACCGTCGCCTCCGTGACGACGACGGGACCGGGGTACGCCACGGTCAGGTCGCGTGCCGGGAGATCCACTGCGCGGCGATCACGTTGCGCTGGATCTCGTTGGTGCCCTCGCCGAGGATCATCAGCGGCGCGTCCCGGAAGTAGCGCTCGACGGCGTACTCCTGGGAGAACCCGTAGCCGCCGTGCACCCGCATCGCGTCGACGGTCACCTGCATCGCCGCCTCGGAGGCGAACAGCTTGGCCATGCCCGCCTCCATGTCGGCCCGCACGCCCTGGTCGATCCGGTCGGCGGCGTCGAGGGTCAGCAGCCGGGAGGCGGCCACCTTCGTGGCCATGTCGGCGATCAGGTTGCCGACCGACTGGTGCTTCCAGATCGGCTTGCCGAACGACTCCCGCTGCTGGGCGTAGCGGGTGGCGTCGTCCAGCGCCGCCTGCGCCACCCCGACCGCCCGGGCCGCGACCTGCACCCGGGCGATCTCCAGGCCCCGCATCATCTGCGTCCAGCCGGCGCCGGGCTGCCCGCCGAGGACGGCCCCGGCGGGCACCCGCCGCCCGTCGAAGACCAGCTCGCAGGCCTCGACGCCGCGGTAGCCGAGCTTGGGGATCTTCCTCGAGATCTCCAGCCCCTCCCCCGGCTCGACCAGGAGCACGCTCATGCCGGTGTGCGCGGGGACGGCGTCGCGGTCGGTGCGGCACAGCAGGCCGAACAGCTGCGAGTGCTGGGCGTTGGAGATCCAGGTCTTGCTGCCCCGGATCTCGTACTCCTCGCCGACCCGGGTGGCGGAGGTGCGCATCGCCTGCAGGTCGCTGCCGCCACCGGGTTCGGTCAGCGCCATCGTCGCGCGCACCGCGCCGTCGGCCATCCGCGGCAGCCAGGTCCGCCGCTGCTGCTCGGTGCCGAAGGTCCGGATCAGGTAGGAGATGACCGAGTGCCCGCCGATGGCGCCGGCCAGGCTCATCCAGCCGCGCGCGAGCTCCTCGGAGATCCGGGCGAAGCAGGCGGTGCTGACCGCGCTGCCGCCGTACTCCTCGGGCACGAGCAGGCCGAAGCAGCCGAGCTTCTTCATCTCCTCGATGAAGTCCGCCGGATAGCGGTCCTCGTGCTCGAACTCGGCCACCCGTGGCCGCACCCGGTCGTCGACGAAGCCCGCCACGACGGCGACCATCTCCCGCTCCTGCTCGGGAAGCGTGCTCATGCCGCGATCCTCGGCCGCCGGGACGTCAGCCGCGCGGGGGCGCGCTCACCCCTTCCGCTGCAGGAGGAAGTCGTAGCGGGCTTCGACCCACGGCCGGTCGCAGCGGCCGCCGTCCGGGGTGTTGCCGGGCTCGCGGTCCTCGAAGCGCACGACGAGCTCCTGCTTGGTGCCGAAGACGACGTCGCTGTCGAGGTACTCCGCGCCCTCCTGGAACAGGTGGGTGATCAGCGGCTCGAAACCGGGGACGTTGAGCAGGAAGTGGATGTGGGCCGGACGGAAGTGGCTGATCTCCGTCCGGGAGATGAGCTCGCCGACCGGACCGTCCATCGGGATCGTGTAGCCCTTGGGCGCGATGGTCCGCACGCAGTAGCCGCCGTCCTCGCGGGTCGTGTACTTGGCGCGCAGCCGGGCCTCGTCGACCTCGGCCAGCTGCGCCTCGTAGACGCCCTCGGCGTCGGCCTGCCAGACGTCGAGCACGGCGCCGGGGACGGGGTCGCCGGCCAGGTCGCGGACGGTGCCGTGCAGGTAGAGCGGCGTGCCGGGCAGGCCCTGGGACATGTCCTCGCCGAAGCCGAGCTGCGGGGAGCCCTCGATGTGGAAGGGGCCGAGCACCGTGGCCGGGGTGGCGGCCGGGTCGAGCCGGTGGTTCATCTGGACGACGAGCATCGACAGGCCGAGGACGTCGGAGGCGAGGATGAACTCCTCGCGCTTCTCGTTGCTGATCTGCCCGGTGCGGGTCAGCCACTGCATCGCGGCCATCCACTCGGCCTCGGTGAGCCGCACCTCCCGGGCGAAGTCGTGCAGGTGCCGCACGAGCGCGGTCATGATCTCGGCGAGGCGGGGGTCCTTGGCGGTGGCCCAGCGCTCGACGGCGAGATCGGTGATGTTCTCCTCGGTGACCAGCTGCACGGGGTCCTCCTCGTGGGCCGGGCGGACGGCGGGCGCCGTCCGCGTCGTCATGGGGTCATGGTGCGAGCACCAGGCGCGCACCGGGGTCTCCTGCGGCCTGGCGGCGCCAGGCGTTCCCCGCCTCGGCCAGCGGCAGCACCTCGTGCGCCACGGCCAGCCGGCCGGCGGCGGCGTGCTCGGCGACGGCGGTGAACGCCGCCCGCCGCTGCTCGGGGGTCAGGGCGTTGTTGGTGTAGCCGAGGACCTCCGCCAAGCGGCTGCGCAGCACGGCGGAGGAGAACTCCGCGGTGTCGCCGGAGGCGCCGCCGAGGTTGACCAGCCGGCCGGCCTCGGCCAGCACGCGGGTGGCCGCGGTGGCGGCGATGCCGAAGACGGGGTCGACGACGAGGTCGACCGCGCCGCCGGCGGCCTCCCGGAGGCGGACGGCGAGGGCGTCCGCGTCGCCGGAGAGCGGGACCACCTCGTCGGCGCCGGCCGCGCGCGCCCGGTCCCGCGCCTGCTCCGACCGGGCGACGGCGACCACCCGGCCGGCGCCCAGCAGCTTCGCCGCGCCGACGGCGGCCTGTCCGACCGCGCCGCCGGCGCCGAGCACGAGCACCCGCTCGCCGGGCTGCATCCGCCCGCGCCAGGTCAGCACCATCCACGCCGCCACCCCGGACAGCCCGAGGGCGGCGATCGCCGCGTCGGGCACGTCCGCCTCCAGCGGGAGGACGTCGGCGTCGGGGACCACGCACCGCTCGGCCAGGCTGCCGTCGCCGGGCGCCATGCCGGCGGAGGTGGCGAACCAGACCCGCGTGCCGGCCGGCAGCACGCCGGAGGACTCCACCACCCCGACGCCCTGCACGCCGGGCACGTAGGGGACGGCGGGCCGGCCGAAGTAGGAGGTGCCCGAGGCGCACAGCAGGTCCAGCGGCACGATCGGCGCCGCGGTCACCGCGACGACGGTGTGCCCGGGCGCAGGGGCAGGATCCGGGTGGACCCGGGAGACCGGGGCCTCCCCCGGGATGGTCAGGACCGCCGCACGCACGCCGTCCTCCTCAGGCCGCGCTGGGGCCGACGGAGACCGCGTTGCGGTCGACGGCCGGGTGGGCGGCCATCCCGACCCTGCCCATGGGGTCGGGGGTGAGGTCCTGGCCGGGCAGCCGGATCTCGTCGGCGGTCGAGCTGCCGAGGGATGCCGGGAAGGACGGGCGATCGCCAGGACCGCTCACGCCGAGCGCTCCTCGCGGTCCGTGGACCGTCCGGCCGGCTCGGCGAGCCAGCGGCGGATCTCCGCGCCGTGCTCGTCGAGGGCCGGCGGCGGCAGCCGGTACCCGGGCCGGCTGTCGGAGAAGGTGATCGGGTTGCGCACCGACGGCACGGCCGCGTCCCCCTCCCCCACGGTCACCACCGGGTCCAGGCCGATCTCCTCGGCGAAGGCGACGCCCTGGTCGACGGTGTTGATCGGCCCGCACGGCACCCCGGCGGCGATGATCTCCCGGAACCACTCCAGCTTGCCGCGGGTGCGCAGCCGTTTCACCAGCAGCGGGCGCAGCTGCTCGCGGTTGGCGGTGCGGTCCTCGTTGTGCAGGAACCGCGGGTCCTCGACCAGCTCGGGCACCCCCAGCACCTCGCACAGCTTGCGGAACTGGCCGTCGTTGCCGGCGGTGATGATCAGCTCCCCGTCGGCGCAGGGCAGCGGCTCGTACGGGAACAGGCTGGGGTGGCTGTTGCCCATGCGGAAGGGCACGACGCCGCCGGCCACGTAGGCGCTGGTCTGGTTGACCAGGCCGGAGAGCGCCGAGGACAGCAGGTTGACCTCGACGTGCTGCCCGCGGCCGGTCTCGTGCCGGGCGTTGAGCGCGGACAGGATGCCGATCGTCGCGTGCAGCCCGGCCATGACGTCGAAGACCGCCACGCCCGCCCG
This sequence comes from Geodermatophilus sp., assembly GCA_036259935.1. Lineage (GTDB taxonomy): Bacteria > Actinomycetota > Actinomycetes > Mycobacteriales > Geodermatophilaceae > Geodermatophilus. The sequence continues at coordinate 2,373 of DATAAV010000047.1, read as the reverse complement.
GTACGGCTCCCCGCCCGGGTCGCCGGTCAGGCTCATCAGGCCGGAGATCGCCTGCACGATCAGGTCGTAGCCGGGCAGCGCGGCGCCGCCGGGGCCGCTGCCGAAGCCGCTGATGGAGGCGTAGACGATCCCCGGGTTGCCGGCCGCCACCGTCTCGTAGTCCAGGCCGAACCGAGCCAGGCCGCCGGGCTTGAAGTTCTCGACGAGGACGTCGGCGCGGCGGGCCAGCTCCTGCGCGGCGGCCGCGTCGCCGGGGTCCTTGAGGTCCAGGGCCACCGACCGCTTGTTGCGGTTGACCCCCAGGTAGTAGGTGGACACCCCGTTGCGCACCGGCGGCTGCCAGGTCCGGGTGTCGTCGCCACCGGGGCCCTCCACCTTGACCACCTCGGCGCCGAGGTCGGCCAGCAGCATGCTGGCGTAGGGGCCGGCGAGGATCCGGGAGAAGTCGGCCACCAGCAGGCCGGCCAGCGGGCCGCGGGCCGCGCTCTCCTGTCCTGAGCTCATCGGTGCGCGCATCCCCCTCGACGTGACGGCATGCGGACAACTGTCCGCGAGAAGTCTCATGCGAGCCTGGGCTCATGTCAATCAAGTCGGTCGCTGGCCGCTTGGTTCCAGCATTGCCGCGGCGTCGTTCCGCCTTGACATGTGCCCGACGCCACACCAGGGTAGCGGCGCGGCATCCTGACCGCTGTACGGACGGCGGTCCGAGGCTGTGACGACGACGTCCGAGGAGGAGACGATGAGCCTTTCCGATGCCCCCGCCGGCACCGGCGCCGACATCCCGGAGGCCGGCCGCCCGCTCGTGTTCCGTGGCGGGACGGTGCTCCCGATGGACGACGCGGGGTCGGTGCTGACCGACGCCGACGTCCTGGTCGTCGGCGACCGCATCGAGGCGGTCGGCCCCGGGCTGGAGGTGCCGGAGGGAACCCGGGAGATCGACGCCCGTGGCGGCATCGTCATGCCGGGGATGATCGACACCCACCGGCACATGTGGCAGACGGCGATGCGCGGCTACGGGGCGGACTGGACGCTCACCCAGTACTTCGTCTGGTACTACCTCGAGCACGGCAGGAAGTTCCGCCCCCAGGACATCGCGGCGGGCAACCGGCTCTCGGCGATCGAGTCCCTCGACGCCGGCGTCACCACCACCGTCGACTGGTCGCACGGCCTGCAGACCGTCGACCACGCCGAGGCCGCCGTCGAGGCGCTGCGGTCGGTGCCCGGCCGGTTCGTCCTGGCCTACGGCAACATCCAGACCGGCCCGTGGGAGTGGACCGCCGACCCCGCCGTCCGCTCGTTCCTGGAGCGGCTGCGCGACGGCGGCGACGACCGGTTGGGCGTGCAGATCGCCTTCGACGTCACCGGCGACCCCGCGTTCCCGGAGAAGGCGGCGTTCGAGGTCGCCCGGGAACTGGGCATCCCGGTGACGACGCACGCCGGCGTCTGGGCCGCCACCGACGACAACGGCATCCGGCTCATGCACGAGCACGGGTTCATGACCCCCGACACGACCTACGTGCACGCCGCCACCCTCACCCGCGACAGCTACCAGCGGATCGCGGCGACCGGCGGCTCGATCTCGGTCGCGACCGAGTCGGAGTGCAGCGCCGGCCAGGGCCACGCCCCCACCGAGCAGGTCCTGCAGTACGGCATCCCGGTGTCGCTGTCGATGGACACCGGTGTCTGGTGGAGCGGCGACATGTTCTCGGCGATGCGGGCGACGCTGAACGCCGACCGCATGGCGGAGCACATGGACGCCCACCTGAAGGGCGAGACGATCACGCATCTGCGGCTGCGTGCCCAGAAGGTGGTCGAGTGGTGCACCCGCGGCGGTGCCCACACGCTGGGCCGCGACGACATCGGCAGCCTCCAGCCGGGGAAGAAGGCCGACGTCGTGCTGATCAAGAACGACGACTCGCCGGTGTCCTTCCCCCTGCTCAACCCCTACGGCCACGTGGTCTTCCAGGCGCAGCGCGGGGACGTGCACACCGTGGTCGTCGACGGCCGGGTGGTGAAGTTCGCCCATCGGCTCGTCGACGTCGACCTGGCCGCGGTGCGGCGCGAGGTCGAGGCGACCGTCGAGCACCTGCGCGCCGAACTGGGCGAGGAGGCCTGGAACGCGGGCATGTTCCCCGAGCTGCCGGCAGCCGAGCAGGAGGTGCTGGAGAACCCGTACCAGTACAGCGACTTCAAGGACGAGTCGAAGCGCGCCGGCGGCGAGGAGCGCGTCTTCGGCCGCTGATGGAGGACCCCGCTGCCCCCCACCACTCGCAGGCTCGCGGCGGGGCCCTGCAGCGGGGCCGGGGCCCTGGAGGTGGCCGGAGGTTCGGCTCAGGAGAGGCCATGGACGTGCGCTTCATCTCCCCGACGGGG
>DATAAV010000046.1:0-5339 GCA_036259935.1 Geodermatophilus sp. | reverse complement strand
GAGCAGGGGGGCCATGACGACCACCTCCCTCGAGGGTCAGGCCCCGGGGGTGTCGCCCACCGCCCCGATGTCAGCCGCCCCGTCGCCGACACGCGCCGCCGTCTCGGCGGACGCATCGTGGCAGCCGGATCCGGACGGTGTCGATGCTCTCCGCTCCGTCCCAGCACGATGCCCAGCGCGATCAGGCGCGGTCGGCTCGGCGGGGGGCGGCGCGGACGTGGATGCGTTCGCCCTGCCGGCCCAGCAGGCTGAGGATCTCCACCGGCTGGTCGTCGGCCGGCCCGAACCAGTGCGGCAGCCGGGTGTCGAACTCGGCGACCTCGCCGGGCCCCAGGGTGAGGTCGTGGTCGGCCAGGATCAGCCGCACCCGTCCGGCGAGCACGTACAGCCATTCGTACCCCTCGTGGGTGCGCAGCTCGGGCTCACCCGGTTCGGGCGGGATGATCGTCTTCCACGCCTGCAGTCCGCCGGGGTAGCGGGTCAGCGGAACGACGATGCGGCCGTTGCGCCGGCGCGGGGTGAACCGCACCCGCGGGTCGCCGACCTCCGGGGCGCCGATCAGCTCCTCCAGCGGAATCCGGTGCGCCTGCGCGATCGGCAGCAGCAGCTCCAGGCTGGGCTTGCGCTGCCCGGACTCCAGCCGGGACAGGGTGCTCTTGGAGATCCCGGTCGCCGCGGCTAGCTCGGTCAGGGTGATGTCGCACTGGGTCCGCATCCGCTTCAGCCGCGGACCCACCCCGGCCAGCGCCGCCGCGATCGCCGCCGACTGCTGCATGCCGGCCAGCCCAGCAGCGGTTCCCAGAAATGGCAACGATCGTTGTCGCCGCCGTGCCGTCGGCGAACCCTTCGGCGCGGAGGTGATCGCTATGGAGGCGAAGGTTCACGACGTGGTGGTTGTCGGCGGCGGCGCGGCCGGGCTGAGCGCGGCGCTGGTGCTCGGCCGGGCGCGGCGGCGGGTCGCGGTGGTCGACGCCGGGGCGCCGCGCAACGCGCCCGCGGCGCACATGCACGGGTTCCTGTCCCGCGACGGGATGTCGCCCGCGGATCTGCTGGCCGCCGGACGGGCCGAGATCGCACGGTACGGGGTCGAGCTCGTGGCCGCCCGGGTGGTCGGCATCGAGCCGGGCTTCGTCGTCCGCCTCGCCGGCGGCCGGGTGCTGCGCGCCCGGCGGATCCTGCTGACGACCGGGGTCCGCGACGAGCTGCCCGACATCGCCGGCGTCCGCGACCGGTGGGGCCGGGACCTGCTGCACTGCCCGTACTGCCACGGGTGGGAAGTTCGCGACCAGCCGCTCGGCGTGCTCAACACCGGCCCCGGTGCCGTCCTGCACGCGCAGCTGATCCGCCAGTGGTCCGACGACGTGGTCTTCTTCGCCCACACCCACCAGCTGACCGTCCCCGAACGTGTCCAACTGCGGGCCCGCGGCATCCAGATCGTGGACGGCGAAGTGACCCGGCTGGTCGTGGAGGCCGACCGGCTGACCGGCGTGCGGCTGGCCGACGGCCGGAGGGTCGCGCGGACCGCGGTGTTCCTCCGCCCCGGCAACACCCCGCACGCCTACGGCCTGCTGGCCGGACTCGGCTGCCGGACCGACGAGGCCGGGTTCGTCACCGTCGACGCCACCGGACGAACCAGCAGCTTCGGAGTCTGGGCCGCCGGCAACGTGGTCGATCCGCGCGGTGATCGCCTCGGCCGGCGCCGGGAACGCGGCGGCGATCGCCATCAACGCCGACCTGGTGCAGGAAGACGTCGAGCGGGCGGTCGACGCCCACCACGGAGCCCGGACCTTCTCCCCCGCGATGGAAGCCCAGCTCAGCGCGGCCCTGCTCGCCGATCAGCGACACGGGCTCTAGTAGTGCTTCGTTAGGTCGGCGCTCTCGGTCGGTGGTCGACGGGTAGGCCGCAGACGGTGCAGACGCCGGTCCAGGTCGCGAGCAGGGCCTGCAGATGGTGCAGGACCGCGTAGAGGCTCAGGCCGGCGCAGCCGCTTTTGGGTCGCTGCGCAGTGCGGTGAGGAACAGTTGGGCGGCGGTGACCAGGGTGACGTGCCGGTGCCAGCCGGCGAAGGTGCGGCCCTCGAAGTGGTCCAGGCCCAGGGCGGTCTTCAGCTCGCGGTAGTCGTGTTCGATCCGCCAGCGGATCTTGGCCAGCCGGACCAGCTCGGCCAGCTCGGTGCCTTCGGGCAGGGTCGAGAGCCAGTAGTCGGTGGGCTCGGCGGCTTCGGGCGGCCACTCGGCCAGCAGCCACACCGCCGGCAGCGAGCCGTCCTCGGCCAACCGCCCGGTCGGTCGGCGGCCGGCCGGCCGCACCCGTAGGGCGAGAAAGTGCGAGGTCATCGGCCCGCGGGAGCCCCGCCGCCAGGTGACCTGCCGCACCGCGTCGCGGCCGGCGGCCAGGACGTGGGCGCGCAGGCCGACCGGTTGGGTGCGGTAGCGCGGCAGGGGGTGTCGGCCCCGCCCGGAGTAGGGCTTGACCTGCGGGAGCGCCTCGGCGGGAAAGGCGGTCAGATCGTCGTTGACCCCGACGATGTAGGACCAGCCGCGGGCGTCGATCCCGGCCCGGAAGTCGGCGTTGTTGCCGTAGCCGGCGTCGGCGACCACCACCGGCGGGGCCGGCCCCCAGCCGGCCAGCTCATCGAGCATGTCCAGCGCCAGCCGCCACTTGGCCCGGTGCCGCTGCTCATCCGGAATGGCCGCGCGGGCCCGCCGGGACCGGATCGCCGCCGCGTCCTGCGGGGTGGCCGCCTCTCGGTCATCCCAGCTGGGCGGCAGGAACAACCGCCAGGAAAGCGGGCAGGAGGCGAAGTCGGTGACCGCGCAGATCGACACCCCGATCTGGCAGTTGCCGACCTTGCCCAGCGTGCCGGAGTACTGCCGGGCCACCCCCGGCGAGGCGGTGCCGTCCTTGGGAAACCCGGTGTCGTCGACCACCCACGCCTCGGGGGCAACCACCGCCACCGCCTTGCGCGCGAGCCGCTCGCGCACCGGCTCCACCGCCCAGGTCGACGACGTGACGAACTGCTGCAGCCCCTGCTCCTCCACACCCAGGCGCTCGGCCATCGGCTGCATCGACTTGCGCCGCCCGTCCAGCAGCAACCCGCGCACATATGTCGCGCCCTTGTCCCGCTGATCCCGACGCGCCAGCGGCGCGAACATCTCCGCCGCGAACTCCTCCAGCCGCCCCCGCACGGCGGCCAGCTCCCCCGGAGTCATGCGCCCATCGCAGCGCCCCGAGCCCGGTCAGGCAAGACCTAACGAAGCACTACTAGATGAGTAAGTCCGAACGGGGTCAGTGGTCGTAGGCGATCAAGGATCTTGTGACGGGCTGGCCAGTCGCGCGGTTGTGCCAGATGGCGGCCGTGAGGGCGAGCAGTCGCTGGGCGACGCGGGCGGTCACTCCCGCCAGGGTGCGCCCGCTGTGGAGTTCCAGGTCGAGCTGGCCTTTGAGGGTGTCGTAGACCGACTCGATCAACTGGCGGATCGGGGCCAGCAGCTGCTGGCCCGGGCGGGGTGCGCGGTTGCGGTAGGACGGGCGCAGCAGCTCGGCGCCGCGGGCGTGCAGGTAGTCGTCCAGTTCGGCGGAGATGTAGCCCTTGTCGGCGAGCAGCAGCAGGCCCGGGCGCTCGGCGAGCAGGTCGGCCTCGGCATCGAGCACGCACATGAGCACCTGGCGCTCGTCGAGCTTGGGATCGGCCAGCGCCCAGGTGATCGGCAGCCCGCCCGGCGTGCAGATCAGGTGCAGCCGCAGCCCCCAGAACCAGCGCGAGTGGCTGGGGCAGTAGCCGTAGCCGGCGATGCCGGCCAGGTCCGAGCGGAGCACGGTCGGGCGCGAGCGGGCGCACTCGACCGGGGTGGAGTCGACCAGCCAGACCGGATCGGCCCACAGGTCTGTGTCGGAGGCGAGCACCCGGATCAGCCGCTGGAGCAGCGGCAGGGCGCCGCGCAGGCGCTTGTGGTAGCCGGACTGGCCGGGCAGATAGGGAAAGGCTCCGGGCAGCGCGGCGGGCACAAGCCGCAGCCAGCGGGCTTCTGACCGCACTCCGAGCAGGACTTGGGCCACGGCCAGGGTGAGCAGCTCGGAGTCGGTCAGCCGGGGGCGGCGTCCGACGCGCACCCGAGGAGCCAGATAGTCGTCGATGCGGACGTAGAGTGCGGTCAGGAGGGTGTTGAGGTCGGTCATCACAACCCGAGCCTGAACACCCTCCGCCCGCGCCTACAGCACCCTTCGGGCCGTTCGGACTTACTCGTCTAGGTCCCCGACGTGGGGGTCCGGGGCGGCGGAGAGGACGGCGACGCCGCGGCCAGGGCCCGGAGGCGCTGGTTGTACGCATCGAGCTCGGCGTCCTCGGTGCGGGCGGCGGCGCGGTCGAGCCGGCGGGCGCGCCGCTCCTCGGACCCCATCCAGGAGAACAGCACGATCGCCATGACGAAGACGGTCGGCAGCTCGCCGAAGGACCAGGCGATGCTGCCGGCGGCGCTCTGGTCGGCCAGCGGGTCGACGCCCCAGCCGGCGGGCGGGACGGCGAAGGTCCGCACCAGCAGCGACCCGGCCATCATGATCGCCACCCCGAAGAAGGCGTGCAGTGGCATCGGGAGGATCAGCTCGACCATCCGTCCGGCGTGACCGAGGGGCCGCGGCCACGGGTCCTGGGCGAGGATCGGGCCGAAGAACAGCAGCCCGGTCACGGTGAAGTGGGCCAGCATGAACTGGTGTCCGAGCGGATCGGACATCAGCGCGTCGAACAGCGGCGTGAAGTAGATGCCGTAGAGGCTGGCCAGGAACAGCGGCACGGTGAACGCCGGGTGGGCGACGAAGCGCGCCACCCGGCTGTGCAGCGCGTCGAGCAGCAGCACCCGCGGCACGCCGGCCACGCCCCGGCCGCGCGGAAGGGTTCGCAGCGCGAGGGTGACGGGTGCGCCGAGCAGCAGCAGGATCGGCGCGACCATCGACAGGACCATGTGCTGGGCCATGTGCACGCTGAACAGCGCCATGCCGTACCCGTTCAGCCAGGTGCCGGTGACCGCGAACAGCGAGGCGCAGCCGGTGACCCAGGACGCCGTCCGCCACCAGGGCCAGGACACGCCGGAGCGGCGCAGCCGGACGAGCGCGACCAGGTAGACCAGGACACCCACGACGCTGAGGACGGCGAGCAGGGACCACCGATCCAGGTGCGGCAGGAACATCCGCCCCCAGGTGGGTGCCTCGGGCGGCACCCACATGCCGTGCTCGGCGTGGTCCACCGATGCCTCCTGCCCGACCGTCGACCTGCCCCTCCACTGTCGCACCAGGCGGCCCCGTCCCGGGTCCCGCCGTCTGCGTGCGAGGGTCGGGCGGCGCC
>DATAAV010000045.1:0-2059 GCA_036259935.1 Geodermatophilus sp. | reverse complement strand
AGCTCGACGCCGCGCTCGCGGAACCGCTCCTGCTGCTGCTCGTCGGGCAGCTCGAGCACGCCGGGCTCGGCGGCGACGACCTGCGCGGCGATCTCGCCGATGTAGTCGCCGGCGTAGCCGTCCTCGGGGACCGGCCGGCCGACCGCGGCGGCCATCAGGCTGCGGGCGAACCGGTCGATCTGCGCCCCGGCGTCGTTGAAGTAGTACTCCCGCGTCACCGACGCGCCGCTGGCCTCCAGCAGCCGGCCGAGGGCGTCACCCACGGCGGCCCAGCGGGTGCCGCCGATGTGCACCGGGCCGGTCGGGTTGGCGGAGACGAACTCCAGGTTGAGCCGCTGCCCGGCGAGGGTGCCGGTGTGCCCGTAGGCAGGGCCGGCGGTGACCGCGTCGACGGCGATCCTGCCGAGCGCGCCCTGCGCCAGGGTGATGTTGAGGAAGCCGGGGCCCGCGACGTCGACGGAGGCGATGCCCGGGTGCGCCCGCAGCTCCCCGGCGAGCAGCTCGGCCACCTCCCGCGGCGGCCGCCCGGCCGGCTTGGCCAGGCGGAGCGCCACGTTGGTGGCGTAGTCGCCGTGCTCGGGGTTCTTCGGGCGCTCGACGACGACCTCGGCGGGCACCTCGACGGGCAGCGCGCCTCGCTCGACGACCGCGCCCACGGCGGTGCGTACGACGGCCTGCAGCTGCTCGGGTGTCACCGCACGAGCGTACTGACCGGGCGTCCGCGTCCCGTGCGGGCTTCGTCACCCTCGCCCGACCCTCCCCCGCGCTCCCAGGGGGCGTTCACCTCGCGCACCTAGACTCGGCCGCCGGAACGGCCGCGCGGGAGTCGCAACGCGGCGCGCCCGGCCCGTGCACGGACGGGGGCCGGGGGAACCAGCACGGACACCGAGCACCCGAGGAGAGGCATTGGCCAAGGACCGCAAGCCCGAGACCGGTCGCGCGAGCGGCGGAGCGAGCCGGTCGGGCGCGGGAGGCGGGAAGGGCGGGCGCACGCGCCCGCCGGTGACGAACGTCGTCACCCCGCAGCGGCCGTGGGGGCTGATCGCGGCCGCCGTCGCCGTCGTGGTGTTCGCCGCCGCCGTCCTCACCTACGCCGTCCTGCAGGTCAACGAGGCCGAGGAGAACCGGGTCGACGCCGTCGACGAGATCGGCGGCGTCCAGACCTTCGACTACGCCCCCGGCCAGGAGCACGTGACCACCCCGGTCACCTACGAGCAGTCCCCGCCGGTCGGCGGGCCGCACGACGGCGAGTGGGCCGACTGCACCGGCACCGTCTACGACGTGCAGATCCGGCAGGAGAACGCCGTGCACAGCCTCGAGCACGGCGCCGTCTGGATCACCTACGACCCCGCGGTCGTCAGCGGGGACGCGCTGGACACGCTCACCGCGTTCGCCGACGAGTCCGGCCGGATGGTCTCCCCCAACCCCGGCCAGGACTCCCCGATCAGCCTGCAGTCCTGGAACCACCAGCTGAAGGTCGACTCGGCCGACGACCCGCGGATCGAGCAGTTCGCCGACTTCCTGACCTACAACCAGGAGTTCTACCCCGAGCCGGGCGCCAGCTGCGAGAACCCGCAGTTCACCAGCGACCCGCTGGTCGTGGGCGACGGCAGCCGGGGCGCCACCTCGATGACGACCGACGCACCGACCACGCCGACGGCCGGGGCCGAGACCGGCGCTCCGTGACCTCCGCGCGCAGCCCGCTGCGGGCGGCCCTGCTGGCGGTCATCGCCGTCGGGCTGGTCCTGATCGGCGGGGGCGCCGCGGTGGCCCTCGGTCTGGGCCGGGGCGAGCCGGCACCGACGGCGGACTCCGTGGAGGCCGGGTTCGCCCGCGACATGTCCCGGCACCACCTGCAGGGCGTGGAGATGGCCAACCTGGCGCCGGAGCGGAGCACCGACCCGGAGGTCCGCCAGCTGGCGTTCGACATCGCCGAGACCCAGCAGAACCAGGTGGGGCGGATGCAGGGCTGGCTGGCGCTGTGGGACCTGCCGCCGACCGGCGGGGACACGATGGCCTGGATGGCCGCCGCCGAGGGGCACGGCGGGCACGACACGGG
>DATAAV010000044.1:0-3223 GCA_036259935.1 Geodermatophilus sp. | reverse complement strand
CCGCGGCTCCCCACCCCGCATCCGGGGGCTTGCCTCGGTCCTCCGAGGCGAGGAAGGTGCGCCCCGCGGCGATGCCGCGAGGGCGTCGCCGCCGACACCGGAGAGGAGTGGTGGCATGTACGCCCGATCCACCACCGTGCGCGGCAACCCCCAGGCGATGGACGACGCGATCGCCTACATGCGGGACGAGGTCATGCCGGCAATCCAGGAGCTGGACGGGTTCGTCGGCCTGTCCATGCTCTGCGACCGCGACATGGGCCGGTGCATCATCGCGACCTCGTGGCGGACGGAGGAGGCGATGCACGCCAGCGCAGAGAGGGTCCGTCCGCAGCGGAACCGCCTCACCGAGATGCTGGGCGGTACACCCGAGGTCCAGGAGTGGGAGGTCGCGCTGATGCACCGGGTGCACGAGGCCCCGGCGGGCGCCTGCACCCGGCTGACCTGGGTCCGCACCGAACCCGGCCGGCCCGACCGCTACCTGGACGAGTACCGCATGACCCTCATCCCCCGGCTCGAGGAGATGGAGGGCTTCTGCAGCTGCAGCCTGATGATGCGGCGAGACGAGGGCATCGGCGCCTCGGCGGTCACCTTCGAGAGCCGGCAGGCACTGGAGAACTCGCGGGAGCGGGCCCGGGAGCTGCGGGACGAGCTGGTGCCGAGGATGGGGATCGCCATCACCGACGTCGAGGAGTACGAGCTCGTCCTCGCCCACCTACGGGTGCCCGAGACCGTCTGACCCCCGGCCGGTGCACGCGGCCGGCGCTGCGTGCACCGGCTCGATCGACCCCGCCTCCGTTCCGCGCCGCAGGAAGCCGTTGCCCCCGATCCACCCCGGCGAGCACCCTGTTTTTCGCGGCGATGCCGCAGGGGCATGGCCGCCGACTCTGAGGAAGAGCCGTTCCTGGAGAGGAGTGGCGGCATGTACGCCCGGTCGACCACGATCCACGGCAACCCGCAGGCCATCGACGACGGACTGACCTACGTGCGGGACGAGGTCATGCCCGCCGTCCAGGAGATGGACGGCTGCGTCGGCCTGTCGATGCTCGCCGACCGCGACACCGGTCGCTGCATCGTGACCTCCGCCTGGAGGGACGCCGACGCGATGCACCGCAGCGCCGAAGGGGTCCGGCCGCTCCGCGACCGCGCCGCGGAGGTCTTCGGTGGGCAGCTCGAGGTGCACGAGTGGGAGATCGCCGTGCTGCATCGGCTGCACGAGGCTCCGGAGGGTGCGTGCACGCGGGTGACCTGGATCAGCGCCGAGCCCGACGAGGTCGAGCACGTCCTCGACGCCTATCGCATGACGGTGGTGCCGCGGATGGAGGAGATGTCCGGCTTCTGCAGCGCCAGCCTGTTCATCAGCCGCGGCGAGGGCCGGGCAGCCGTGGCCGCCACCTTCGAGAACCGCGAGGCGATGGAGCGGACCCGCGACCAGGCCCAGGCCATGCGGGAGGCGTTCGCCATGTCGACGGGGGTCGCCATCACCGAGGTCGCCGAGTTCGACCTGCTCCTCGCCCACCTGCGGGTCCCCGAGATGGCCTGACCGCCCGCGGTCGGCGCGCGAACTCCTCCACGCGCCGGCCGTCGTCGTTTCGGCGTTTCCGCGACGGCGCAGGCGTTCGGTCCCCGACGATGGGACGACGACGTGCGCGCGCCGCCGGACGCCGGGCTCACCTGCGCCGGATCCGGCGTCCGACCGCCGTCTCGTACCGCACGACCAGCGGGCGCTCCGCCCGCGTACGGGGGAGCCGCATGCCCACGACCCGATCCCGGCGGCTGCGGCTGGCCCTGCTGCTCGCGCTGCCCGTCGTCCTCGTCGGCGCGCTCCTCCTCTGGCCGTCGACGGCCGACGGCGACCGCGCGAACGGGCCGGGCGGCGCCGTCGACGTCCGGGCCCGCAGCGTCATCCTCGTCAACGGAGACGGCATGGCCGCCGCCCACCGCGAGGCCGCGCGGCTCGACCAGGAGGGCTTCGACGGCGAGCTGGCGATGGACTCCCTGCCGGTCGCCGGCCTTCAGACGACGGACCCCGCCGACCCCGAGCACACCGTCACCGACTCCGCCGCGGCCGCCAGCGCCTGGACCACCGGGGAGAAGACCTACAACGGCGCGGTCGCCGTCGACGTCGACGGCCGGCCGCTGCCCACGCTGGGCGCCGAGGCGGCCGAGGCCGGGCGGGCCACCGGCCTGGTGACGACGGCGCAGGTCACCGACGCCAGCCCCGCCGCGTTCTTCGCCAACAGCGCCGACCGGAGCCTGCAGGACGACATCGCCCGCCAGTACCTGGAGGTCACGGAGCCGTCGGTGATCCTCGGCGGCGGGGAGGACTGGTGGCTGCCCGCCGGATCAACCGGCGCCCACCCCGACGCCGCCGGCGAGGGCAGCCGCAGCACGAAGGGGGACCTGGTCGCGCAGGCACGGGAGCTCGGCTACGAGTACGTGACCGACGCCGACGGGCTCGCCGCCGCGTCCGGCGACCGGCTGCTCGGCCTGTTCGCCAACGAGGAGATGTTCCGGCAGCAGCCCGAGGGCCAGGGCGACGAGTACGCCCCCGCTGTCCCCCTGGCCGACATGACAGGCAAGGCCCTCGACGTGCTCTCCCGGGACGAGGACGGCTTCTTCCTCCTGGTCGAGGAGGAGGCGGTCGACGAGATGAGCCACAGCAACAACGGCGCCCGGGTGCTCGAGGCGATGCGCGCCCTCGACGCCGCGGTGGAGGTCGCCCGCGCGTTCGTCGCCGAGCACCCCGACACCCTGCTGATCGTCACCGGCGACCACGAGTGCGGCGGGCTGACCGTCGAGGAGGTCGACGCCGAGGACGAGAACGGCACCGGCGGCACGCTCGCCGGCATCCCGGCCGGGGAGGGCGAGACCGTCTCGGGCGAGGACGGTCCGTTCGCCGTCGCCGGCAGCGAGCGGCGGTTCGTCCTCGACTGGTCCACCACCGAGCACACCGGGGTGCCGACGCCGGTGACCGCCGAGGGCCCCAGCAGCGAGCGGTTGGCCGGCTACTACCCCAACACCCACCTGCACGAGGTGATGCGGACCGTCCTCACCGGCTGACGATCACACCACCCGGGTCAGCGCCGGCCAGAGCTGGTCGGGGCCGTCGGTGAGCAGGGCGACGGCGAGCACCCGTGACCAGGTGGCTTCCGAGCCGGCCTCGTCGCGCCAGGACCAGCAGCGGCGGGTGAGGTGGTGCAGCCGGTGTTCCTGGGTGAAGCCG
>DATAAV010000043.1:0-1685 GCA_036259935.1 Geodermatophilus sp. | reverse complement strand
GTCGGGTTGGCGGCGTCGACCGTCGAGGCCGGGGCGGCGGTGCGGCCGCTCTTCGGGCGGACCGGCTTGGCACCGGGCCGGGGCGCCAGCGTCTTCGGGTCGACGGCGGGCTTGTCCGTCGCGGCCTTGGCCTTCGCGGCGTCGGACCCGGGCGGCGGCATCTTGCGCAGGATGAAGTACTGCTGGCCCAGCGTCCACAGGTTGTTGGTGAACCAGTAGAGGAGGACCCCGATCGGGAAGAGGAAGCCGGAGACGAACAGGCCGATCGGCATGACGTAGAGCAGCATCTTCTGCACCATCGCGGCCTGGCCCTCGACCGGCCCGGAGCGGCGCATGATCTGCTTCTGCGTGAAGAAGGTCGTGAAACTCATGATCAGGATGAGCAGGAACGCGACCACCCGGATCTGGCCGTAGCCACCGGTGATCCCGAGGATCGCCTCCTCCTTGGCCCCGCTCATGAAGAACGAGGAGGAGATCGGCGCCCCGAAGAACGGCGCCCGCGCGGCCTCGTCGGTGAGCTGGCCGTCCCAGCTGTAGAGGCCCTGCGCGTCGGGAGCGAGCCGCCGCAGCACGTGGAAGAGCGACAGGAAGATCGGGATCTGCGGCAGGATCGGCAGGCAGCCGGCGAGCGGGCTGACGTTCCGCTCCTTCTGCAGCTTCTGCATGGCCACCGCGAAGCCCTGCCGGTCGCTGCCGTACTGCTTGCGCAGCCGCTGGATCTCCGGCTGCAGCTCCTGCATCGCCCGCTGCGACTTGACCTGCTTGACGAACAGCGGGAAGAGGATCACCCGGACGGTGACCACGAGGAAGACGATCGACAGCGCCCAGGCCAGCCCGGACAGGCCCGTCCCGGCCGCCGGGTCGTCGAAGACGAGGCTCCACAGCGAGTGCCACCGGGCCAGCACCCACGAGATGGCGGTGTACAGCCAGTCAAGCAACGGGGGACTCCTCCTGCGGGGCCCGGCGGGGTGCCGACGGGACGGGTCGAGCGGTTCCGGGCGAGGTCGTGCGGGCCGGCGGCACGAAGTCGAGGCCACCAGGGTGCCAGGGGGCGCACTTCAGCAGCCGCACCAGCGCCAGCCGGCTGCCGCGGCCGGCACCGTGGACGGCGATCGCCTCCGCGGCGTAGGCGCTGCAGGTGGGCTGGAAGCGGCAACGTGGGGGGAGGACCGGGCTGACGGCGCGCTGGTAGAAGCCGACGGCGGCCAGCAGCGCCCGGGCGACCGGACGGCGTCCGGCGCGGGGGGCCGACGGGTCGGCGGTCACGGGGTGCGGACCCGGAGCAGCCGGTCGAGCCCGGCGGTGAGGTCGCGGCGCAGCTCGGCCGAGCTGGCGGCGGCCGCCTCCGGCCGGGCGCGGACCACCAGGTCCGCGGTGGGTGGCAGCCGGTCGAGCTGGTCGAGCACGACCGCACGCAGCCGCCGGGTCACGCGGTGACGGACGACCGAGTTCCCCACGGCGCGGCCCACCACGAAGCCGGCCCGTGGACCGCCGCCCGTCCCGGCGTCGCGGGGGGTCGGGGTCACGGGCCGTTCGGGGAGGTAGTGGAGCACCATGGTCGGCCGTCCGGCACGCCTGCCGGACCGGACGACCGCGGTGAACTCCGGACGCCGGCGCAGGCGTGCCTGCGCGGGCAGCACCTCAGGCGGAGAGCTTCTCGCGACCCTTGCGCCGACGGCCGGCGA
>DATAAV010000042.1:0-9859 GCA_036259935.1 Geodermatophilus sp. | reverse complement strand
GGCCGGGGCAGCGAGCCGGGCGTTCCCGCCCGGTCCCGCCACCCCGGCCGACGGCTGTGCTCCTACGTGCGGTCCGGCGCCCGGTTACAGGGCGTCGGCGCCGCGCTCGCCGGTGCGGACCCGGACGATCTCGTCGATCGTGGTCACCCACACCTTGCCGTCGCCGATCTGCCCCGTGGAGGCGGCCTCCACGATGGCGTCCACGACCCGGGCGGCGTCGATCTCGCTGACGACGACCTCGATGCGCACCTTCGGGACGAAGTCCACCTGGTACTCCGCACCGCGGTAGACCTCGGTGTGGCCCCGCTGGCGGCCGAAGCCCTGGACCTCGCTGACGGTCAGCCCCGCGATGCCGATCAGCTCGAGGGCGTTCTTGACGTCGTCGAGCTTGAACGGCTTGACGATGGCGGTGACGAGCTTCATGCCCGGATCCCTTCCGTGTTGCGGGCCTCGGCTCGCGCCTGCCCGGCCGGTGCAGCAGCGGCGGCTGCCGCGGTCGCGCCGCCACCGCCGAGGGAGGCGAAGTCGTACGCCGTCTCAGCGTGCACGACGCCGTCGATGCCGCTGACCTCATCCTGCTCCGCGATGCGGAAGCGCATCGCCTTCTGGATCACGATGCCGATCACCAGGCTCAGCACGAAGGAGTACACGAGCACCGCGACGGCGCCGACGGCCTGCCGCCACAACTGGTCGATCCCGCCGCCGTACAGCAGGCCGTCGACACCGGCCGTGGTGGCCGAGGAGGCGAACAGGCCCACCGCCAGCGTGCCCCACAGGCCGCCGACCAGGTGGACGCCGACCACGTCGAGGGAGTCGTCGTAGCCGAGCTTGTACTTCAGTCCGACCGCCAGGGCGCACAGGACACCGGCGACGAGGCCGACGAAGATCGCCCCGAGCGGGGTCACCGACGAACAGGCCGGCGTGATGGCGACCAGGCCGGCGACGACGCCGGAGGCGGCGCCCAGCGAGGTGGCGTGCCCGTCGCGGATCTTCTCGGTGGCCAGCCAGCCGAGCGTGGCCGCGCAGGTGGCGACGAGCGTGGTCACGAAGACCTCGGCGGCCTGGCCGTTGGCGGCCAGCGCCGAGCCGGCGTTGAAGCCGAACCATCCGAACCACAGGATGCCCGCGCCGATCATGACCAGCGGGAGGTTGTGCGGGCGGATGGGGTCGCGACCGAAGCCGCGCCGCTTGCCCAGCACCAGTGCGAGCGCCAGGCCCGCCGCGCCGGCGTTGATGTGCACCGCGGTGCCGCCGGCGAAGTCGATCGCGAGGAGGTTGTTGGCGATCCAGCCCCCGGTCTCGGACTCCGCGCCGTTGAACGCGAACACCCAGTGGGCGACCGGGAAGTAGACCAGCGTGGCCCAGATGCCGGCGAAGACCATCCACGGGCCGAAGCGGGCCCGGTCGGCGATGGCGCCGGAGATCAGCGCGACGGTGATGATCGCGAACATGGCCTGGAAGGCGACGAAGGCCAGCGAGGGGATCGTGAAGACGAGGTTGTCCGGGGCGAAGGCGGCGTCCAGGCCGCCGGTCCCGATCAGCGACGACAGCCCGAAGAACTCGAACGGGTCACCGAGCAGGCCGCCGCCGACGTCGTCGCCGAAGGCCATGGAGTAGCCGTAGAGCACCCAGAGCACGCCGATGAGGGCGAGAGCTCCGAAGCTCATCATCATCATGTTGAGGACGCTCTTCGCGCGGACCATGCCGCCGTAGAAGAGCGCCAGGCCGGGGGTCATGAACAGCACCAGAGCGCTGGCGGCCAAGACCCAGGCGGTGTCGCCGGTGTCCACGGCAACCTCCTGACGGTGTCGGTGTGGCTGGGCCACGGGAACGCCCCGGGACCTCCCCGGGTACGTGTGCGGGACGGCGCTCCTCGGCGAGGGCGACGTGGCGTTCACGGTGCCGCCGTCCTGTTTCCGCTGGCGGTGCGGCGCTGTTTCGGGACGGTGAACTCCGTCCGGCGTGTTCCCGTGTCGTGTTGCGTCCGCGTTGCGCCGGGCGGGAGCGGAACAGCCGCGGCGCCCGCGGGCCGCCCGGGCGGGCTTGCTGCGAATCCGGTGCAGTTGCAACTCGTGTGCAATAAGCTCGGTCCGGCGGCGCCCCGCCCGCCGCGAGCCGATCCTCCGGAGATGCCGTGCACGTCCCTGACGGGTTCCTGGACGCGACCACGTCGGTCGCCACGGCGGCGGTCGCGGCCGGTGCGGTCGCGGTCGCACTGCGCGGGGCGCGACGGGAACTCGACGAGCGCACCGCTCCGCTGGCCGGGCTCACAGCGGCCTTCGTCTTCGCGGTCCAGATGATGAACTTCCCCGTCGGGCCCGGGACCAGCGGACACCTCATCGGCGGTGCGCTGACGGCGATCCTCGTCGGGCCCTGGACGGCGGTGCTCTGCATGACCGTCGTCCTGCTGGTGCAGGCGGTCCTCTTCGCCGACGGCGGCCTGACCGCGCTGGGCACGAACGTGACGCTGCTGGCCCTGGTCGCCACGGGCGTCGGCTACGGCGTCTTCCGCCTGCTGTCTGCCCTGCTGCCTCGCACCCGGGCCGGCGTGCTGGCCGCGGCCGGAGTCGGCGCCTTGCTCTCCGTTCCCGCGGCAGCGCTGGCCTTCGTCGGGCTGTTCGCCGCCGGTGCCGTCGCCGACGTGCCGCTCGGGACGGTCACTGCGGCCATGGCCGGGGTCCACACGCTGATCGGGCTGGGCGAGGCCGCGATCACCGTGGCGATCCTCGGGGCGGTGCTCGGCGTGCGCCCCGACCTGGTGCACGGCGCGGCCGCGCTGCGCCGTGCCGCGCGGCTGGCGCCCCGACCCGAGGTCGCGCCGGCTGGGACGGGTGCCCGGTGACCGGCCCCCGCCGCCGGACGCGCGGCCTGTGGCTGGCTGGGTTGCTCGTGGCGCTGCTCGTGGCGGGTGTCGGCAGCTGGTACGCGAGCTCCGCGCCCGACGGGCTGGAGTGGGCCGCGGAGCAGACGGGCTTCGCCGGCACCGCCCGGGACAGCGCGGCGGCCGACTCGCCCCTGGCCGACTACTCCGTGGCCGGTGTCGACGACGGCCGCCTGTCCGGCGGGCTGGCCGGGGTCGTCGGCGTCGCGGTCACCCTGGTGCTGGCCGGAGGGCTCACCCTGCTGGTGCGCCGGCGCGGCCGCGATCGGGCCGAGGCTCCCGACCGGCCGTGAGCGCTGTTCCGGCCGGCGTCCTGGGCGCCGCCTACGTGCCGGGCACCAGTCCGGTGCACCGCCTCGAGCCGCACCAGAAGCTGGTCGCGGGGGTGGGGTTCGCGCTCGTGGTGGTGGCCACCCCGGTGCACGCGCCGTGGGCGCCGGCGGCCTACGCCGGGTTCCTCGTCCTGGTGCTGGCCGCGGCGGCGCTGGCCGGCGTGCGGCCGGGGCGGCTGGCCCGGGGGCTGGTCGTCGAGGTGCCGTTCGTCGTCTTCGCGCTGCTGCTGCCCGTCGTGGCGCGGGGGCCGCGGGTGGAGGTCGCCGGCCTCTCGCTGTCGGAGAGCGGCCTGGCGGCGGGGGGCGGCCTGCTGGCCAAGGCGACCCTGTCGGTGCTCGCCGCCACGGTGCTCGCGGCCACCACCGAGCCCCGCGCGCTGCTGCGCGGGCTGGAGCGGTTGCGGCTGCCCTCGGCGCTCGTGCAGATCCTGACGTTCATGGTCCGCTACGCGGACGTGGTCGGCGGCGAGCTGCGCCGGATGCGGGTGGCCCGGGAGTCCCGCGGGTTCCGCGGGCGGCACCTGGGGGCGCTGCGGGTGCTGGGTCCGGCCGCCGGGTCGCTGTTCGTCCGCTCCTACGAGCGCGGCGAGCGGGTGCACCTGGCGATGCTGTCGCGCGGCTACACCGGCCGGCTGCCCACCGGCCCGCACGCGCCGGTCCCGGCCCGGTCGTGGTTCGCCGCGCTGAGCCTGCCGCTGGCCGCCGGCGGAGTGCTGGCCGGCGGGGCGCTGCTCGGGTGAGCACTCCCCCGCCGTCGCTCCTCGTCGAGGACCTCGCGTTCGCCTACCCCGACGGCCACCAGGCCCTCTACGGCGTCGACCTGCGCATCGAGCGGGGCGAGCGGGTGGCCCTGCTGGGCCCGAACGGCGCCGGCAAGACCACCCTGGTGCTGCACCTGAACGGCATCCTGCGCGCCGGCCGCGGGCGGGTGCGCGTCGCCGGGCTACCGGTGGAGGACCGCGCCACCCTCCAGGAAGTGCGGCGCCGGGTCGGCGTCGTCTTCCAGGACCCCGACGACCAGTTGTTCATGCCCACCGTCGGCGAGGACGTCGCGTTCGGCCCGCGCAACCTGCGCCTGCCCGAGCCGGAGGTCGCCGCGCGGGTGGCCGCGGCTCTCGCGCAGGTCGGGATGACCGGCGTGGCCGACCGCCCGCCGCACCACCTCTCATTCGGCCAGCGCCGCCGGGTCGCCGTCGCCACGGTTCTGGCGATGCACCCGGAGATCCTGGTGCTCGACGAGCCGTCGTCCAACCTGGACCCGGCCGGTCGGCGCGAGCTGGCCGAGGTGCTGCAGGCCCTGCCGGTGACGATGCTGATGGTCACCCACGACCTGCCCTACGCCCTGCAACTGTGCGAGCGGTCGGTGGTGCTCGACGGCGGGGTGGTCGTGGCCGACGGCCCCACCCGGGAGGTGCTGGCCGACGCCGACCTGCTGGCCGCCCACCGGCTGGAGCTGCCCTACGGGTTCGACCCGGCCCGGACCTGAGGTCCGGCCCCGTCCAGGGCACCGCCCCGAGCCTGCGAGGGGTGGGGAGGGCGGGCGGCCCCGTCCAGGGCACCGCCCCGAGCCTGCGAGGGGTGGGGAGGGCGGGGTCCTTCCTCAGTCCGCGCCTCCCACCAGGGCCTCGGCGAAGGTCTGCGGCTCGAAGGGCGCGAGGTCGTCGGCGCCCTCCCCCAGGCCGACGAGCTTCACCGGGATGCCGAGCTCGCGCTGCACCGAGACGACGATGCCGCCCTTGGCGGTTCCGTCGAGCTTGGTGAGGACCACCCCGGTGACGTCGACCGCCTCGGTGAACACGCGGGCCTGGATGACGCCGTTCTGCCCGGTGGTGGCGTCGAGGACCAGCAGCACCTCGGTGACCGGGCACTGCTTCTCGACGACGCGCTTGATCTTGCCGAGCTCGTCCATGAGGCCGGCCTTGGTGTGCAGCCGGCCGGCGGTGTCGACGACGACGGTGTCGACCTCGGCCTCGATGCCGGTGTGCACCGCCTCGAAGGCCACCGACGCCGGGTCGGCGCCCTCGCGGCCGCGGACGGTCAGCACGCCGACCCGCTCGCCCCACGTCTCCAGCTGGTCGGCGGCCGCGGCGCGGAAGGTGTCGGCGGCGCCGAGGACGACGCTGCGGCCGTCGCCGACCAGCACGCGGGCGATCTTGCCGACCGTCGTCGTCTTGCCGGCGCCGTTGACGCCGACGACGAGGACGACCCCGGGGTACCCGTCCTGACGCTCGACGGCCAGGGTGCGGTCGAGGTCCGGGCCGAGGACGGCGGTGAGCTCGCGGACCAGCAGCCGGCGCAGCTCCGGCCCGGAGGCGGTGGCCAGCACCATCGACTGGGTGCGCAGCCGGTCGACGATCTGCGTGGTGGCCGCGACGCCGACGTCGGCGGCCAGCAGGGTCTCCTCGATCTCCTCCCAGTCGTCCTCGGTCAGCTTCTCCCGGGCGAGGACGGTGAGCAGCCCCCGGCCGAGCGAGGACTGCGAGCGGGCCAGCCGGGAGCGCAGCCGCACCAGCCGGCCGGCCGACGGCGGCGGGGTCTCGAAGACCAGGCCGGGCTCCGGCACCGCCGGGGGCAGCTCCACCGCCGGCGGCGCCTCCGGCTGGACGGTGTCCGGCTGGGCCTGCTGCGCGGGCGGCGCGGTGGGCGTGGGAGGCGCGGTCGGCGTGGGGGGTGCGGTCGGTTGTGGCGGGCGGGGACGGGTGAGGGTGGTGCCGGCCGCGGCGTCCTCGTCCAGCCGGGTGGTGCGGCGGCCGCGGCTGACCAGCAGGGCGGCCCCGGCGATCAGAGCGAGCACGAGGATCGCGATCGCGATCAGCACGAATTCCATGGCCCGTAGTCTCCCAGCCCGGCCGGAGCGCGGGGCGGGCGATCCACGGGTCGGTAGGCCAGGCTGGACGACATGCCCCTGCCCGGCCGGACCGCCCCCGTCCTCCTGCTCGGCCCGCTCCTGCGGCACGTCGACCCGGTGTCGGCGACGGTGTGGGTGGAGACCGACCGGCCCTGCGAGGTGGAGGTGCTCGGCCGGCGGGCGCGCACCTTCTGCGTCGACGGCCACCACTACGCCCTGGTCGTGGTGGAGGGGCTCGAACCGGGCAGCACCACGCCCTACGAGGTGCGCCTCGACGGCGAGCGGGTGTGGCCGGACGACGCCTCGCCGTTCCCACCCAGCCGCATCCGCACCCCCGGGCGGCTGGACCCCTTCCGGATCGCGTTCGGGTCCTGCCGCTACGCCGCGCCGGGCACGGTCGACCCCGGTGAGGGGATCCCGCCGGACGCGTTGGACCTCTACGCCGCCCGGATCGCGGCGCTGCCCGAGGAGGAGTGGCCCGACGCCCTGGTGCTGCTCGGCGACCAGGTCTACGCCGACGACCTGACCCCGGCGACGCGGTCGTGGCTGACGCTGCGCCGCGGGAAGAAGGCGCCCGCCGGCACGTACATCGCCGACTTCGAGGAGTACACCCGCCTATACGCCGAGTCGTGGAGCGATCCCCAGGTGCGCTGGCTGCTCTCGACCGTCCCGTCGTCGATGATGTTCGACGACCACGAGATGATCGACGACTGGAACACCTCCGCGGCCTGGCGCCGAGAGGTCACCGGGAAGGCCTGGTGGAACCGCCGGATCGCCGGGGGCCTGGTCAGCTACTGGGTGTACCAGCACCTGGGGAACCTCGGCCCGCGGGAACTGGCCGACGACCCGGGCTGGCAGGCGATCCAGGCCTCCCCCGGCGACGCCGGCCCCCTGCTGCAGAAGCTGGCCGAGACCGCCGACCGGGAACCGCGGTCGATGCGCTGGAGCTACGTCCGGCACTGGGGCGAGGCCCGGATGATCATGGTGGACACGCGCGCCGCCCGGGTCCTCGACGAGCCCGCCCGCCGCATGCTCGACGACGGCGAGTTCGCCTGGGTGGAGGCGGCGATGCGCCGGGCGGTCGACGACGGCGTCCAGCACCTGGTCGTCGGCAGCTCCCTGCCGTGGCTGCTGCCGCACGCCATCCACAACCTCGAGCGCTGGAACGAGACGCTCAACGTGCGCCACCACGGACGGCCCCTGGGCCGGCTGGCCGAGGCGGTCCGGCAGGCCGCCGACCTGGAGCACTGGGCGGCGTTCGGGCACTCCTTCGAGCGGCTGGGCCGCGCCCTGGCGGCGGTGGCCCGCGGCGAGCACGGCCGGGCGCCGGCGACCGCACTGGTCCTCTCCGGCGACGTCCACCACGCCTACGCCGCCGAGCTGGTGCAGCCGGCCGGGCTGACCGCCCGCGTGCACCAGCTGACCGTGTCGCCGCTGCACCACCAGGCCCCGCACCCGATCCGGGTGGGCTTCCGGATCGGCTGGAGCCGGCGGGCGCGGCGGCTCACCGCGCGGATGGCCCGCCTGGCGCGGGTCGAGCCCACCGGGCTGGACTGGCGGAAGCTGGCCGGCCCCTTCTTCGGCAACCAGATCGGCGAGCTGCTGCTCTCCGGTCCCGACGCCCGGTTCCTGCTGTACGTCACCGACCGGGCACCGGAGGACGCCGACCGGCTGCGGCAGGTGCTGGACCTGCCGCTGTCAGCCCCGGTCGAGGCCGGGGTGACAGGCTGAACGGGTGACAGGCGCTCTGGGACGCAAGCCCGCCCCCGGTCCCGACCAGCCGCCCATCCCGGTCCGGCTGGTCACGTTCAACACCCATCACGGCGTCGGGGACGACCAGCGGCACGACCTCCCCCGCCTGGCGAAGGTGCTGGCCTCGCTCGACGCCGACGTCATCTGCCTGCAGGAGGTCGACCGGCACTTCGGCGACCGCAGCGAGGACGTCGACCAGGCGCTGCTGCTCTCCCGGGCGCTGGACATGCAGCTCGCGTGGGGCCCGGCGATCGACGAGCCGCGCTCGGGCGAGTTCCCGCGCAAGCAGTACGGCAACGCGCTGCTGTCGCGGCCGCCGATCCTCGTCAGCGACGTCCACCGGCTGCCCGGGGGCGGCGAGCCGCGCAGTGCGCTGCGCACGATGGTCGAGCTCGACGGCGGCGCGCTGTGGGTGACCAACACCCACCTGACCACCCGTTCGGCCGACGAGCGGGCCGCCCAGGTCGCCGCGCTGGCCGCCCTGCACACCGAGCCGATGGAGACCGGCGTGCTCGTCGGCGATTTCAACGCCGGCCCCGACGCCCCGGAGCTCACCGCGCTGCGCGAGCGGTTCACCGACGCCTGGGAGCTGGCCCCGGCCCGCGGCGACCAGGCCGGGTGGCGGTTCTGGCAGCGGGACGAGGGGCTGACCCATCCCGCCCGGTCGCCGCACCACCGGATCGACCAGGTGTGGGTGTCGACGGGGGTCGCCGTGGCCAGCGCGCAGGTGCTCGACGCCTACGGGGCCTCCGACCACCTCCCGGTGGTGGTGGACCTGGAGGTCCGCTCCGGTGTCTGACCCTCCGCGCTTTATCGCGACAAGGCGCGGAGGGTCAGGCGGTCTCGAGCTCGCGGAGGCGCTGGCTGATGACCCCGGTGATCCCGTCGCCGCGCATGCTCACCCCGTACAGCGCGTCGGCGATCTCCATCGTGCGCTTCTGGTGGGTGATGATGATCAGCTGCGACGTGGAGCGGAGCTGCTCGACGAGGGTGAGCAGCCGGCCGAGGTTGACGTCGTCGAGCGCGGCCTCGACCTCGTCGAGCACGTAGAACGGCGAGGGGCGGGCGCGGAAGATCGCCACGAGCAGGGCGACCGCCGTGAGCGAGCGCTCCCCGCCGGAGAGCAGCGACAGCCGCTTGACCTTCTTGCCCGGCGGGCGGGCCTCCACCTCGACGCCGGTGGTGAGCAGGTTCTCCGGGTCGGTGAGGTACAGCCGGCCGGAGCCACCCGGGAAGAGGGTGGCGAAGACCTGCTCGAACTCCCGCTGCACGTCGGCGAAGGCCGAGGCGAAGACGTCGTGGATGCGCTCGTCGACCTCTCGGACGACGGTGAGCAGGTCGCGCCGGGTGGCCTTGAGGTCCTCCAGCTGGGTGGCGAGGAAGCCGTGCCGCTCCTCCAGCGCCGCGAACTCCTCCAGGGCCAGCGGGTTGACCTTGCCCAGGGTGGCGAGGTCCCGCTCGGCCTTGGCGGCGCGGCGCTCCTGTGCGGCGCGGTCGTAGGGCACCGGTTCGGGCTCGGGCTCCCCCGCGGCCTGCGCGGCGGCCAGCTGCGCCGGGGTCGGCGGCACGGGCCCGGCCGGGCCGTACTCGGCGATCAGGGTCGGCAGGTCGACGCCGTACTCCTCGGCCGCCCGGGCCTCCAGCGTCTCGATACGGTAGCGCTGCTCGGCGCGGGCGACCTCGTCGCGGTGCACCTCGTCGGTGAGCCGCTCCATCTCCGCGGTGGCCGCCCGGACCCGCGCCCGGATCTCCAGCAGCTCGGCCTCCCGAGCTGCGCGCACGCGGGCGAGCTCGTCCCGCTCGGCGGCGGCGCGGGTCAGGGAGCCGGCCAGCGCCGTCAGCGCCTCCTCCGCGCCGGCGCGCACCCGGGCGGCGACGGCGGCGCCGCGCTCCCGGGCGATCCGGGCGGCGGCGGCCCGCTCGCGGGCGGCCCGTTCCTGACGGGCCTGCCGGCGCAGCGACTCGGCGCGGCCGGACAGGGCGCGCGCCCGCTCCTCCGCCGTCCGCACCGCCAGCCGGGCTTCGGTCTCGGCCTGCCGGGCCGCG
>DATAAV010000041.1:0-32774 GCA_036259935.1 Geodermatophilus sp. | reverse complement strand
TCGATGCCCAGGTCGTAGTACTCGAGGTTGACGTCGAGGTACGGGAGGATCAGCTGGTCCTTGATGAACTGCCAGATGATCCGGGTCATCTCGTCGCCGTCGAGCTCGACGACGGTGCCCTCGACCTTGATCTTGCTCACGTTCACTCCCTCTGCAGCTCTGACCGGGACGGTCAGAGGTCGGCTACGTCGGCCTGCTTGGCACGCACGGCCTCGGCCGCCTCG
The DNA here is from genome assembly GCA_036259935.1 of Geodermatophilus sp. GTDB lineage: Bacteria > Actinomycetota > Actinomycetes > Mycobacteriales > Geodermatophilaceae > Geodermatophilus. Next base: position 32,550 of record DATAAV010000041.1, on the reverse strand, counting down.
CGCAGCCCGGCCAGCTCGCTCTCGGACAGGTCGCCCTCGACGACCCGCCTGACACCCTCGCGCCCGAGTTCGGCCTCCACGCCCAGGTAGACGCCGGAGATGCCGTACTCGCCGTCGACCCAGGCGCACACCGGCATGACGGCGCCCGAGTCCTCCATCACCGCCCGGGCCATCCGCGCGGCGGCGGCCGACGGCGCGGAGTAGGCCGCCCCGGTCTTCAGCAGCGCCACCACCTCGGCGCCGCCGTTGCGGGTGCGCTCGACGAGCTGATCGATGCGGTCGGCGGGCAGCACGTCGGCCAGCGGCTTGCCGTCGACCGTGCACCGCGAGGGCACCGGCACCATCGTGTCGCCGTGCGACCCGAGGGTCAGGGTGCGCACCGAGCGGATCGGCACGCCCAGCTCCTCGGCGACGAAGTGGCTGAAGCGGGCGGTGTCGAGCATGCCCGCCTGTCCCATGACCCGTTGCTTGGGGAAAGCGGTGGCGATCTGGGCCAGCGCGGTCATCTCGTCCAGCGGGTTGGAGACGACGATGACGACCGCGTCGGGCGAGGTGCGCGCGATGTTCTCCGAGACGTCGCGGACGATCTTGGCGTTGGTCTCGATCAGGTCCATGCGGCTCATGCCGGGCTTGCGCGGCAGACCCGCAGTGATGACGACGACGTCGGAGCCCTCGGTGCCCTCGTAGGAGCCGCCGCCGACGCCGACGACCTTCGTCTCGAAGCCCTCGATGGGGCGGGACTGGTTCATGTCGAGGGCGAGGCCCTCGGGCTTGCCCTCGACGATGTCGGTGAGGACGACGGTCTCGAAGATGTCGTACTCCGCGAGGCGGAGGGCGGTGGTCGAGCCGTAGAAACCGGCACCGACGACGGTGACCTTGCCGTTCCGAGCCTGCTCTGCCATGGCGGCAACCTATCGCCGGACGCCGCCGGGCGCCTCAGGGGGTGCGCCCCGGAGGTCAGGCGGTGGGGATGGCCAGCGCGATGACCGCGAGCGTGACCCCCACGCCGACCAGCAGCACGACGTCGACCGGACGGCTGCGGACGGCGAGGAAGCCGACCCGGCGCACCGGGAGCAGCAGCCGCAGGATGCCCCCGATGATCAGCCCCATCCCCATGACCACCAGCCCGCGCCGCCAGTGCTCGACGGTGACCATGAGCAGGCCGATGCCCACCACGACGAGCACCGCGAGCAGCGGCAGCTGGCGGATCAGGCCGGCCAGCACCGGCCGGCGGGTGTAGAGCGGTGGGCGGGTCATCTCAGGCGGACAGGGCCTCGACCTCGGTGGCCCGCTCGGCCGCGGCGACCACGTTGGCCAGCAGCATGGCCCGCGTCATGGGGCCCACCCCGCCGGGGTTGGGCGCCACGTGCCCGGCCACCTCGACGACGTCGAGGGCGACGTCGCCGGCGATCTTCCCGTCGACCCGGCTGACGCCGACGTCGAGCACGGCCGCCCCCGGCTTGACCATGTCCGCGGTGACCAGCCCGGGGACGCCGGCCGCGGCGACGACGATGTCGGCACCGCGCACGTGGGCGGCCAGGTCCCGGGTGCCGGTGTGGCACAGGGTCACGGTGGCGTTCTCGCTGCGGCGGGTGAGCAGCAGGCCCAGCGGCCGCCCGACGGTGATCCCGCGGCCGATGACGACGACCTCCGCCCCGGCGATCGGCACCCGGTAGCGGCGCAGCAGCTCGACGATCCCCACCGGGGTGCAGGGCAGCGCGCCGGGCACGTTGAGGACCAGCCGGCCCAGGTTCACCGGGTGCAGTCCGTCGGCGTCCTTGGCCGGGTCCATCCGCTCCAGGACGGCGCTCTCGTCGACCTGGGCCGGCAGCGGCAGCTGGACGATGTAGCCGGTGCAGGACGGGTCGGCGTTGAGCTCGTCGACGACCGCGAGCACCTCGGCCTCGGTGGCGGTGGCCGGCAGCTCGTGCTGGATGCTGGCGATGCCGACCTGCGCGCAGTCGGAGTGCTTGGCGCCGACGTACCAGCGGCTGCCGGGGTCGTCGCCGACCAGCACGGTGCCGAGGCCCGGCCGGTGCCCGGCCGCGGTCAGGGCGGCCACCCGGGCGGTCAGCTCACCGCGGATCGTCGCTGCGGTGGCCTTGCCGTCGAGGATCGTCGCGGGCACGCCGACAGTCTGCCCGAGAGGGGTCCGGGCGGACCGCTGCGGTCCTAGGCTCCAGCCAGCAGGCCTTCCCCGCCTGCCGGTCCGCGAGGAGAGCAGATGAGCGAGCGGGAGCAGTCCCCGCAGGACATGGATCTGGTCACCGGCGCGAGAACCCCCGCCGGCTCGGGGGCGCACGGCTACGCCGCACCGGACGAGAGCTACTACACAGCGCCGCAGTACTCCACCTCACCGGTGACCCTCCGCCGTCCCGACGGTGTGGCCGCCCTGCTGCTGATCCTCGCGGGCATCGCCGCGGGGATCAGCCTGCTCATGCAGTGGGTGCGGGACAACGAGCGCACCGGCTGGGACCTGCTGCTCCGCGGCCTGGAGGACCTGGAGCGGAGCGTCGGCGAGGTGTTCCGCTCCGGCTTCTGGCAGCCGCTGGCCGTCATCCTCGGCGGGGGCGTGCTCTTCCTGCTCGGGCTGCTGATGATCGTCCCCGCGCGCACCCACCGCTTCCTCGGCGTGCTGGCCCTGCTGGTCAGCCTGACCGCCGGGGCCGGCGTGCTGGTCCCCTTCGCCCGGGCCGGCTGGGACCCGTCGGTGTTCGACGCCGGGCTCTGGACCGCCGTCGCGGTCGCCGGCCTGGGGCTGCTCGGGGCCCTCAAGGGGATGCTGACCGGGCCCCGGTACGGCACGCTCGCCCCCCAGGAGTGAGCGCGGCGTTCAGTCGGCGACCAGGGCCCCGTGCGCGCGGGCGAACGAGACGGCCTGCACCAGGTCCAGCCGGACGCCGGTGAGGTCCAGCGCCCGCCAGTTGACCGCGTCGGTGGAGGCGCCGCGCAGGTCCGCTCCGCGCAGCTTGGCGCCCTGCAGCCGGGCGTGGTCGAGGTCGGCGCCGGCCAGGTCGCACTCCCGCAGGTCGGCGTCGGTGAGATCGGCCTCCCGGAACCGCTGGCCGGAGAGGTCCAGCCCGGACAGGTCGGCACCGCGCAGCGACGTCCACGACCAGTCGCAGTCGACCGACGTCATCGGCCGCAGCTGCGCTCCGGGGAACTGCGAGCCGGTGAGCTTGCAGCCGTCCCAGCCCGCGTCGAACAGCCGGGCCCGGTCGAAGCGGCAGGACAGGAACGCCGAGCCGGTGTGCCGCGAACCGGCCATGTGCACGCCGGTGAGCACGCACGAGTCGAAGACGCACCGGCGGGTGACCAGCTCGGCCAGGTGCGCGTCCTCGAACCGGCAGCGGGTGAAGGTGACGCCCTCGAGCTCGGTCCAGTCCCAGTCGACCCGGGCGTAGTCCCGGCCCTCGACCACCGCGCCGTCCTCGGGTGGGCGGACGTGCGGCCGTGACCCCATCAGTGTGCGAAGTGCCGGGTCCCGGTCAGGTACAGCGGCACCCCGGCGGCGGCCGCGGCGGCGATGACCTCCTCGTCCCGCACCGAGCCGCCCGGCTGGACGACGGCCCGCACCCCGGCGTCGAGGAGCACCTGCAGCCCGTCGGCGAAGGGGAAGAAGGCGTCGGATGCGGCGACCGACCCGGCCGCCCGCTCGCCGGCCCGCGCGACCGCCAGCCGGGCGGCGTCCACCCGGTTGACCTGGCCCATCCCGACCCCGACGGTCGCCCTGTCGTGGGCCAGCAGGATGGCGTTGCTGCGCACGGCCCGGACGCTGCGCCAGGCGAAGACCAGGTCGTCGAGGCCGGCGGCGTCCAGCGGCTCGCCGGCGGCGAGGGTCCAGGTGGTGGGGTCGTCCCCGGGAGCGTCGATGCGGTCGGCGGTCTGCACCAGCAGGCCGCCGCTGACCGGGCGCAGCTCCGTGGCGGCACGGCCGGCCTCGGGCAGCCGCAGCAGCCGGATGTTCTTCTTGCCCCGCAGCACCTCGAGGGCGTCGCCGGTGAACGACGGGGCGACGACGACCTCGGTGAACACGCCGGCCACCTGCTCGGCCATGGCGAGGTCGACCTCGCGGTTGGCCGCGATCACCCCGCCGAACGCCGAGATCGGGTCGCAGGCGTGCGCCTTGCGGTGCGCGGCGGCGATGTCGGCGCCGACGGCGATCCCGCACGGGTTGGCGTGCTTGATGATCGCCACGCACGGGTCGCGGTGGTCGTGCGCGGCCCGCCAGGCGGCGTCGGTGTCGACGTAGTTGTTGTAGGACATCTGCTTGCCGTGCAACTGCTCGGCGTGCGCCAGGCCCGGCTCGCCGCTGGTGTACAGCGCCGCCCGCTGGTGCGGGTTCTCGCCGTAGCGCAGCACGTCGGCGCGCTGCCAGCTCGCCGCGACCCAGGCGGGGAACCCGGACTCGTCGTCGGGGGCCAGCACGTTGCCCATCCACGAGGCGACGGCGATGTCGTAGGTGGCGGTGTGCCGGAAGGCGGCGGCGGCCAGCCGCTGGCGCTCGGGCAGCGTGAAGCCGCCCGCGGCCACGGCGGTCAGGACGTCGGGATAGCGGGCCGGGTCGACGACGACGGCGACCGACGGGTGGTTCTTCGCCGCGGCGCGGACCATGGCCGGGCCGCCGATGTCGATCTGCTCGACGCACTCGTCCGGGGTCGCGCCGGAGGCGACGGTCTCGGTGAACGGGTAGAGGTTCACCACGACCAGGTCGAACGGAGCGACGCCGAGGTCCTCGAGCTGGGCGACGTGCTCGGGGCGGCGGCGGTCGGCGAGGATGCCCGCGTGCACCGCCGGGTGCAGCGTCTTGACCCGCCCGTCCAGGCACTCGGGGAACCCGGTGACCTGCTCGACGGGGATGACCGGGACGCCGGCGGCGGCGATCCGCGCCGCGGTGGCCCCCGTGCTGACCAGCGCCACCCCGGCGTCGGCCAGGCCGCGGGCCAGCTCCTCGATCCCGGTCTTGTCGTACACGCCCAGCAGCGCCCGGCGGATCGGCGTCCGGTCGGTCATCGGGGGTTCTCCTCCGTGCTCTCGCCGGCGGCCAGGTGCGCCACCGTCTCCACCAGGAGCTCGCGCTCCACGATCTTGATCCGTTCGTGCAGCCGCGCCTCGTCGTCCCCGGGCAGGACGGGAACCTTCCGCTGGGCCAGCACCGGGCCGGTGTCCACGCCGGCGTCGATCAGGTGCACCGTCGTGCCGGTGACCGCCACGCCGGCGGCCAGTGCGTCGCGGACGGCGTGCGCGCCCGGGAAGGCCGGCAGCAGCGCCGGATGGGTGTTGATCAGCCGCCCCTCGTACGCCGCGAGGACCGCGGGCCCGACCAGCTTCATGAAGCCGGCCGAGACGACCAGGTCGGGGCGGTGGGCGCCGATCTCGGCGGCCAGCGCGCGGTCCCAGGCGGCGCGGTCGGGGTGGTCGGGCAGGGCGCAGACGAAGGTGGGGATCCCGCGCCGGCGGGCGTGCTCCAGGCCGGCGGCGTCCCGGTCGCTGCCCACGGCGACGACGGTCGCCGGGTAGCCGGGGTCGTCGGCGGCGTCGAGCAGCGCGGCGCACAGCGAGCCGGTTCCGGAGAGCAGGACGACCACCCGCGCCCGCGGGGTCGGATCGGCTGCGGGCACGTCCGCGACCCTAGCCGGGCGGCTCCGCGGCCCGGCCGGGCGGGGACCGTCAGTCCGGGGAGCGCCAGCGGGCGACGGCGGCCCCGACGGCGGCGGCGATCCCGGCCTGGGCGGCGACGGCGAGCGCGGTGGCCACCGGCGGGGCGCCCACCTCGGCCAGCGCGCCGTCGCCGAGCGACCCGCCGCCGATCCAGGCCAGCGCGCCGCAGGCCCCGCCGAGGAGGACACCCGCGGCCACGCCCCAGAGCCCGGCGACCACCGAGCCCCCGCCGGCCGCGGGGAACCACCGCCCGAGGGTGGCGCCGGCGACCAGGCCGGCCAGCGCGGGCACCACCTGGGAGGCGAAGGCCAGCAGCGGGACGGCCTGGGTGTCGGGCAGCGCGGCCAGCAGCGGGAGGGCCGGCACCGAGCCGAGGGTCACGCCGTGCACCGACACGAGCGTGCCGCTGCCGACCGTGAACCCGGGACCGGCCGCCAGGCCCAGCACCGCGGCGGCAGCGTTGGGCAGGAGCAGCGCGCCGAGCGCGAGCAGGCCCACCGCTCCCCCGGCCGCCCCGCCGAGGGAGCCCGACAGCGCGGCGTAGCCCCCGGCATCGGAAGCGAGGGCCACCGCCACCATCGCCAGAGCGAGCGCGACGGCGGTCAGGAGACCGGCGAGCACGCCGCGCAGCAGCGGCCGCACCGGCGCCGGCAGCCGGCGGAACACGGCGTCGAGCAGCCCGGACTCCCGCGTCGTTCCCCAGCCGCCGGCGGCGACGGCGAGCACGGCGGCGCCGGCCGCGGACCGCACCAGATCGGTCCGCGCGCCGGGCGCGTCGACCACCGCGGCGAGCGCGACGGTCAGGAGCGTGTGCACCACGACGAGAGCGCCGACCGCCGCCGCGGCGGCGCGTGGCCGGGTGAGGTCGCAGAGGCGGACCACCCCGCGCGCGGCCCGGGCCAGGCCCCAGGCGATGCCGAGGGTGAGCAGCAGCGGGGCCAGCACGAGCGGGCCGGAGGTCAGGGTCAGCGAGCCGCCCTGGGCCAGCAGCCACAGCCGGCCGGCGAGGTGCGCCGACCCGTCGACCGGCAGCCCACCCGCCGGGTCCAGCGTCTGGACCACCACGACCGCGAGCCCCAGCCCGAGCAGGCCGAGGACCGAGACCACCACGGCGGCGACCCCGGCCGACAGGGCCGGGTGCCGGGACCAGGGGGCGCCCCGGTCCCGCTGCCCCGGCAGGGGAAGGCGGGCGAGCAGGGAGACCACGTCGTCCACTGTCCCAAGCGACCGCCCGGAACGTCGGCGCACGCGCCCGGAAGCGTCCACTAAACGCAGCACGGGCCGGCGGCAGGAATGCCGCCGGCCCGTCGCGGCCGGAAGGGACGTCCCCGTGCGGGGACCGCGGTCAGGCGCCGCCCGAGGGCTGCCCCGGCTGGGTGCTCTGCCCGCTGCCCGGCTGCCCGTACGGCGGAGGCATGCCCGGCCCCTGGCCCGGGACCGGGGGCGGTGCGTACTGCTGCGGCCCGCCGTACTGCGGCGGCTGGTACCCGTAGGACGGACCCGGCCGGCCGGCCGCGCCGCCGAACTCGGGCGCCTGCTGGTTGGCCCACTGGGCGGCGTTGGCCAGGCCGCCGGGCAGGGCCGGCCGGTTGCGCAGCTCGGGGAGCACGCCCAGGACGGCGAACGCGGCGATCGCGGCGGCGGTCGCCAGACCGAGCAGGGCCCAGATCTCGAAGCCCCAGGCGAGGGACTGCAGCCAGGCGATCAGGGTGAGCAGCAGCCCCAGGCCGGCGAGCCCGACGGTGATCCAGCCCCGCGGGAAGCCGAGCTTGAGGTCGGTGAGCGCCGGCAGCAGCGCCCACGCCGTGGCCGCCAGGAAGAGGACGAAGCTGACGGTGACCAGCCCGCTGAAGCCGAACCCGCTGACCGTGTAGTCGATGTCGGGGAGGAACTCGTCGCCGAGGCCGTAGTCGACCCACGGCAGGATCCCGAGGATCAGGTAGAGCAGCGTGCCGCCGGCGACGACGTAGTCGGCGACCCGCAGCCGCCGGACGTCGAAGGAGACCCCGCCGCCGGTGCCGGCCGGCCGCGCGTACGGGTTCTGGCCCGGCGGCTGCGACTGGCCGTAGCCCGGCTGCCCGTACGGCTGCTGCCCGTAGGGCGACTGGCCATAGGCGGACTGGCCATAGGGCGGCTGCGGAGGAGGCGGCGGCGAACCGGCCTGCTGGCCGTACCCGGGCTGGCCGTACCCGGGCTGCCCGTACCCACCCGGAGGCGGCGGGGGCTGACTACTGCTCATCGCGGGGCTCTCCTCGGGTGCTCGCGGGATGACGCAGCGCATCGTGGCCACGCCGGGAGGGGCGTGCAACGACGGCGCGCGCACCGTTCCCGGGTTGTGACGGAACACAAAGCCCCGAAGACACCGCTGCCCGGGGACCTGGACGGTCACCGGGCAGCGGTCAGGAACGAGCGTCAGGCGCCGACGACCTCGCGCATGAGGCGGGCCGTCTCCGACGGCGTCTTGCCGACCCGGACACCAGCGGCCTCGAGGGCCTCCTTCTTGGCCTGCGCGGTCCCGGCCGACCCGGAGACGATCGCGCCGGCGTGGCCCATCGTCTTGCCCTCGGGCGCGGTGAACCCGGCGACGTAGCCGACCACCGGCTTGGTGACGTTGCCCTTGATGAAGTCGGCGGCCCGCTCCTCGGCGTCCCCACCGATCTCGCCGATCATGACGATCGCCTCGGTCTCCGGGTCGTCCTGGAAGGCCTGCAGGCAGTCGATGTGCGTGGTGCCGATGACCGGGTCGCCACCGATGCCGACGCAGGTGGAGAAACCGATGTCGCGCAGCTCGTACATCATCTGGTAGGTCAGCGTGCCCGACTTGCTGACCAGGCCGATCTTGCCCTGCTTGGTGATGTTGGCCGGGATGATCCCCGCGTTGGACCGCCCGGGGCTGATCAGGCCGGGGCAGTTCGGGCCGATGATCCGGGTCGAGCCGCCCTGGGCGTGCGCCCAGAAGGAGGTCGAGTCGTGCACCGGGATGCCCTCGGTGATCACCACGGCCAGGCCGATCTGGGCGTCGACGGCCTCGATGACGGCGTCCTTGGCGAACGCCGGCGGCACGAAGATGACGCTGACGTCGGCGCCGGTCTCCTTCATCGCCTCGCCCACGGTGCCGAACACCGGCACGCTGGCGCCCTCGAAGTCGACGCTCTCGCCGGCCTTGCGCGGGTTGACCCCACCGACGATCGCGGTGCCGGAGGTCAGCATCCGCTGGGTGTGCTTGCGCCCCTCCGAGCCGGTCATGCCCTGGACGATGACCTTGCTGTTCTCGTTGAGGAAGATCGACATCTCTCTGGTGTCCTGTCTCAGGAGTGAAGGAGCGGCCCCCTTCCAGGGGCCCGCCCCGAGCGTGCGAGGGGTGGGGAGGAAGGGGGTCCTTTCTCAGGCGGCGGCGAGCTCGGCGGCCCGGCGGGCGGCACCGTCCATGGTGTCGACCACGGTGACCAGCGGGTGGTTGGCCTCGGCGAGGATCCGCCGGCCCTCCTCGACGTTGTTGCCGTCGAGCCGGACGACGAGCGGCTTGGTCGCCTCGTCGCCGAGCAGCTCCAGGGCGGTGACGATGCCGTTCGCGACGGCGTCGCAGGCGGTGATGCCGCCGAAGACGTTCACGAAGACGCTCTTGACGGCCGGGTCGGACAGGATGATGTGCAGGCCGTCGGCCATCACCTGCGCGGAGGCGCCGCCGCCGATGTCGAGGAAGTTGGCCGGGCGGACGCCGCCGAACTCCTCACCGGCGTAGGCGACGACGTCCAGGGTGCTCATGACCAGCCCGGCGCCGTTGCCGATGATGCCGACCTCGCCCTCGAGCTTGACGTAGTTGAGGTCCTTCTCCTTGGCCGCGGCCTCCAGCGGGTCGGCCGAGGCGATGTCCTCGAGCGCGGCCCGGTTGTCGTGCCGGAAGGCGGCGTTGTCGTCGAGGGTGACCTTGGCGTCGAGCGCGAGGACGGTGCCGTCTGGGGTCTTGGCCAGCGGGTTGACCTCGACCAGCGTGGCGTCCTCCTTGCTGAAGACGTCCCACAGCTGCACGGCGATGGCGATGACCTGGTCGCGCACCTCGGCGGGGAAGCCGGCGGCGTCGACGATCTCGGTGGCCTTGGCGGTGTCGACACCGACGGTGGCGTCCACGGGGATCTTGGCCAGCGCCTCGGGCTTGCTGACCGCGATCTCCTCGATCTCCATGCCGCCCTCGACCGAGGCCATGGCCAGGAAGGTCCGGTTGGCGCGGTCGAGCAGGTAGGAGAAGTAGTACTCCTCGGCGATCTCGCTGGCCTGGGCCACCAGCACGCGGCGGGTGATGTGGCCCTTGATGTCCAGGCCGAGGATGTCCTGGGCGCGCGCCCGGGCGTTCTCGGCGTCGTCGGCCAGCTTGACGCCGCCGGCCTTGCCCCGGCCGCCGGTCTTCACCTGCGCCTTGACGACGACGGGACCGGCGATCTCGCGGGCGATCGCCTCGGCCTGCTCGGGTGTCTCGGCGACGCCGCCGGGGAGCACGGGGACCCCGTGCGAGGCCAACAGATCACGGGCCTGGTACTCGAAGAGATCCACGAACAGGCACCGTAGCCCGCCCGTAACCGCATCGACGACCCGGGCGTTGTAGGGGCGGGGCGGCGTGGGACGCATCACAGCATGCGTCTCCCGATCGCAGCACGTCAGCGCGCCGGCCCGCCGCACTTCCGCTGTTCCCCGACGACGAGGAGCCCCTGTGCGCCGTGCCGCGACCGTCCTGCTCGCGACCACCCTGACCGCCGGCGGGACCGCCGCACTGGCGCCGCCGGCCGCGGCGGCGGAGATCGTTCCCCGGGACCTCACGATCACCGTGACCGGGCTGGGCACCGCGCAGCGCACCTGCCGGATCGACGCCGACCTGTACGTCCCGGCCGGCGTGAGCGCCGCGCGCCCGGCGCCGGCGGTGCTGGCCACCAACGGCTTCGGCGGCACCAAGGCCGACCAGGCCGACGTCGCCCAGGGGCTGGGCACGCACGGCTACGTGACCCTCTCCTACACCGGGCTGGGCTTCGTCGACGGGGACCTGTGCCCGATCACCCTCGACGACCGCGAGCACGACGGCGCGGCCGCCAGCCAGCTGGTGCGCTTCCTCGGCGGCGATCCGGCGATCAGCGCCGTCGACGACGCGACCGGCGAGCCGGTGCGGATCGACTTCGTCGTCCGCGAGGACGCCCGGACGGGCACGCCGCACGACCCGGCGGTGGGGATGATCGGCGGCTCCTACGGCGGGCAGATCCAGTTCGCCACCGCGGCCGTGGAGCACGCTGCGGGCACCGACCGCCTCGACGCGATCGTCCCCATGATCACCTGGAACGACCTGGCCTACGCCCTCGCGCCGGACAACAGCGGCCTGCCCGGTGGCACCGCGGACCGCGGCTCGGTCAGCTCCACCTCCACCGGCGTCTTCAAGTACCAGTGGGCGGCGCTGTTCACCTCGCTCGGCGTCGTCAACGGCGCCGAGGACCTGCAGGCGCTGGCCGACCCGGAGCGGTGGCGCAACGTCGTCGCGGACAACTGCGCCAACTTCGAGCCCCAGGTCTGCACCGCCCTCATGGAGGTCTCCACCCTCGGCCACCCGAGCGCGGCGTCGATCGACTTCCTGCGCTCGAACTCCGTGGCGAGCTACGTCTCCGACGTCCGGGTGCCCACGCTCATCGCGCAGGGCCAGGCCGACACGCTGTTCAACCTGCAGGAGTCGGTGGCCACGTACACCACGCTGCGGGCGCAGGGCACGCCGGTGTCGTTGGTGTGGCACTCGTGGGGGCACAGCGGCATGGCCCCGCTGCCCGGGGAGCTCGACCTGCGCCACCCGGAGGCCTCCCACCAGGGCCGGCAGATCCTCGAGTGGTTCGAGGCGCACGTCCGCGGGCGGGGGCGCGCACCGCTGGGCTTCTCCTACTTCCGCGACTGGGTGTACGAGGCCACCGGAGACGCGGGGCAGGCCTACGCGTCGGCGCGCTCCTACCCGGTGGGCGGCGAGCGGACGCTGTACCTCTCGGGCGGCGGCCCGGCCGGCGGCGCGCTCGTCAGCGACCCGTGGTCGGTGGTTCCCGGGGTGAGCAGCTACAGCAGCGTGGCCCCGACCGGGCCCAACTACACCGAGACCTCCTACGCGGACCAGTCCCAGCCGGTCACCGACCCGCCGGGCACCGCCGTCCGCTTCAGCACCGCGCCGCTGACCGCCCCGCTGGACGTCGTCGGCTCACCGCAGCTGACCGTGCAGCTCGACGCGCCGGGCGTGGCGGTCTCGCAGCTCACCGGCCCGGGCGGACAGCTCGTGCTGTTCGCCAAGCTCTACGACGTCGGCCCGGACGGCGTGGTGGAGCTGCCGGCCCGGCTGATCTCGCCCGTGCGGGTCGCGGACGTCACGAAGCCGGTGACCGTCGAGCTGCCGGCGATCGTGCACCGCTTCGAGCCCGGCCACCGGCTGGCCGTGGTGCTTGCCGGCGGGGACATGGCCTACCGGGGCTCCACCGCGCCCCAGCAGGTCAGCCTCGCCACCGGGCCGGGCCGGGTGCAGCAGCTCACGCTGCCGGTCGTCGGCTGACAGCGCCGGGAGCATCGCAGCGAGGAACGAGCGAGGAGCGGACCGGCGCGCGGAAGCCGGCTGGTGTCCTCGTCGGCTGAGGTGGCGGGACCGGCCCGTCGACGGTGAAGCCGGCGGCGGGCGGTCAGGTGCCGGCCGGGGCGCCCACGTGCTCGCGGACCCAGTCCACGATCTCGCCGGTGGACGCTCCGGGCGTGAAGATGCGGGCGACCCCGAGCCGCTCCAGCTCGGGGATGTCCTCGTCGGGGATGATGCCGCCGCCGAAGACGACCACGTCGTCGATGCCGCGCTCGCGCATCAGTTCCATCAGCCGGGCGAACAGCGTCATGTGGGCGCCGGAGAGCACCGAGAGACCGACCGCGTCGGCGTCCTCCTGCACCACGGTCTCGACGATCTGCTCGGGCGTCTGGTGCAGCCCGGTGTAGACAACCTCCATCCCGGCGTCCCGCAGCGCCCGGGCGACGATCTTCGCGCCGCGGTCGTGCCCGTCCAACCCGGGCTTGGCGATCACCACCCGGATGCGTTCGTCGGCCACGCGGCCAGCTTAGGCAGCCCCGCCGCGGCCGGGGCGGGACCTCAGTGCTCGGGCCGCCGCCGCAGTCGCGCCGCCAGCACGGTGAGGACGACGTAGCCCAGGCCGGTGATCAGCAGGCCGACGCCGGGCACCGTCCAGTCCAGGTCGGGTGAGACGGCGGCGTCGCGCAGGCCGGTCAGCCCGGTGCCGAGCACGACGACGGCGATGGCGAGCAGTCCGCCGACGGCGGCCAGCCGCGGCCGCAGCGACGGGGCGAGCACCGAGCACAGGACGACGGCGCCGGCGAGCAGCAGCCCCCCGAGCAGCGCCAGGCCGGGGCGCTCGAACAGGCCCTGCGGCCCCTCCTGCTCGACCACGGTCTGCAGCCCCGTCGCCGGATCGGTGACCAGCCGGTCGGGGACGTCGGCGGCCGGCAGCACCAGGCACAGCACCGTGCCGACGCCGAGCAGCGCGGCGGCGCCGGCCAGCCCCGGGCGGGCCGGGTCGAGCGTTCCGGCGTCCTCCATGAGGGTTCGGTCCCAGGCCGCGACGGCGACCATCCCGGCGAGCACCGTGAGCCCGAGCGCGACCAGCCCGAGCGCCCAGCCCGGGCCGGGCTGCACGGAGCTGGTGAGGACCCGCTCCCCGGCCAGCACCTCCAGGGCCGGGCGTGCCGTGGACCTGCTCCCCCGGTACACCTCGATGAGCAGCTGCCCGAGCGCGAGGGCGCCGGCCACGCCGGCGTAGGCCAGCCCCAGCCGTGGCACCGCGCCGCGGACCAGCGCCGCCCCGATCGCGAGCGACGTCAGGGGCACCAGCCAGGCGACGAGCACGCTGCCGATCCCGCCGCCCAGCGAGACCGCCTGCCCGCCGACCACCAGGTAGGTCGGGAAGACGGCGGCCAGCCCGGCGACCCCGGCCAGGACCAGCAGCACCCCGGCCGCGCGGGCGAGCGGGGGCGTCCCGCCCACCACGACGTCGTCGACGGGCCGCGGGGCGGCGCCTCCTCCCGGTCCCGGGACGCGGGCCGGCCGGGCCGCAGAGGCCGCAGAGGCCGCGGAGGCCCGGGGGCGCCCGGTGTCGCGCGGCTGCCGCCGCGCCGAGGCGCGGTCCCGGCCGGAGCCGGTGCGGGCCCGGTCGCCTCGGGTGGAGCCATCACGGGGTGGCACGGTTCCCCCTCCGTCGGATTGTCACGAACTGGACTCGATCAGCCCCGGACGCTGTGTCGCGTGTGTGACGGTCACCACAACAGGGCATTACCGTCGCGTGAACTGGGCACCGAAAGGTGCCTCCGCCACCGGCGGATGTTGTCGAACCCGGGAGTCCCCGGTGGCACCGAGCGGGGAGGAATCATGCGCCCGTCCGACGACCTGGGGTGTGGTCCAGAGTCGCACACCGGTGCGCTCGACCCGGCGCCCCCACGGGTCGGGCTGCGCTCCCTGGTCACCGCGGCGACGCTGACCGGCGGGATCACCGAACTGGCCCTCGTCGGCGCGCACATGCTGATGTACCCGCTGGGCACGCGCACCGAGCGGCTGCGGCCCGACCCCCGGTTCCGGCCCGGCGAGCAGCCGCCCGGCGTCCGCGCCCTCTTCGCCGCCGACCCGCTGGCCGCGCGCGTCCCCGTACTCCTCGTGCACGGCCTGATCGACAACCGCTCGATCTTCACGGTGATGCGCCGCAGCCTGCGCCGTCGGGGGTTCGCGCACGTGTGCTCGTGGAACTACAGCCCCTGGCTGGCCGACGTGGCCGAGGGCGCCGCCGAGCTGGGTCGGCACATCGACCAGATCTGCGAGCAGACCGGGCACGACCAGGTGCACGTCGTCGGCCACAGCCTGGGCGGCCTCATCTCCCGGTACCACGTCCAGCGACAGGGCGGTGACCGGCACGTCGCCTCACTGGTCACGCTGGGGACGCCGCACCAGGGCTCGATTCTCGCCCACCTGCTGCCCACGCCGTTGGTCCGCCAGCTGCGCCCGGGCTCGCCCCTGCTGCAGGAGCTGGCGCAGCCGGCACCGGGCATCACCACGCCGATCACCGCGGTCTACAGCGACCTCGACCAGCTCGTCCTGCCCACGAGCGCGGGCCGGTGCGACCACCCGGACCTGCATGCGCGCAACGTCCTGGTGCGCGGGGTGGGGCACATGTCGCTGCCGTTCCACCGGCTGGTCGTCGACGAGGTCGCCGCGACCCTCGCCGGCCTGCCCGGCCGGCTGCCGACCGCGGTTCTCGCGCCGGCCGCCGTCGCCTGAGGCTCCTTCCCCACCGGTCGACCGCCCGGCGGCCGTTCGTCACACCAGTCACACCCGTTGCAGACAAAGCGACACGAGCGATTCGGTCGTAGGTCGAGTCCTCACGCGTGGTTACGGTCCGATCACGGCGCCGGTACCCACCGGCGGGCGTCGCTGGACCGGACGCCTCAGCCGCCGTCGCTTCCCCTGACGGACTGCCTTCCGGGCACCCCACGGTGGAGCGCCAACGGGAAGGTGCTCGGTGTCTGGCCCGACTGGTTCCGCACTCCTCGAGCGGCCGGAGCCCGGACTCACGGTCACCGAGCCCGCCGCCACCGTCGAGACCCCCGCGCCGCGGCGTCGCCTCGCCCTCCGCCGGCCCTCCGGTCGCGCTGCCGACGCCGGAACGCCGTCCGGGGACGGCGAGGCCGCCGTCGAGCCCACCCCCTCCGCCGATCGGCGGCCCGGGCGGGCCGTTCCCCGCCCGCCCGGCAAGCGGGGCCCGCTGTGGCTGGCCGCCCTGGTCGCCGGCGCCGTCATCGCCGCCGTTCCCGGCACGATCGGGGACGCCCCGGCAGGCTCGGTCACCAGCGCCGCCGACTACGGCCTCGGCCTCTCCGACCTCGGCCTGGCCGGGGACATCGAGGACGCCGGCGTGCGTCAGACGATCACCGAGGCCGAGGCCCAGCGCCGCCTCGAGGAGATCGCCGCCTCCCGCGCGGCCCGCACCCCGACCACCGTCCTGCCGACGCAGGGCCGGATGACCACCTGCTTCTGCATGCGCTGGGGCTCGATGCACTACGGCATCGACCTGGCCGGGCCGCTGGGCACGCCGATCTACTCGGCCACCGACGGCGTCGTCATCCGGGCCGGCCGCGCCTCCGGCTACGGCAACGCGGTCTACATCCAGGACGCCGACGGCAACGTCCACGTCTACGGCCACATGCGGTACTACGACGTGCGCGCCGGCGACATCGTGCACGCCGGCGACCAGATCGCCAAGATCGGCAACGAGGGCCAGTCGACCGGCCCCCACCTGCACTACCAGATCCACCGCGGCGGCATGGGCGGCCGGCCGATCGACCCGGAGGCCTGGCTCGCCGAGCGCGGCGTCCGGATCTAGGGACGCGTCAGGCCAACGCCCCCTGCTCGGTCGCGGGCGCCCGTTGACCGGGGGCAACGTGCATCCATGGCCGGTTCTGCTCGGACAAGGCGCCCTGGCTGCACATCGCCGCCTGGTCCGCGGCCCACGCGATGCCGCGCAAGCACCCTCCGCCGCCCAGGGGTGGCCACTGTCACCGCCGAGGTGACCGCACGGTGTGAGACCGTGGAGCCGGGTCCGCGACTGGACTCCCGGACGAGCGGCGCCGTACCCGGAGAGCGACAAGACGGCGTTCCCAGGAGACACCGTGCACTGGCTCGTTCTCGTTCTCTCCGGCGTCCTCGAAGCCGTCTGGGCTAGCGCCCTCGCCCGAACGGAAGGCTTCACCCGACTGGCGCCCACTGTGGTGTTCGCGGTCGGTCTCGCCGCGAGCATGGCCGGTCTGGCCTACGCGATGCGCGGCCTCCCGCTCGGTACGGCGTATGCGGTCTGGGTGGGCATCGGTGCCGCCCTGACCGCGGGCTACGCCATGTGGGCAGGACAGGAGCCGGTGTCGGCGCTACGGGTGCTGCTGTTGCTGGGCATCGTCGGCTGCGTCGTCGGCCTCAAGCTCACGCACTAGCCGCCCCCAGGGGCTCGCTCCGGTCGTGTCCGCAACGGGGCACCTTCCGTGGATGCGAGCCCCTTCCATGCGGTCACGGGGTGAGCAGCAGTTTGCCGGTGGTACGACGCCCGGCGAGGTCCTCGTGGGCTCGGGCGGCGTCCGAGAACCGGTAGGTGCCGCCGATGCGGACCTTCAGCCTCCCGTCGGCGATCCAGCCGAACAGCTCCTCCGTGCGGGCCACCAGCTCGTCGCGGGTGGCGATGTAGTCCCCCAGCGTCGGGCGGGTGACATAGAGGGAGCCGGTCATGAGCCGCTGTGGGTCGAACGGTGGGACGGGGCCGCTCGCGGCCCCGTACAGCACCATCAGGCCGCGACGGCGCAACGCCCTGAGGCTGTCGTCGAAGGTCGCCTTGCCGACGCCGTCGTAGACGACGTCGGCACCGTCGCCACCGGTCACCTCGCGGACCACCTCGAGGTAGTCGTCGTAGCCCGCGACATGCTGCGCCCCGGCGCCCCGAGCGAGGTCCGCTTTCTCCCCTCCGGAGGTCGTCGCGACCACGACCCCGCCGCGCAGCCGCACGATCTGGGTGAGCAGCTGGCCGACGCCCCCGGCCGCCGCATGGACCACCGCCACGTCGTCGTCCGACACCCGCCAGGTGCTCGACGCCAGGTAGTGGGCCGTGCAGCCCTGCAACATCACCGCGGCCGCGGTCGTCACGTCGACGCCGGACGGGACCTGGACGGCGCGGTCCGCCGGCACCACGACCTGCTCGGCATAACTGCCCGGCACGCCGGTCCAGGCCACCGGATCGCCGACCGCGAACTCGCCCACCTCGCCGCCGACCGCGCTGACGACGCCGGCCCCCTCCGCGCCCAGGACGAAGGGCGTGTCCCGGGTGTACGGCGGTCGGCCCTCGCGCCCGTAGATGTCCATGAAGTTGACGCCCGCGGCCGCGACGTCGACCACGACCTCCCGGGAGCCCGGCGTGGGGGTCTCGTGGTCGGCCACCCTCAGGACCTCCGGACCACCGAGTTCGGTCACGACGACTGCCCGCACGAGCCCGATCATGCTGGGTCGGGGGCGGCTGGGCCATCGCCGCTCTCTCCGGCGATGACGCCGCCGTGAGGAGCGGGGCCGCGGGCTGCGGCCCTAGACCGCGTCCAGCACGTCGTGCCGCAGGTGCACCACGCCGTTGCCGAACCGCCGCACGTCCCGCAGCTTCAGCCGGCTCCGCAGCCCATCCGGCCACGCCGCCGTCCCGCCGCCCACCAGCACCGGCGAGACGAACAGCCGGCACTCGTCGACCAGCCCCGCGTGCAGCGCCGCACCCGCGAGCGCGGGGCCACCGATCAGCAGATCGCGGTCGCTGGCGTCCTTCAGCCTCCGGACGGCGTCGACGTCGAGGGCCCGTTCGAGCGTTGTGCGTTCGCTGCTGACCGACGGGAGGGTGCGCGAGTACACGATCTTGTCCGCACCCCGCCAGAGGCGGCCGAAGTCCCGTTCGACGGCCGGGACGCTCTCGTCGTCCGGCACGGTCTCCCAGGCCACCATCACCTCTGGAGGCGGCGGCCGTACAGGTGCGTGCCGACCGAGCGCGCCAGGTCGTTGACGAACGCGTGCAGCTCCTCGTCCGGCACCGACCAGTCGAACGAACCGGTCTCGTCGGCGACGTAGCCGTCGAGCGAGATGATCGCCGAGTAGATCAGGCGGCCACCCGTTCCTCCCTTCTCCCGGTCGGGCCCTTCCGGGAGGTAGGACCGGGCACGGGGCCCCGACTCATCGCTTCCGGCCGGAACGGCACCGCCTCGGCGTCGTTCGGCGGGGGTGGTCAGCCGGCGTCGGGGTGCTGCCCGCGGTGGCGGCGGCCTGGTCTCTCGCGGGGGTCGGCCGGGAGGGCGCCGGTGGTGGCGAGTTCGTCGGCGATGTCCCGGAGCTTGCGGTTGGTGAGCGTGGAGGTGCGGACGAGCAGGGCGAAGGCATGCTCAGGCGTGATCTTGTAGCGCTCCATCAGGATGCCTTTGGCCTGTCCGATGAGGTCGCGGCTGTGCAGCGCCGTCTCCAGGTTCTCTGCGCGTTCGGCGGCGGCCAGCGCGAGCGCGGCGTGGCCGGCGAAGATCCTGGCGACCGCCTCGGAGTCCGCATCGAAGGCGTGCGGCGTGCCGGCGTAGAGGTTCAGCGCGGCGAGCTCCTTGTCCGCGGTGCGGCAGAGCCGCACCGCGAGCATGCTCCCGACCCCCCGCTCGCGGGCGGCGGCGGCGAAGCGGGGCCAGCGCGCCTCGGTGGCCACGTCCGGGGCGTGCACCGTCTCGTGCTCGCGGATCGCCGTGTAGCACGGGCCCTCGTCCAGTTGGTCTTGCAGCGAGTCCAGGGCCATCGGGCGCTCCCCGGTCCCCGCCCGGGCCTCGATCCGGGAGCGGTCGACCACGAAGCTGATGCCGGCCTCCTCGGCACCGGGCACGGTGGCGACGGCGGCGGCGGTGATCGCCTCCAGCGTCGTCTCCACCGGCGGGTGCCGCTCGGTGTGCAGCCGGGCTGCGACGTCACACATGACCTGGGCGAGTTCGGCCATCGGGCACCTCCGGCGCCCCCGCTTCCACTGACGACGTGCCCAAGGTCCCACTCCGACCGCGTTCCCGCAATAGGCATTGCTGCAACTGCTGTTGCGGAAGCGGCTGTTGCTGCAGTACCCGTTGCTTGCAACAGGCCTTGCGCCCCGGAGTACCGTGAGGTACCAGCGAGCAGAGGCGGCGAGGCCGACTCACAGGAGGCCCGGATGCGGCGGCCAGACTCCTCGGAGGATCCGGCGCTGGCGGCCCTGGCGGAGCTGTGCGCCACCGCGCGCCAGATGATCACCAACGCCGAGCAGATCCTCGAGCGCGCGGCCTTCATCCAGGGCGAACGAACAGCCGGCGTCCCCTACCGGGAGATCGTGCCGTCCGAGCCGCGTCCGCTGATCGTGGAACTGATCAGTGCCACCCTCTCCCAGCTCGCCGACGCCGGAAGCCGCTGGCGACGCGCCGAGGCCCGGGCTCTGCACGGTGAGGGGTTGAGCATGGAGGTGATCGCCCAGCTGTTCGGCGTCACCCGCCAACGCGTCTCCTCCCTGCTCAAGGCCCCCCTCGACCGCTGACCGCTGCCTACAGTTCGACGAGCAGAAGCCGGGCCTCCCGGCTGATCCACGGTCGAGGTCTTCACCTCGAGCGAGGTTCTGATACCGAACACCGCGATCGCCGACTGCGGGTCCTCCTGACCGATCGCGGGCGATTTCAGCACCGGCACCAGCATGTTCCGCCACACCTCTGCCCACATCGGAAATGCGTGCCGCCCCATCTTGTGGGCGACCAATAGGTGGAGCCCTACGAGTGCGTCGACGTCCGGGCGGACATGGCCTATCGCCCGTTTCGGCTCCCTTCGGGGGAGCGGTCGGGATATCGAGCATCCGCATCGTGAAAAGGCGACGGCAGTCGGTGACCGTCAGGGCGGGAACGAGTAGCGTGCCGCACACGCGCGGCAGCACGCCGTCGAGGCGGCCGACTGCAGCGGCGCCCACTGGCTCGATCACGGGACGCGGGGTCGTGAGCCGGCCATTCGGGGGGAAGGTGGCGCGGATGGATGACACGGTCGCGCGGGAACTGCACCGTGAATGCGTTCTGATGCTCCGGCACCTGATGGCCAACGGCCGCAAAGTGCCTCCTGGCGTCGTGGCAAAGGTGGCGGCGCTCGGCGACGCCGGCGACGACGCCGCCGCACTGCGAACTCTGGCCGGTATCCACGGTGAACTGGCAGGAATGGCGGCTCCGGCAACTCCGCGCTCGCTCCGGACGCTCGAATCGGAAGCACAACCGAAATCGGTCCTTCGGTTCCTCGGGCCGGTGCGTCTGGCACGCCAATTGGCGTCGACAGCGTTCTTCTTCCTGGCCGCCATCACCGCGATCGAGGTCCTCGTCGGGCACAACACGAGGAACCTGTTCCATTTCGACGACAGCCCCGGCTGGGTCGACCTGCTGTTTCTGGCCGCCTGCGCAGGACTGGGCGCGACATTCGCGGCGCTCTTCCGGGTCCATTGCGAACTGGCCTCGTCGAGCTATAGGTCGGACACCGAGGCGACGTACTGGAGCCAGATCATCCTGGGAATAGTAGCGGGCCTGGTGCTCGCCGAGTTCCTGACCGAAGCGGCCCGGCCCGCCCACTCGATGTCGCGGCCGGTGCTCGCCGTGATCGGTGGTTTCTCCGGCGTCGTCGTCAACAGCATCCTGAACCGACTGGTGGAGTCGGTCGAGCAATTGTTCGGTGGCTCCCGTGACAAGGTGAGCGACGAGATCGAACAGCGCAGCCGTGAGCGGAGCGCGCAGGCGGTCGCGGAGACGCGGCTCCAGCTCGCCGGCGAACTGTTCCGGATCCAGCGCCAGCTCGATGCCCACGTGCCGACAGCCACGGTCCGGCGAGCACTCTCGGAGTTGATCGACTCCCTGCTCCCCACGGGACCGTTCGGCGCGGAGGACATCTCCTGGACGCCCTCCCAGCCGGCGCCGGCAGCCGGCGCAGCCACCGCGAATCCCCAGGTTCCGGTGAAGGAGCAGGCTTCCCGGGGAGGAGAGAACGTCAGTGCGTGATCGCCCCCCGGATCCCCACCGCCTGCGAGCCCCGCCGGCTACAACTTGACCAGGGGGGCGTAGCGCAGGACCAGGCGCTTGGTGCCGCCTGATCCGAAATCGACCGTTGCCTGGGCCTTGTCGCCGGCGCCGGTGACCTCGACGACCGTGCCGAGACCGAACGCGTCGTGGCTGACCCGGTCGCCGACCGCCACGGAGACGACCGGCCGGTTGCCCGCGCCGCCGCGCAGCCCGCCGGTGGACAGGCCGGTGGCGGCCACCCGTGTCTGCGCCGAGGACCAGGTGCTCGGCGCGGGCGTGGGTTCCTTGCCGGCCCAGTGGACGGTGTCGGCGGGGAGCTCGTCGAGGAAGCGCGACGGCGGGTTGTAGGCCGGCTGGCCCCAGCTGGTGCGCACGGTCGCCCGCGACAGGAACAGCCGCTGCTGGGCGCGGGTGATGCCCACGTAGGCCAGCCGTCGCTCCTCCTCCAGCTCCCGCGGGTCGCCGAGAGCGCGCAGGTGCGGGAAGACTCCGTCCTCCAGGCCGGTCAGGAAGACGACCGGGAACTCCAGGCCCTTCGCGGTGTGCAGCGTCATGAGGGTGACGACGCCGGCCTCGTCGCCGGCGACGGGGATCTGGTCGGCGTCGGCCACGAGCGAGACCTGCTCGAGGAAGTCGGTGACCGTGCCTCCGGGGTTGGCCGCCTCGAACTCGGCGGCCACCGAGATGAGCTCGTTGAGGTTGTCGACCCGGCCCTCGTCCTGCGGATCGGTGCTGGCCGAGAGCTCCGCGAGGTAGCCGGTCCGGTCGAGGATGCTCTCCAGCAGCGCGGCGGGGCCGGAGCCGGTCTCCACCAGCCGCTCGAACTCCTCCAGCAGCGCCACGAACTCCTGGATCGCCTTCAGCGACCGCGGCGCCAGGGACGACACCTCCGAGCACCGGCGCAGCGCGGAGGCGAACGCGATCCGCTCCCGGTCGGCGAACTGCTCGATGCAGGCCTCGGCGCGCTCGCCGATGCCGCGCTTGGGCGTGTTGAGCACCCGCCGCAGGCTCACGACGTCGGCCGGGTTGGCGACCACCCTGAGGTAGGCCAGCGCGTCCCGGACCTCCTTGCGCTCGTAGAAGCGCACCCCGCCGACGACCTTGTAGGGCATGCCGACCCGGATGAACACCTCCTCGAACACCCGGGAGGCGTTGTTGGTCCGGTAGAAGACGGCGATGTCCTTCGGCTGGGCCTTGCCCTCGTCGACCAGCGCGTCGATCTGCTCGGCGACCCAGGCGGCCTCGTCGTGCTCGTTCTCGGCGACGTAGCCCTCGATCAGCTCGCCGTCGCCGGCGTCGGTCCAGAGGTTCTTCGGACGGCGGCCGGTGTTCTTCGCGATGACCTGGTTGGCGGCCTTGAGGATCCGCTGCGTGGAGCGGTAGTTCTGCTCCAGCAGGATCGTCGTCGCCTCGGGGTAGTCGCGCTCGAACTCGTCGATGTTCCGGATCGTGGCGCCCCGGAAGGCGTAGATCGACTGGTCGGCGTCACCGACGACGCACAGCTCGGCCGGCGGGACCGGACCGCCGGGAGGGCCCACCAGCTCGCGGACCAGCACGTACTGGGCGTGGTTGGTGTCCTGGTACTCGTCGACCAGCACGTGCCGGAAGCGGCGGCGGTAGTGCTCGGCCACGTCCGGGAAGGCCTGCAGCAGGTTGACCGTGGTCATGATCAGGTCGTCGAAGTCCAGCGCGTGCGCCTGGCGCAGCCGCTGCTGGTAGAGCCGGTAGGCCTCCGCGAGCACCTTCTCCGGCGCCGTCTGCGGAACGAAGCTCTCCTCGTCGACCAGCTCGTTCTTCAGGTTGGACACCTGCGCGGCGAGGCCGCGGCCGGGATAGCGCTTGGCGTCGAGGTCGAGGTCGCGGGCGACCATCGTCATCAGCCGCACCGAGTCGCCCTGGTCGTAGATGGTGAACGACGACTTCAGCCCGAGCTTGCCCGCCTCGGCGCGCAGGATCCGCACGCACATGGAGTGGAAGGTCGACACCCACATGGCGCGGGCCCGCGGGCCGACCAGCGCGGCGACCCGCTCCTTCATCTCGCCGGCGGCCTTGTTGGTGAAGGTGATCGCCAGCACCTCGCCGGGCTGCACCCCGCGGGCGCCGAGCAGGTAGGCGATGCGGTGGGTGAGCACCCGGGTCTTGCCGGAGCCGGCGCCGGCGACGATGAGCAGCGGCCCGCCCTCGTGGACGACGGCCTGCCGCTGCGGGCCGTTGAGCCCGGCGAGCATGCGGTCCAGCTCCCGGCCCACCGAACCGGACGTGGAGCGCTGGAGGGCGGCGGTACCGGGGAGGGCCTGCTGCACGCTGCTCATGACCCCGCCACTGTAAGCCGGACGGGGGACGCTCCCGACCCCCGGGAAACAGGCGCCCCACCCGTCCCGGCCCCAGCGGGCGGCGCCCACGCCCTGCCGCCGGGCCGCCACGCCGGGGGACCGTCGTGGCGCTCCCGGCCGGCGCTGTGGCACACTCGTCGCCGTGCTGCTCGCCACCGTCAGCTTTTACTACGGCCACCGGGTTCCGGTGTCCGTCACCGCTGGCTGAGCAACCGCCGCAACAGACGCCCCGGGCCCGAGGAGCCCGGGGCGTTTCTCGTTCCCGGGGTCCGACGGCCACCGCCCCGCCCCGGAGGAACCCGACATGAGCACCGCCACCGCCGTCCCGGCCGCTGACGCCGCCGTCGACCCCGCCGACCGCATCGGTGAGCTGCGGCAGGAGATCGACGCCTGCGACGCGGCGATCATCGAGCTGGTGCAGCGCCGGCTGTCCATCTCCCGGGAGATCGGTGCCCTGCGCGCCGCCTCCGGGGGCACCCGCCTGTCGCTGTCGCGCGAGGCGCAGGTGCTGACCCGCTTCCGCTCGGCGCTCGGCCCCGACGGCGCCGCCCTCGGGATGATGCTGCTGCGCCAGGGCCGCGGCCGGCTCTGAGAAGGACCGTCCTCCCCACCCTTCGCGAGCTCAGGGCGGGGCCCGGGACGGGCCACGATGTCACATCCGGCGTGGCCGCCTCGTCTCCATGGTCGACCTTCCCATGGAGAGGAGACCGACATGGCCCGCATCCCGCTGGACCCGCCCCGCACGCTGCTCTACCGGCTCGCCGAGTGGTACTCGCGCCGCACCTACGGGGCGGTGCTCGACCCGGCGGCCGCGCTCGCCCACAACCCCCGCGTGCTGCTGACCAACGTCCGGCACGAGCGCTCGCTGGCCCGCTGGAACCGGCTGGACCCCACGCTCGAGGCGCTCGCGGTCATGGCCGGCGCGGCGACCATCGGCTGCTCGTGGTGCATGGACTTCGGCTACTGGATCAGCACCCAGGAGGGGGTCGACCCGGCCAAGCTGCGGGACGTGCCGCGCTGGCGCGACAGCGACGTCTACACCGACCTCGAGCGGCGGGTGATGGCCTACGCCGAGGCGATGAGCGCCACCCCGGTCGGCGTCACCGACGAGATGGTCGCCGACCTGCGGCGCGACCTGGACGACGCGGCGCTGGTCGAGCTCACCATGATGGTCGCCGTGGAGAACCAGCGGTCCCGCTTCAACAGCGCGCTCGGCCTGACCAGCCAGGGCTTCAGGGACCGCTGCGAGATCCCGGCTGCGACGGCATGACCGCGCCCGCGGACCAGGCCGGCCCGCTGGCCGCCTTCGACCGGCACCGCCGGCTGCTGTTCGCCGTCGCCTACCAGCTCCTCGGCAGCGTCGCCGACGCCGAGGACGTCGTGCAGGACGCCTGGCTGCGCTGGTCGGCGGCCGACCGGAGCGGGGTCACCGACGACCGCGCCTACCTGGTGCAGATCACGTCCCGGCTGGCGCTGGACCGGCTGCGCGCGGCCCGCACCCGCCGGGAGACCTACGTCGGCCCGTGGCTGCCCGAGCCGCTGCTCACCGAGGGCAACCGCCCGGCCGCCGAGGGGGATCCGGAGCGGGCGGCCGAGATCGGCGAGCAGGTGTCCCTGGCCCTGCTGGTCGTGCTGGAAACCCTCTCGCCGGTGGAGCGGGCCGTGTTCGTGCTCCGCGAGGTCTTCGGCATGTCGCACGCGGAGGTGGCCGGGGTGCTCGGCCGCTCGGAGGCCGCCGTCCGGCAGGTCGCCCACCGCGCCCGCCAGCACGTGGAGGCCCGGCGGCCGCGCTTCGACGCCGACCGCCGGGCCCAGCAGGAGGTGACCGAGCGGTTCCTCGCCGCCTGCGCCGGCGGGGACGTCGACGCGCTGCTGGCCGCGCTCTCGCCCGGCGCCGTCCTGATCAGCGACGGCGGCGGCAAGGCGAAGGCGGCCCTGCGGCCGATCGTGGGCGCCGAGAAGGTCGCCCGGTTCCTGATCGCCACCACCGCCACCGGCGTCGGCGACCCCGCCCTGTCGGTGCGGATCGCCGACGTCAACGGCAGCCCGGGGGTGGTCGCCTGGCGGAACGGCGAGCCGTTCGTGGCCGTGTCGCTGGTCGTGGCCGACGGCCGCATCGACCAGGTGCTCGTCGTCCGCAACCCGGACAAGCTGCACGGCCTCGGCGCCGCGGCGGCGGCCGGGTGACCGGGCGGCTCACCGCGCCGGCGGGATGTTCTGGTTGAGCGCGAAGACGTTGTCCGGGTCCATGCGGGCCTTGAGCGCGGTCAGCCGCCGCCAGGTGCCCTCCGGATAGGCCTCGCGGATCCGGTCGGCGCCCTCGTTGCCGAGGTGGTTGACGTAGGTGCCGTGGGCCCACGGACGCACGTCCGCCCAGGCGCGGCGCACCCAGGACCGGTGCGGCTCGGGGTCGGCGGTGGGGTCCTCCCAGGTGCCGGCGAGCAGCAGCAGGTAGTCGGCGTCGCGGATGGCGAACGCGGTCGCCGAGGGATCCACCTCGTTCATCGCGCCGCCGAGCCGGCGCAGCACCATCTGGTCCAGCGGCGAGGACGGCGCGGTGCCGGAGCGGACCAGCCGTTCGACGGCGTCGGCGTCCAGCGCCCGGAGGAAGTCGGACTTCACGTACTGCTGCCGCCCGGGGAGGTTGGCGTCGTCGACGATCCGCTGCAGATCGCAGTAGGACACGAGCCCGAAGGTGTCGACCAGCGGCTCCCCGAGGGTCTGCAGCGGCGCGACGACGTCCCGGCCGACCGCCGGGTCACCGACGAACCCCGCCGCCACGGCGATGACGGGCCTGCCGACCTGCTCGGGCGGGACGAAGGGTGCCGGCGGCGCGGACACCAGCGCCGCGACAAGGCCCAGCTCGCGGGGGGCCCGCTCGCCGAGCTCCACCGCCGCGGTGAGCACCTCGGCCGCCCGGGAGCCGGGGAACAGCACCGTCCCGCCCCAGAGCGGCCCCACCGGGTGCAGCCGGAAGCGGAACCGGGTCACGACGCCGAAGTTGCCGCCGCCGCCGCGCAGCCCCCACATGAGCTCCGGATCGGCGTCGTCGTCAGCGGCCACGACCTCGCCGTCGGCGGTGACCAGCTCGACGGCCAGGAGGTTGTCGGCCGCCAGGCCGTGGAGCCGCGACAGCCAGCCGATGCCGCCGCCGAGGGTGAGGCCGGCGACGCCGGTGTCCGAGACCTCCCCGCCGGGAGTGGCGAGGCCGTGCTGCTGGGCGGCGGCGTCGAACTCCTGCCAGAGCACGCCGGGCGCCACGTCGGCGGTGCGCCGGTCGGGGTCGACGGCGATCTCCTTCATCGGCTGCAGATCGATCATCAGGCCGCCCTCGCACACCGAGTGCCCGGGGATGCTGTGCCCGCCGCCCCGGACGGCGATCGGCAGGTCGTGCCGGCGGCCGAAACGGACGGCGGCGGCGACGTCCGCGGTGGACGTGCAGCGGGCGATGAACGCGGGACGCCGGTCGATCGAGCCGTTCCAGATCCGCCGCACCCGCTCGTAGGCGGGGTGCTCCGGGGTCAGCAGCTCACCGGAGAACCCGGTGACGCGCGGCGTGGGGACGGTCATGGACATGGCCTGCTCCTCTCTCGCGGGACGAGAGCAGCATCGGAGCGGCCGGTGCACCGGACCACCCCTGGACCGAGGGGGTGCCCGCGGGCAGCTCCCGGTGGAAGGGTGGGCCCATGCGCCGGAGCGCTGCCCGGGACGTGCGCGCCGCCATCGCCGACGCGGGGCGGCGGGCGGTCACGCCCCTGGCCCTCGAACGCGACGTGGTTCGCCACCTCACCCGCGTCGTCCCGTTCGACCGGTGGTGCGGCCTCACCATCGATCCGGCCACCGGGCATCCCACCGGTGGCTACCACGACGAGGGGCTGCCGGTGGTCCGGATGCCGCGGCTGCTGGAGATCGAGAACGCCGCGACCCCCGACTTCCTCGCCCTGAGCACGCTGGCCCGGCCGCCGGCACGGGTGCGGACACTGGCCGAGGCCACGGGCGGGGACCTGCGCCGCAGCGCCCGCTTCCGGGACGTGCTCGAGCCCTCCGGCGTGCGGCACGAGGTGCGGGTGCCCCTGCGCTGCGGCGGCGGAACCTGGGGCGTCCTGGCGCTGTTCCGCGGCAGCGACGAGCGGGACTTCTCCCCCGCCGAGACCGGGCTGCTGGCGTCGGTGGCTCCGGTCGTCGGCGAGGGGCTGCGCCGCACCGTCGTCCTCGGGCAGAGCCCGGCACGGTCCGACGACGGGCCGGGGCTGCTGCTGTGCACGGTCGCCGAGCAGGTCACCGTCGACTCCGCGACCGGCTCGGCCCGCCGGCGGCTGGCCGAGCTCGACGACGGCACCACGGGTGGGGTGCCCTACGCCATCGCCTCGCTCGCGCACTCGGCCCGGCACGACCCCGCGGCGGGCCCCCGCCGGGCCCGCATGCGCACCCGCACCGGGGAGTGGATCACCGTCCACGCCGAGCGGCTCGGTCCCGGCCTGGTGTCGGTGATCCTCGAGCCCACGCCGCCGCACGAGGTGGCCGAGCTGTGGGCCGACGCGCACGGCCTGACCGCGCGGGAGCGGGACGTGGCCCGGCTGGCCGCGCGCGGCCTGACCAACGCGGAGATCGCCGGGGTGCTGTTCCTCTCCCCGTACACCGTGCAGGACTACCTCAAGCAGGTCTTCACCAAGACCGGGGTGGCCGGGCGCACGGAGCTGGCGGCCACGCTGTTCGCCGGGGCCGACGCGCCGGTACCTCGGCGCCGGATTCCCGGTCCGACCAGGCCCTCCCGGGAGCAGGGATCGCGGGCGCCCTCCTAGGCTCCCGCGGGTGACCCCGCCCCGGAGACCGGCCGACCACGTCGACCGCGCGCTGTGCGTGCTCGCCCATCCCGACGACGTCGACTTCGGCAGCGTCGGCACCGTCGCCACGTGGACGGCGGCCGGCACCGCGGTCACCTACTGCATCGTCACCGACGGCGACGCCGGCGGCTTCGACGACACCCCGCGCGACCGGATGGGGCCGCTGCGGCGGGCCGAGCAGGAGGCCGCCGCGGCCGCAGTGGGCGTCAGCGACGTCCGGTTCCTCGGCCACCCGGACGGCCGGCTGGAGCTGAACCTGGACCTGCGCCGCGACATCAGCCGGGTGATCCGGCAGGTGCGGCCGCAGCGCGTGCTGACCCACTCCCCGGAGCGGTTCTGGGAACGCATCGGGGCCAGCCATCCCGACCACCTGACCGTCGGTGAGTCGACGGTGCGGGCGGTCTACCCGGACGCGCGCAACCCGTTCGCGTTCCCCGAGCTGCTCGCCGACGAGGGGCTGGAGGCGTGGACGGTGTCGGAGGTGTGGCTGAACGCCAGCCCGCGCGCCGACCACGCCGTCGACGTCACCGACGTCGTGGAGCTGAAGTTCGCCGCGCTGAAGAGCCACGTCAGCCAGGTCGCCCACGTGCCCGACCTGGAGCGGTTCGTGACCGACTGGATGGCCGAGATCGCCCGCCGCTTCGGCCTGCCCGACGGCCGGCTGGCCGAGGCCTTCCACGTCGTCCACACGGCATGACTCCGGTGCAGTTGCGCCAGAAAGGACGCATCCACCGCGCTCGATCGGTCCTTCTTGGCGCAACCGCGCCTACAACAACCGGTTGGTCGCCGCCCAGCGGGTGAGTTCGTTGCGGTTGGACAGCTGCAGCTTGCGCAGCACGTTGGAGGCGTGGGACTCCACCGTCTTCACCGAGATGAACAGCCGCTGGCCGATCTCGCGGTAGGTGTAGCCGCGGGCCAGCAGCTGCATCACCTCCCGCTCGCGGGCGCTGAGCAGGTCCAGCCCGGGGTCGGTCGCCGGGTCCTCGGCGGGCGCGGGCGGCGGGGTCCCGGTCGCGGCGAAGGCGTCGAGCACGAAGCCGGCCAACCGGGGGCTGAAGACGACGTCGCCGTCGGCCACCCGCTGGACGGCGGCCAGCAGGTCGGGCCCGGAGATCGTCTTGGTGACGTAGCCGCGGGCGCCGGCGCGGATGACGGCGATGACGTCCTCGGCGGCGTCGGACACCGACAGCGCCAGCCAGCGCACCGAGGGCAGCTCCGCGCGCAGCGCCTCCAGCACCGCCCGCCCGCCGCCCCCGGGCAGGTGCACGTCGAGCAGGACGACGTCGGGCACGGTGGCCCGGATCCCTTCGACCGCCCCCGCGACGTCGGCGGCCTCGCCGACCACCGCCACCCGGTCGCCGAGCTCGGCGCGCACCCCGGACCGGACCATCGCGTGGTCGTCGACGACGAACACCCGCGGCGGCGCGGGCGCGGGCTCGGTCACGCCGCCTCCCGGGGCAGCACCAGCTCCACCTCGGTCCCCTCCCCCGGCGCCGAGCGCACGTTCGCCGTCCCGCCGAGCCGGGCCAGCCGGCCGGTCACCGAGTCGCGCAGGCCCCGGCGGTCGGCCGGCACCGTCGCGGGGTCGAAGCCGGCGCCGCGGTCGCGGACGAAGACCGCCACCCGGTCCGGGGTCACCTCGGTGTACAGGTCGGCCGACGCCGCCCCGGAATGCTTGGCCGCGTTGAGCAGCGCCTCCCGGGTCGCCGCACCGAGCGCCGCGAGCGCGTCGTCGACCGGGGCGTCGCCGACCACGACCGGATCGACGGTGAGCTCGTGGTCGGCCTCCACCTCCGCGACCATCCCCGACACCAGCGCCGACCAGGTACCGCCGGTGGCCTTCTCCGGCTCGTAGAGCCAGGTGCGCAGCTCCCGCTCCTGGCCGCGGGCCAGCCGGGCCACCGCCTGCGGGTCGTCGGCGTGCCGCTGGATGAGCGCGAGGGTCTGCAGCACCGAGTCGTGCAGGTGCGCGGCGACGGCGGCCCGCTCCTCGGAGCGGATCCGGGCGGTCCGCTCGGCCGCGCGCGACTCCAGCAGCCGCCGCCACAGCGGCGCGGTGGCCAGAGCGACGCCGACCAGGATCACCAGGGTGGCGGCGAAGCCGTTGCGGGCGTTGGCCAGCTGCCCGGTGGTGGCCAGCAGCAGCACCACGCCGGCCGCGCCGAGGACGACCCCGCCGGCCAGCACCCAGGGGACGCCGGGCCGGGTGAGCGTGCGGTCGGTGTCCAGCTGCCGCCAGATGACTGCCAGCCCGACGCCGACCAGCAGCAGCGGCAGCACCAGGTCGGCGCTGCCCCAGGTGGCCAGGCGGGTGACCAGGATGAGCGCGCCCAGGCCGAGCAGGGCCAGGCCGACGGCCTGCCGGCGGCTGGGCTCCATCGCGGTCGGGGCCGGCGCCGGCGCGTCGACGGCGGCCACGGGCATGAACAGCCACAGCAGGGCGTAGGCGACGACGCCGATGCCGGTGACGGCGAGGACGACGAAGGCCACCCGGACGACCAGCGGGTCCAGCCGCAGGTGGGCCGCCGTCCCCGCGGCGACCCCGGCCAGCAGCCGCCCGGACCGCGGACGGGCCAGCGGCGGCCGGGGCGGCAGCGTGCCGGCGCCCACGGCGGGCGGCCCGGGCACGCCGGTGGTCGACATGGTCACGGTCCGATCGTCGCACCGGCTCCCCCCGCCGGAACACCGGTGATCACCCTGGACGGAGGACCAGGGTCGGATGGGGGCCTTCCCTGATGGTCAGGAGGCGGGTGCGCTCGCCACGCTCTCTGCCATGACCACAGCTCCACCCCCTCCTCCCCCGTCCGTCCCCTCGGCGGCCGAGGTCCCGCCGCCTCCTCCCGGTCCGCCGGTCCGGCCCCCGCTGCGGCGCAGCCGCACCGACCGGGTCATCGGCGGTGTCGCGGGTGGCCTGGCCGAGTACAGCGGCATCGACGCGCTCCTGTGGCGGGTCGGCTTCGTCGCCCTGGCCTTCGCCGGCGGCACCGGCGTGCTGGTCTACCTGCTGCTGTGGGTGCTCATGCCGGCCGGCCCGGCGAGCCGCACGGACGCGGACCGCCCGCCGGCCGGTCCGCGCTCACCCGTCGCCCGGGTGACCGTCGCCGGGCTGCTGATCGTCGTCGGCCTGCTGGTGCTGGTCAGCCGGTTCACCGACGTCGACCTGGGCCCGCGCGGCTTCCTCGGCACCGCGCTGCTGATGGTGGGCCTCGGCCTGGTCGCCACCGCCTTCCTCGGCGGGCGGGGGGCCAAGGCCGGGCTGATCGGCCTCGGCGTGGTCCTGTCGGTCGCGCTGATCGCGGCGTCCTCGCTGCCGTGGCGGGGCATGGACCGCCAGATGGGCGACCGCACCTACCACCCGACGTCGGCCGCCGCGGTCCGACCGATGTACCACGGCGGTGTCGGCGACGTGACCCTCGACCTGTCCGACCTCGACGTCAGTGACCTGGACCGGCCGGTGACCACCCGGCTGGACGCCGGCGTCGGCGACGTCGAGGTCCTCGTGCCCCGCTCGGCCGACGTGCGCATCGACGTGGACAGCGGCATCGGCCAGGTCGAGGTCTTCGGCGAGGACAGCGACGGCGGCTTCTACCCCGGCACCGGGTCGGCGGCATGGACCGGCGACGGCGACCCCGAGATCGTGCTCACCATCGACGCCGGCATCGGTGACGTGGAGGTGTCCCGTGTCTGACTACCGCGAGCCCGATTACAGCCAGTTCCCGACCACGCCCACCGCCTGGCAGGAGATCCACGCGCTGGAGCTCGAGGACCCGCCCCGGCCCCCGCAGCGGCCCGACGTCCGCCGTCCCGACCTCACCGCGCTGGTCCCGGGCCTGCTGTTCGTCGTCCTGGCGATCGTGGTCATGGCCGGGGCGACGTTCCCGCTGGAAGTGGTGGCCGACGGCGGCCTGCTGTGGCTGCTGCTGATCGGCGGCGGGGTGGCGCTCCTGGTCAACGAACTGCGGAGAGCCCGCCGCAGGCGCTGACCGAACCCGAGTGGAGTGCCAGGGACGCGTTCTCCGCGTGTTCTGTCTCCGGACATCTGTCGCAGTGATGTCTCACGACATGTGTCG
>DATAAV010000040.1:0-11626 GCA_036259935.1 Geodermatophilus sp. | reverse complement strand
CCGCCGGCCTGACCCGCACCTACGCGTTCCTGGGGTTCGCCCTCTCCGAGGCGCTCGCGCTGATCGGCTTCGTCGTCCCCTTCGTCTTCGGCACCTGATCCGTAACCCCGGGTGCGGGTTCTTACTCGAGACAGGGACACTCTGATCATGGACATCTTCGGCGCGGAGGAACACAACCCGCTGCTCCCGCCCCTGGGCGAGATCATCATCGGGTTGATCGCCTTCGGCATCGTCCTCCTGGTGCTGTTCAAGTTCGTCGCACCGCGCTTCGAGCAGGTCTTCCGCGCCCGCCGCGAGGCGATCGAGGGCGGGATCGAGCGTGCCGAGGCGATGCAGGCCGAGGCCCAGGCGGCGCTCGAGCAGTACCGCGCTCAACTCGCCGAGGCGCGCACCGAGGCCGCGCAGATCCGCGACCAGGCCCGGGCGGAGGGCCAGCAGATCCTCGAGGAGCTGCGGGCCCAGGCCCAGGAGGAGTCCGCGCGCATCGTCGCCCGCGGCGAGGAGCAGCTGGCGGCCTCGCGGCAGCAGGCGCTCACCGAGCTGCGCGGCCAGATCGGCGCACTCGCCGTCGACCTCGCCGGCCGCGTGGTCGGCGAGTCCCTCGAGGACGAGGCCCGTCGCCGGGGCACGGTGGACCGGTTCCTCGACCAGCTCGAGCGCATGGCCGCCGGCTCGCCCGACGGTCGCACCGGCAGCACCGTGTACGCCCCGGAGGGCAACCGCTGATGGACGCCTCCAGCCGAGCGGACCCGCGGGGCCACCGGGGACGCCCTCCTCGGCCTGGCCGACGAGCTGTTCGCGGTCGCGCGGCTGCTCGACCAGCAGATCGGCCTGCGCCGGGCCCTGTCCGACCCCGCGGTCAAGCCGGCCAACCGGGCCGGGTTGGCCCGCCGGCTGTTCGGTGCCCGGCTGTCGGCGACGGCGATCGACGTCGTGGAGACCGTCGCCCACCAGCGCTGGTCCCGACCGGTCGACCTGGTGCAGGGCACCGAGACCCTCGCCACCGAGGCCGCGCTGGACGCCGCGGCCGCGCGCGGGGAGCTCGACGGCGTCGAGGACGACCTGTTCCGCTTCGGGCGGATCGTGGCCGGGGACCGCGAGCTCTCGCGGGTGCTCTCCGACCGCACCGCCCCGGTGGAGGGCAAGACGGCGCTGCTGGACCGGCTGCTGTCGCGACGGGTCAGCCCGGTCACCGCGATGCTGTTGCGCAACCACCTGACCGGGCGGTTCATCGGCAACGCGGAGACGGTCATCGAGCGGCTCTCCGAGGTGGCCGCCGGCCGCCGCGGCCGGTGGGTCGCGCACGTGACCAGCGCCGTGGCGTTGACCCCCGCTCAGGAGCAGCGGCTCAGCGGCGTGCTCAGCCGCCTCTACGGGCGGACGATCGGGCTGCAGGTCACCGTCGATCCCGACGTCCTCGGGGGCCTGGTCGTCCGCGTGGGTGACGAGGTCATCGACGGCAGCATCGCCCACCGCCTCGAGGACGCCGGCCGCGGTCTGGTCCGCTGACCGCGACGAGCCCCGCCCCGAGCCCTCCAGTCCAGCACACAGACACCAGCCAGCAGGGAAGAGGACGCCACCCATGGCCGAGCTGACGATCTCCGCAGACGAGATCCGCAGTGCCATCCAGAACTACGTCTCCGAGTACTCCCCGGACGTCTCCCGCGAAGAGGTCGGGATCGTCACCGAGGCCGGCGACGGCATCGCCCGGGTCGAGGGCCTGCCCTCGGTCATGACCAACGAGCTGCTCGAGTTCGAGAGCGGCGTCCGCGGCCTGGCCCTGAACCTGGACGTGCGCGAGGTCGGTGTCGTCGTCCTGGGTGACTTCTCCGGCATCGAGGAGGGCCAGCAGGTCCGCCGCACCGGCGAGGTGCTCTCGGTGCCCGTCGGCGACGGCTACCTCGGCCGCGTCGTGGACCCGCTGGGCAACCCGATCGACGGCGCCGGCCCGATCGAGACCACCGCGCGCCGCGCGCTGGAGCTGCAGGCCCCGACCGTGGTCCAGCGGCAGTCGGTGCACGAGCCGCTGCAGACCGGCATCAAGGCGATCAACGCCATGACCCCGATCGGGCGGGGTCAGCGTCAGCTGGTCATCGGCGACCGGCAGACGGGCAAGACGGCGGTCGTCACCGACACGATCATCAACCAGAAGGCGGCCTGGGCCACCGGCGATCCGAAGCAGCAGGTCCGCTGCATCTACGTCGCCGTGGGCCAGAAGGGCTCCACGATCGCCTCGATCCGCACCGCCCTCGAGGAGGCCGGCGCGATGGAGTACACGACGATCGTCGCCGCCCCCGCCTCCGAGACCGCAGGCTTCAAGTACATCGCCCCCTACACCGGGTCGGCGATCGGCCAGCACTGGATGTACCAGGGCAAGCACGTCCTGATCGTCTTCGACGACCTGTCCAAGCAGGCGGAGGCCTACCGGGCCGTCTCGCTGCTGCTGCGCCGTCCGCCGGGCCGCGAGGCCTACCCCGGCGACGTGTTCTACCTGCACTCCCGGCTGCTGGAGCGCTGCGCCAAGCTCTCCGACGAGCTGGGCGCGGGCTCGATGACCGGCCTGCCGCTGATCGAGACCAAGGGCAACGACGTGTCGGCCTACATCCCGACCAACGTCATCTCGATCACCGACGGGCAGATCTTCCTCGAGACCGGTCTGTTCAACTCCGGTGTCCGTCCGGCGATCAACGTCGGCATCTCGGTGTCCCGGGTCGGCGGCTCGGCCCAGATCAAGGCCATGAAGTCCGTCGCCGGCCGGCTGCGCCTGGACCTGGCGCAGTACCGCGAGCTCGAGGCGTTCGCCTCGTTCTCCTCCGACCTCGACGCCTCCAGCCGGGCCACCCTGGAGCGGGGTCAGCGGCTGGTCGAGCTGCTCAAGCAGGGCCAGTACTCGCCGTACCCCGTCGAGCGGCAGGTCGTGTCCCTGTGGCTCGGCACCACCGGCAGGCTGGACCGGGTGCCGGTCTCCGACGTACGCCGGTTCGAGGCCGAGTTCCTCGACTTCATCGCCCGCGGTGACAACGGCATCTACGACGAGATCCGCCAGACCAAGGCGCTCGGCGGGGACGCGGTGCAGAGCCTGGAGCGGGCCATCGAGGCTTTCTACGGCCAGTTCACCACCTCCGAGGGCGAGACGCTGCAGATCAACGAGCCCGAGGCGGAGGCCATGGACGCGGCCGAGCGTGGCCAGGAGCGCGTCCAGGTCAAGCGGAGCGCCTGACCCATGGCCGGCTCCCTCCGCGCGCTGCGGCGCCGCATCCGCTCCACCCGGTCGACGAAGAAGATCTTCTCGGCCCAGGAGCTGATCGCCGGTGCCCGCATCGTGCGCGCCCAGGCCCGGGTGGAGGCCTCGAAGCCCTACGCCCGGGAGATCACCCGGGTGCTCTCGGCGCTGGCGTCCTCCGCGTCGCTGGACCACCCGCTGCTGATCGAGCGGCCCAACGCCCGGCGGGCGGCGGTCCTGGTGATCACCTCCGACCGCGGGTTCGCCGGCTCCTACAACGTCAACGTGCTGCGGCGCACCGAGGAACTGCTCTCCCTGCTGCGGCAGGAGGGCAAGGAGCCGCTGCTGTACGTGGTGGGACGGAAGGGTGAGACCTACTACTCCTTCCGGCACCGGGCGATGGAGCAGACCTTCACCGGTTTCTCCGAGCAGCCGCACTACACCGACGCGCAGGCCGTGGGCGAGGTGCTCATCAACGCCTTCAGCGCGGGTGAGGACGACGAGGAAGGTGACCCCGGTGCCGACGGCATCCTCGGGGTCGACGAACTGCACATCGTCTACACCGAGTTCCGGTCGCTGCTCTCGCAGGTCCCCGTCGCCAAGCGGATGGCCCCGCTGGAGGTCGAGGAGGTCGAGGAGTTCGACTACGAGCGGGAGGACCGCGAACACGGCGTCCGGTCCGATGCCGCGGTGCCGACCTCCTACGAGTTCGAGCCGTCGGCCGAGGCCCTGCTGGACGCGCTGCTGCCGAAGTACGTCACCACCCGCATCTTCGCGGCGATGCTGGAGGCGGCCGCCTCCGAGTCGGCGTCGCGTCGCCGCGCGATGAAGTCGGCCTCCGACAACGCCGAGGAGCTGGCGAAGAACCTGTCCCGGCAGGCCAACC
Source organism: Geodermatophilus sp. (assembly GCA_036259935.1). Lineage (GTDB taxonomy): Bacteria > Actinomycetota > Actinomycetes > Mycobacteriales > Geodermatophilaceae > Geodermatophilus. The sequence continues at coordinate 7,517 of DATAAV010000040.1, read as the reverse complement.
AGGCCCGCCAGGCCGAGATCACCCAGGAGATCAGCGAGATCGTCGGCGGTGCCGACGCGCTCGTGTCGGCCAGCGCGGACGACTGATGCACCGACCGTCGTCGCCGACGACCGAACCGACAGACCAGGAACACCGCAGCCTCAGGGCAGGAGAGCAGCACAGATGACCATGACCGAGGACCGTCCGAGCATCCAGGGGACGAACGGCGCCGCCGGCCGCGTCGTCCGGGTCACCGGGCCGGTCGTCGACGTCGAGTTCCCGCGCGACGCGATGCCGGACCTGTTCAACGCCCTGAAGGTCGACGTCACCCTGGCCGACCTGGGCAAGACGCTGACCCTCGAGGTGGCCCAGCACCTCGGTGACAACGTCGTGCGCACCATCTCCATGCAGCCGACCGACGGCCTGGTGCGCGGCGCGACGGTCCTCGACACCGGCAGCGCGATCAGCGTGCCGGTCGGCGACGCCACCAAGGGCCACGTGTGGAACGCCCTGGGCGAATGCCTCGACACTCCGGGCTACGGCCTGGACGCGCCGCGCTGGACGATCCACCGGCACGCGCCGCGGTTCGACCAGCTCGAGGGCCGCACGGAGATGCTCGAGACCGGCATCAAGGTCATCGATCTGCTCACGCCGTACGTCGCGGGCGGGAAGATCGGCCTGTTCGGCGGTGCGGGCGTGGGCAAGACCGTGCTGATCCAGGAGATGATCCGCCGCGTCGCCCAGGAGTTCGGTGGTGTGTCGGTGTTCGCCGGCGTCGGCGAGCGGACCCGCGAGGGCAACGACCTCATCACGGAGATGACCGAGTCCGGCGTCATCGAGGCGACCGCTCTGGTGTTCGGCCAGATGGACGAGCCGCCGGGCACCCGCCTCCGGGTGGCGCTGTCGGCGCTGACCATGGCCGAGTACTTCCGCGACGAGCAGAACCAGGACGTGCTGCTCTTCATCGACAACATCTTCCGGTTCACGCAGGCCGGCTCCGAGGTCTCGACCCTGCTCGGCCGGATGCCGTCGGCCGTGGGTTACCAGCCCACGCTGGCCGACGAGATGGGGGAGCTGCAGGAGCGGATCACCTCGACCCGCGGCCGGTCGATCACCTCGCTCCAGGCGATCTACGTGCCCGCCGACGACATCACCGACCCGGCGCCGCACACCACCTTCGCCCACCTCGACGCGACCACGGTGCTCTCCCGGCCGATCTCGGAGAAGGGCATCTACCCGGCCGTGGACCCCCTGGACTCCACCAGCCGGATCCTCGACGCGCAGTACATCGGGCAGGAGCACTACTCGGTCGCCCAGACGGTGAAGCAGATCCTGCAGCGCTACCAGGAGCTGCAGGACATCATCGCCATCCTCGGCATCGACGAGCTCTCCGAGGAGGACAAGGTCACCGTCAACCGGGCCCGGCGCATCGAGCGGTTCCTCTCCCAGAACATGTTCGTCGCCGAGGCGTTCACCGGGCAGCCGGGCTCGTTCGTCCCGCTGTCGGAGACGCTGCAGGCCTTCAAGGCGCTGACCGAGGGCCAGTACGACCACGTCCCCGAGCAGGCCTTCTTCATGTGCGGTGGCCTCGAGGACCTCGAGCGCAACGCCGACAAGCTCAAGCGGGGCTGACCCGCCCGAGCCCGCGGACGCTGCGGGGAACAGGGGAGTCGTCCCCCCGCGGCAGGCGCGAACCTGGGGGGAGGACCCCCTGTGCCGCAGGGCTCAACCTCGGCATGCTGCCTGCCGAAATGCAGGTGAGCGCCCGGACGGCCCGGGCGTCGCGCGGGAGACGATGGTGGACGGACGCAGCAACGCGGGATGGGACGTCGGAGTCGTCCGCATGGCCGGCTCGACGGCGACGGCCGGTGCGGTGGCCGACCCGGGGTGGACCTGGCCGCCCTCGGCGTCGCTGCCCTACGCGGGCAACCGGCCCTTCGTCACCGAGGAATGGGCCCCGCGGTCCTGCGTCCGTCATCCGTGGGTCCGACTGGGTCGCTGGACCCTGCTCTACCGCCGCGCCGCCTGAGGCCGACACCGGCTCGTCGGGTCCGCGGGGCGGGCTCGGCGGGAGGTGTCCGGTGCCCCGCCGTTAGAGTGGTGCCGACCCGTCGTCGCGCCCGTTTCCGGGCCGGCGTCCCAGCACCGTCCGTCGGTGGACCTCGAGGAGTGTCGTGGCGACCCTGCAGGTCGAGTTGGTGGCCGTCGAGCGGAAGATCTGGTCCGGCGAGGCCAGGATGGTCATCGCCCGGACGACGGAGGGCGAGCTCGGCGTCCTGCCCGGGCACGCCCCTCTGCTGGGGCAGCTCGCCGAGGGGGGCGTGGTGACCATCCGCACGACCGAGGGCGCGGACATGGTCGTGGCCGCCCACGGCGGCTTTCTGTCGGTGACCGACCGGGGGGTGTCGATCCTCGCCGAGACCGCCGAGCTCTCCACCGAGATCGACGTCGAGCGTGCCCGGGAGGCACTGCGCCGCGCCCAGGCCGCCGGTGAGGACCCTGAAGCCCTCGCCGCCGCCCGCCGTGCCCAGTCCCGGCTGCGGGCCGCCGGTCAGGACGCCTGAGGCCGCACCGGCCGGTTCCGCCCTGATGCCTCGGGACGCAGGATGACCACCGCACTGCTCGTCCTGGCCGGGGTGCTCCTGGTCGTGCTGGTGGTCGCGTTCCTGCTCCGCCGGCGGTTCCTGCTCTCCGGCCTCGGCGCGGTGACCATGTGGCTGCGCCCGGCCGGGTCGCCCCGCTGGTCGGTCGGGGTCGCCTGGTACGGCGACGACGTGCTGCTGTGGTACCGGGCGCTGTCGCTGTCGGTGCGCCCGCAGCAGCGGCTGTGCCGCACCCAGCTGGTCGTGGAGGGCCGGCGCCGGGCGGGCCGGGACGACGTCTCGCTCCCCGAGGACGTCGTCGTCCTCTCCTGCGAGACGACCACCGGCCGGCAGGAGCTGGCGATGGACCCCTCCTCGGTGACCGGCTTCCTCTCCTGGGTGGAATCCGCGCCGCCGGTGCGCTGAAAAAGGACCCCTGCCCCCACCGCTCGCAGGCTCGCGGCGGGACCCTGCAGGGGGCCGCGATCAGCCCTCGCGGGGCGCGCGCTGGGCGTGGACGCCGCTGTGCGCCCCCGGCTCCCACAGCACGTCGCCGTCGGGGTTGGCGACCCGGGCCAGGATGAACAGCAGGTCCGAGAGCCGGTTGAGGTAGCGGGCGGTCTCGGGGTTGGTCCGCTCCCCGTCGGCGGCCATGAGCGCCCACACGCTGCGCTCGGCCCGCCGCACCACCACCCGCCCCTGGTGCAGCAGCGCCGCCAGCGGCGTGCCCCCGGGCAGGACGAAGCTGGTCAGCTTGGGCAGCGGCGCGTTGTAGGTGTCGCAGGCCGCCTCCAGCCGCTCGGTGTAGGCCGCGGTCACCCGCAGCGGCGGGAACTCGGGGTCCGGGACGATCGGCGTCGACAGGTCCGCGCCCACGTCGAACAGGTCGTTCTGCACGCTGCGCAGCAGGTCGGCGATCTCCGGCGCGGGGGAACCGAGGGCGAGGGCCACGCCCAGCACGCTGTTGGCCTCGTCGACGTCGGCGTAGGCGACCAGGCGGGCGTCGGTCTTGGCCACCCGGCTCATGTCGCCCAGATGCGTCTGACCGGCGTCGCCGGTCCTGGTGTAGATGCGGGTGAGCCGGACGGTCATGCGGGGAGCCTAGGCGCTCCCGTGGGCGCGTCGGGGCTGCCCGTAGGGTGACCCGGTGGAGTGCTTCGAGGTGACCGGGGGCACGGCCCTCACCGGGCGGGTCCGCGTCACGGGCGCGAAGAACAGCGCGCTCAAGCTCATGGCCGCCGCCCTGCTCGCCGCGGGCCGCACCACCATCGACGAGGTCCCCGACATCCTCGACGTGGCGATCATGAGCGAGGTGCTGCGCCGGCTCGGCTGCGAGGTCACCTACGAGCGCACCCCCGGGGCCGGTGGCGGCGGGCGGGTGGTCGTCGACGTCCCCGAGGCCCCGTCGACCGAGACCGACTACGACCTCGTCCGCAAGATGCGGGCCTCGATCAGCGTCCTGGGGCCGCTGGTGGCCCGCTGCGGCACGGCGCGGGTGGCGCTGCCCGGCGGCGACGCGATCGGCTCCCGCGGCCTGGACATGCACATCTCCGGGCTGGAGCGGCTCGGCGCCACCATCGTCAGCGAGCACGGCTTCCTGGTGGCCACCGCGCCACGGCTGGTGGGCACCTCGATCTGGCTGGACTTCCCCTCGGTCGGCGCCACCGAGAACCTGGTGATGGCCGCGGTGCTCGCCGAGGGCACCACCGTCGTGGACAACGCCGCCCGGGAGCCGGAGATCGTCGACCTCTGCGCCATGCTGTCGGTGATGGGCGCCCGCATCGAGGGCGCCGGCACCTCGACGATCACCGTCGAGGGGGTCCCGGGGCTGCGGCCGGTGACGTACACGACGGTGCCCGACCGGATCGTCGCCGGCACCTGGGCCATCGGCGCGGTGATGACCCGCGGGGACGTCGTCATCGAGCGGGCCGTCGCCGACCACCTCACGGTGCCGCTGGACAAGCTCGCCGACGCCGGCGCCACCGTGGAGGTGCTGCCCGAGGGCGTGCGGGTGGCCATGGACGGCCGCCCCCGCTGCGTCGACGTCGTCACCCTGCCCTATCCCGGTTTCCCCACCGACCTGCAGCCGATGGCGGTGGCCCTGGCCGCGGTCTCCAGCGGCACCGCCCTGATCACCGAGAACGTGTTCGAGGGCCGGTTCATGTTCGTGAACGAACTGGTGCGCCTGGGGGCGTCGGTGCGGACCGACGGTCACCACGCCGTGGTGCGCGGCCGGGAGCGGCTCTCCAGCGCACCGGTGCTGGCCACCGACATCCGGGCGGGGGCGGGGCTGGTGCTGGCCGGCCTGGTCTCCGACGGGGTCACCGAGGTGCAGGACGTGCACCACGTCGACCGCGGCTATCCCGACTTCGTCGAGCAGCTGCGCGGCCTCGGGGTGCGGATCGAGCGGGTGGAGCGCCCCGCCTAACGGCCCTCGTGCAGGGCCCCGAGCCGAGCGGAGCGAGGCACGGGGGGCACGAGGGTCCTTCTTCAGCCGCCCGACGCGAACGTCGCCGCCAGCGCCCGGGCGCGGGCCGCGTCCTCCGGGAACACCAGGACGTCGGCCCGGTGCGCGGCCGGGGAGCGGATCGTCGAGCGGATGCCGGCGTCGGAGAGGAACGCCCGCAGCTCGAGGGCCGTCTCCCGGCGGGACACCGTCGCCACGGGGACGAGCAGGCCGTCGTCGGCGGGTGCCGGCGGGCGGCCGCGGCCGGTGCCGAAGGCCCAGCGCAGGAACAGGGCGAGGAGGCCCACGGCGGTCAGCGCGATGACCGGGCCCACCAGAGGGTGCAGGCCGCTGCCCACCCCGATCGGCACGGCGTCCTCCCGTCTGCCGTCTGCGAGTGTGCCACCGGCGGGGCCCCCGGCCGGTGCTCCTACCGATGAGTAACCGCCCTAGACTTCGGCGGCATGCCGTTCCCTTCAGCGCCGAAGGAGCGCGACCGCCCCTGGGTCATGCGCACCTACGCCGGACACTCCTCGCCGGCCGAGTCCAACGCCCTGTACCGGCGCAACCTCGCCAAGGGCCAGACCGGCCTGTCGGTCGCCTTCGACCTGCCGACGCAGACCGGCTACGACCCCGACTCCGAGCTCGCCGCCGGTGAGGTGGGCAAGGTCGGCGTCCCGATCACCCACATCGGCGACATGCGCGCCCTCTTCGACGGCATCCCGCTCGACGAGATGAACACGTCGATGACGATCAACGCCACGGCGATGTGGCTGCTGGCGCTCTACCAGGCCGTCGCCGAGGAACACGGTCACGACGTCAGCAAGCTCGCCGGCACGACGCAGAACGACATCATCAAGGAGTACCTGTCCCGCGGGACCTACGTCTTCCCGCCCGGGCCGTCGATGCGGCTGATCACCGACATGGTCGCCTACACGGTGACGGCCATGCCCAAGTGGAACCCGATCAACATCTGCAGCTACCACCTGCAGGAGGCCGGTGCGACGCCGGTGCAGGAGATCGCCTACGCGATGAGCACGGCGATCGCCGTCCTGGACTCGGTGCGCGACTCCGGCCAGGTGCCGCAGGTGCGCTTCGGTGAGGTCGTCGCCCGCATTTCCTTCTTCGTCAACGCGGGCGTGCGCTTCATCGAGGAGATGTGCAAGATGCGCGCCTTCACCCAGCTCTGGGACGAGCTGACGAGGGAGCGCTACGGGGTGCAGGACCCCAAGCACCGGCGGTTCCGCTACGGGGTGCAGGTCAACTCGCTGGGCCTGACCGAGGCGCAGCCGGAGAACAACGTCCAGCGGATCGTGCTGGAGATGCTCGCGGTCACCCTGTCCCGCGACGCCCGGGCCCGCGCCGTCCAGCTGCCGGCCTGGAACGAGGCGCTGGGGCTGCCCCGGCCGTGGGACCAGCAGTGGTCGCTGCGGCTGCAGCAGGTGCTGGCCTACGAGACCGACCTGCTGGAGTACGAGGACCTGTTCACCGGCTCGGTGGTCGTGGAGAAGAAGGTCGCCGAACTCCTCGAGGGCGCCCGGGAGGAGATGGCCCGGGTCGAGGAGATGGGCGGCGCGGTGGCCGCCGTCGAATCCGGCTACATGAAGGGCCAGCTGGTCGCCTCGCTGGCCGAGCGGCGCCGGCGGATCGAGAGCGGTGAGGAGATCGTCGTCGGGGTCAACAAGTTCCAGGCCACCGAGCCCAACCCGCTGCTGGCCGATCTCGACGCCGCCATCCAGGTCGTGGACCCCGCGGTGGAGGCCGCCGCCCAGGAGGCGGTGCGGAAGTGGCGGGCCGAGCGGGACCCCGAGCCGGTGAAGCGGTCGCTGGACGCACTGCGGGAGGCGGCCGGCACCGACACCAACCTCATGGCCGCCACCCTCGACTGCGCCCGCGCCGGCGTGACGACGGGGGAGTGGGCCGGCGTGCTCCGGGAGGTCTTCGGCGAGTACCGGGCGCCCACGGGCGTGGCCGCGGCGACCGGCGGCGGCGAGGCCGACGAGACCCTCACCCGGGTGCGCGAGCGGGTGCGCGCCACCGGGGAGGAGCTCGGCGGCCGGCTGCGCTTCCTGGTCGGCAAGCCGGGCCTCGACGGGCACTCCAACGGTGCCGAGCAGATCGCCGTCCGGGCCCGGGACGCCGGTTTCGAGGTGATCTACCAGGGCATCCGGCTGACCCCGGCGCAGATCGTGTCGGCGGCCGTCGAGGAAGACGTGCACGTCGTCGGCCTGTCGGTGCTCTCCGGCTCGCACCTGCAGGTGGTGCCGGCGGTGCTGCGCGGGCTTCGGGAGGCCGGCCTGGACGACGTCCCGGTGGTCGTGGGCGGGATCGTGCCGGACAGCGACGCGCGGCGGCTGCGGGAGCAGGGCGTGGCCCGGGTGTTCACCCCGAAGGACTTCGGGCTCACCGACATCATGGGCCAGATCGTCGACGTCATCCGGGAGGCCAACGGCCTCGACGACAAGGTCCCTGCTCCGGCCTGACCGGCGCTCACCACTCGCGCGGCACGC
>DATAAV010000039.1:0-3084 GCA_036259935.1 Geodermatophilus sp. | reverse complement strand
CGCGGCCGCCGCCCGGCTGCTCGCCCCCGCCTTCGCGAGAAGCGGCCCCACCCCGAGGGACCTGGCCCGGGTCCGGCGCCGCCGCCTGCTGCCGACGGTCCTCACCCAGCTGCTGCAGCGGCAGATCCAGCAGCGGTTCCTCACCCGCGTCCTCGCCGGCGACCAGCCGGTCGGCACGCCGGCCGTGCTCCGGTTGGCGCAGCGCCAGCCCGCCCTGCAGGGGATCCCGGCCCGGATCATCGGCCTCGGCGTGCTGGCGGAGCACGTGCCGCCGGCCGCTCCGTCGGGCACCCGGCCGCGGCTCTCCCGCTCCGTCCCGGACCGGATCAGGCGGACGCTCCGGCCTCGACCGACCGCTTGATCGACCGCAGGCTCTCGCGCATCGTCCTCCGGAACCGTCGCCGCATCAGTGGCAGCAGCAGGCGGACCGGACCCGAGGCCCGCGTGTCGATCGTCAGGGCCAGCCGCGTGCCGCCGTCCGGAGCGGGGGTGCACATGGCCCGCTGACCGAGCCGGAACGGCCCGAACTCCGCGACGGCGGCGAAGGTGCGGTCGGGCTCGTACCCGGTCACGGTGACCGTGCCCTCGATGCGCCTGCCCCGCTCGCTGCGGACCAGGCGGGCGGTCGACCCGCGCCCCATCGGTCCGGCCGAGGTGGGCGTCAGCTCGACGACCGCCGGGTCCCACGTCGGGTGGTTGCGGAAGTGGTCCGTGGCCACGAACCGGAAGACGTCCGCCGGGGGTGCCGCGACGTGCTCGTCGACCTGCAGGCGCATCGGTCCTCCCGGTGCCCGGTCCCGTCGGCGCCGCGAGGACCGCCCCGGGCTCCGTCTCTCTGTCAGCATGCGCGGATGGACCTCCGCGGGGGAGGGGACGCCGTCCGCCGGACGGTGCGCCGCCGGTCGCTGCTGTGGGTCGCGGGATCCGTGGTCGGCACCGCGGTCATCGCCCTGCCCGACACCGGGCCGCGGATCTTCTCGTTCAGCCAGACCCACGGCCCGTCGGCGCCGGACCTGATCGGCGTCGTCATCGTCCTCGCCACCTGGCTGCCGGTGCCGGTCCTGCTGTGCTCGCGGCACCGGCCGTTCCGCGGCGCCGCCGGCCGGCTCGCCCTCGCCCTGATGGTCCTGGGGCTCGCCGGGCTCGCGGTCACCATCCGGTTCGACCTGGGGGCGTGGTACCTGGTGCCCGTCGCGCTCCTGGTCGGGATCCAGGTGGTGGGGCTCCGGTTGCTCTGGGTCCGGGCGGGGACGGCGTCCCCAGCGCGTCCGGCGGCCGACGCGCCCGGCTAACGCCGTGCCCAACACCTGGCCCTGAAGGCGGCTTCAGGGTCGGGGTCGCGGCTTGCAGCAAGCGTGAGCACTACCCGGTCGCGGCACTACCCGGACGCTGACCCGTTCATGGTCAGCCGCCGACCGGGAGCCGCCGGCGGTAGGAAGCGCTGGGGAGGTGCATGCCAAACAATGCCGCGCTGCTCGGCTGTCAACGGTCCGACGGGGCGCGTACGGTCGCGTTCAGGCGCGGTGACTGCCGGCGTCGATCGTGGTCCAGCAGCGGCGTACCCACACACGAGCAGCGGGGTTCGTAGAGCCGAGGACGCTGCCCGCCCCCGGTTCATCCAGACCGGAGGCTGCCGCCATGTCCACCGAAGAGGAATCGGCCCCCGCGGACGCGACCGAGGCCTTGGAGCAACTGGGCCGGCTGGCCCCGCGCGAGCACTCCATGGAGTCCCTGCTCCAGACCGCCGCCGACCTGACCAAGAAGGCCATGCCGGGTCACCCGGAGCTCTCGGTGTCTCTACTGATCAACGACCAGCCGGGCACGGTGGTCTACACCGGTCGGCTGGCGCTGCACTGCGACGAGCGCCAGTACGAGCGCGGCCATGGCCCCTGCCTGCACGCGGCCCGCTCCGGGGAACTGACCGAGATCGCCGACACGCGGACGGAGACCCGCTGGCCGGACTACGTGCAGCGCGCCGCTGAGCGCGGCGCCCGCAGCTCCCTGTCGGTGCCGCTGCCGATCAACGAGGGCGTGTACGGAGCTTTGAACATCTACGCCCGAGAACCGAACGCCTTCGACCAGGACAGCCGGTCGGTCGCCACCAAGTTCGCGCCCTACGTCGCGGTCGCCGCCGCGCACCTGTGTGACGAGGATGCCGGGGCCGTGGATAACAGCCTGCAGGCGGCGCTGGAGGCCGGGGCGATCATCGACCAGGCCAAAGGCGTCGTGATGGAGCGCTACCAGCTGACCGCCGACCAGGCGTTCCAGTTCCTCGCACAGGTCGCGATGACCACGAAGACCAGGCTGCGGGACGTCGCCGACCGCCTCCTCCACACGGGCCAGATCCCGCTCGAGTAAGCCCTGACCGCCACCCCTGAGCGTTCATGGCACGGCACGCCCAAGACCCTGACGTCGGCGTACGGAGGCCAGTACCCCGTCAGGCGACCTTCGCCCTGAGGGCGGCTAATCCGAAAATCCCCAGCCACGCTGGTCAGGCCGCGGGGTTGAGGGTGACCGAGTAGCCGAGGGCCTGCAGTTCGCGGACGTGTTGGTGGACCTTGCGTCCGGGGTTGGTGCGGGAGGCGTAGTGGTCCGGGCCGAGGTCGACGAACTGGGCCTCGGTGTCGGAGAGCAGCGCCCAGACGATGACCAGGATCGAGCGGCCGATCGCCACGATCGCCCGCTTCCTGCCGCGGCGGCGGGCGATCCGCCGGTACCGCTCGCCGAGCGAAGGTATCGGTGCGGGCGGCGCTGACCGCGGCCTCGCCGAGGATCCGGGCCAGGTAGCGGTTGCCGTTCCCGGTGCCGGCGCTGCCCTTGGGGCGGCCGGCGGACTCGTTGACTGCCGGGGCGAAGCGAGCCCAGGAAGCCAGATGGCCGGGGGTCGGGAAGCGGGCCATGTCGGTGCCGATCTCGGCCAGGATCATCTGCGCGGCGACCGGTCCCACGCCCGGGATCGCATCGAGCCGGGCGACCGCGGGCGCCAGCTCGCCGGTCTGGGCGTCGATCCGGTCCTGCACGGTGGCGATGTCGGCGGTGACCGCATCCACCCGGTGCAGCATCTGGATCAGCAGGAACGCGTGA
>DATAAV010000038.1:0-17724 GCA_036259935.1 Geodermatophilus sp. | reverse complement strand
CGCCGGACTCCTCAGCCGGGCCCAGCTGCGCAGTGCCGCGTGGCGGCGGCTGCGTCACGACGTCTACGCCGACGTCGACCTGCCGGTGACCCACCGCCTGCACGCCCGCGGAGTGGCTCTCGTCGCTCCGCCGGCAGCCGTGCTCGGCGGCCGGACAGCGGCCGTGCTCTCAGGAGCCCGGCATCTGGCGGGGCCGGACGACCCGGTCGAGGTGGTGCTGCCGCCCGGAGTCCGCTGGGACCCGGCTCCCGGGATCCTCTGTCGCACGGCCCCCACCGCCAGTGAGCTGCTGACCGACGGAGAGCTCCGGTGGACCGGTGGCACCCGGACGGCGCTGGATCTCATCCGCCGCGGCCCGCTGGACGACGCGGTCGTGCTGCTGGATCAGCTGGTGAACGCGGAAGTGTCCGACCTCGCAGCGGTGCGGCGCGGGGCTGCTGCGCTGCCACGGTGTCGCGGCAGCCGGCAGGCCCGGGACGTCGCGGCACTCGCCGACGGGCTGGCGGAGTCGCCGCAGGAGACCCGGGTGCGATTGCTGTTGCAGCGGTCCGGGCTGCCCATGGCCGTTGCGCAGTACCGGGTGCGGTACGAGGGCCGCCTGGTCGCTCGGGTGGACTTCGCCTGGCCCGAGCACAGGCTGGCGCTGGAGTACGACGGTCTCTGGCATGCCGAGCCCGGCCAGTTCGCCAAGGACCGCCAGCGCCTCAATCGGCTGCTCGCGGCGGGCTGGCGAGTGCTCTTCGTGACCGCGGCGGACCTCCGTCGTCCCGCTGACCTGCTGGCCCGGGTGGCTGCTGCTCTGGCCGCGTGATCACGACGGCTGGATGGCTGCCTCCCCAGCGGGGACACAGCCGCCCACCCGTGCTGATCTTCTGCACGGCGGTGTCAGGAGCCGAAGAGCTGGGTCCACCAGGTGCTGCCGTCCCCGCGGGCGACGCCGACGCCGAGGGTGCGCAATTCGCAGTCGACGATGTTGGCCCGGTGGCCGGGGCTGTCCATCCAGTCGGCCATCACCGCCGCGGCGTCGCTCTGGCCGCGGGCGATGTTCTCCGCCCGCGCGGAGGTGATGCCGGCGTTCTCCGCCCGGTCGAACGGGGAGAGCCCGTCGGGATTGGTGTGGTCGAAGAAGTCGCGGTCGCGCATGTCGGCGCTGTGCGCCCGGGCCACCGCCGCCAGGCCCTCGTCGGCGACCAGCGGCTCGCAGCCGGCCGCGGCGCGGACCTCGTTCACCAGCGCCAGCACCTCGCCCTCGACGCCGGGCGAGGCCGTGGCGACCGGCGGAGCGACGGGCGCATCGGCGGGCGCGGGGTCCGATGCCGGGGCCGAGCGGGACGGCGCGGGCGGATCGGCGGGGGAGGAGGTCGTCGACCGCCCCGCCGAGGACGACCCGGCCGAGGGCGGCGAACCCGCGGCCGAGGAGGACGACCCGCCGGACGGCGCACCACCGGCCGACGATCCGGCGGTGGAGGAGCCCTCATCCGCCGACCCGCCGGTCGTCGACGACGCCGAGCCCGCCCCGGCGGAGGAAGCCGGCGGCTCGGTCGTGCCCGGCGCGGTCGGCGTCCCCGTCGCGTCCTGGGCCGGGGCGCCGTCCACGCCCATCTGCACCGACCCGCTGGTGCGCCGCGCCGAGCCCGACGACGAGCCCGGGGACGACGAGGCGGACGACTCCAGCGCCACGGGCGCCGAGGGGGCGGTCAACGCCCGCGACGCCATCGGCACCGCCAGGGCGACCACGGCCACGGCACCGACGACGAGCAGCACCGGCAGCACCCGGCCCCGGAGCGCGAACGTGCGCCGCAGACGGCGTGCCCACCGGCCGAGGAAGGCCGCGAGGCGGGCGAAGAGCGGGGGACCCGCCGGCATGTGGTGCACGGGGTGTCGACCTCACGAGTTGCTAGATCACGAATCGTTACCTTGGAGAGAGTAGCCGTACGCGGAGCGTCACCGTCACGGGGAGGTGACCGACCTCACACGCAGCGGAGTGTGACCGGCCCGGTCCTGCGCCTGGTGGGCACCGGCGACGAACGCGGGCAGCATGGAGGGGGTCCGCACCACCCTCTCGAAACCCCTGAGGAGCGCGCCGCCGGTGAGCGACGTCTGGCTCAACATCGTCATGGTCGTCGTCTTCGTGCTGATCGGCGGCGCCTTCTCCGGGGCCGAGATCGCCCTCGTGTCGCTGCGTGAGTCGCAGGTCAGGGCGCTGTCCGAGCGGGGACGACGCGGCCGGGCGGTCCAGAAGCTGCTGAGCGACCCCAACCGGTTCCTGGCCGCGGTCCAGGTCGGCGTCACGGTCGCCGGGTTCTTCTCCGCGGCCTTCGGGGCCAGCACCCTGTCCGCGCCGGTGGCCGACTGGCTGGTCGGCCTGGGCCTGCGGCAGGGGCTGGCCGTCACCCTCGCCCTCGTCCTCGTCACCATCGCGATCAGCTACCTGTCCCTGGTGGTCGGCGAGCTGACCCCGAAGCGGCTGGCGCTGCAGCGGGCCGAGGGCTTCTCCCTGATCGTCGCCTCGCCGCTGAACCGGATCGCGGCGCTCTCCCGTCCGGTCATCTGGCTGCTGTCGAAGTCGACGAACCTGCTGGTGCGGCTCCTCGGCGGCGACCCCAAGCTCAGCGGGGAGTCGATCAGCCAGGAGGAGTTGCGCGACCTGGTCGCCGCGCACGAGTCGCTCACCACCGACGAGCGCCGGCTCATCGACGAGGTCTTCCGGGCCGGCGAACGTGAGGTGCGCGAGGTCATGACCCCGCGCACCGAGGTCGACTTCCTCGAGGCCTCGATGACCGCCAGCCGCGCGGCCAGGCAGGTCGCCGACTCCAGCCGCTCCCGCTATCCGGTCGTCGGCCGCGACCAGGACGACGTCGTCGGCTTCGTCCACGTGCGCGACCTGTTCCTGCCCAACCACCCGGCCGGGCGGGCGGCGACCGTCGGCGACCTGGCCCGCGAGGTGAAGCGGCTGCCCGGCACGGCCCGGGTGCTCACCGCGCTGTCGGAGATGCGCCGGGAGAACCAGCACCTGGCGATCGTCGTCGACGAGTACGGCGGCACCGACGGCATCGTCACCCTCGAGGACCTCATCGAGGAGGTCATCGGGGAGATCTACGACGAGTACGACGAGGACGTCGTCCCCGAGTCCGAGGAGGTCCCCGGCGGCCCGCACGAGGTCGACGGTCTGCTCAACCTCGACGACTTCCGTGAGGCCACCGGTCTCGAGCTCCCCGAGGGCCCGTACGAGACGGTGGCCGGGTTCGTGCTCGCCGCGCTGGGCCGGCTGCCGCAGGCCGGCGACACCGTCGAGGTGCAGGGCCGCACGGTCACCGTCCTCGAGCTCGACGGCCGACGGATCGCCCGGCTCTCGGTCGGCCGCGCGCCCGAGGAGCGGGGGATCGACCCCTCGAACGTCCGCAGCGGCGCCGCCGCGGGCTGACCGCGCCGCTCAGCGCGCCTTCGCCAGCTCCCAGGCGTCGCGGACGATCCCCACCAGGTCGGCGTGCCGGGGCTTCCAGCCCAGCTCCTCGCGGATCCGCTCGCTGGAGGCCACCAGCTGCGCCGGGTCGCCGGCCCGCCGCTCCCCGACGACGACCGGCACCGGGTGCCCGGTCACCTCCCGGACGGCGTCGACCACCTGCTGGACGGAGAAGCCGGTCCCGTTGCCCAGGTTGTAGATCCGGTGCTCGCCCGGCGCCGGGGCCGGCAGCGCGAGCAGGTGGGCCTCGGCGAGGTCGGCGACGTGGATGTAGTCGCGGATGCAGGTGCCGTCCGGCGTCGGGTAGTCCCCGCCGTAGACGGTCAGCGCCTCCCGCTGCCCGGCGGCCACCTGCAGCGCGATCGGGATGAGATGGGTCTCCGTGGTGTGCCGCTCGCCGAGGCCGTAGGCGGCCCCGGCCACGTTGAAGTAGCGCAGGCTCACCGCCGCGAAGCCGTGCGCGACCGCGTACGAGGTCAGCATCGCGTCCACGGCGAGCTTGCTGGCGCCGTAGGTGTTGGTCGGCCGGGTCGGCGCGTCCTCGCGGATGGGCACCTGCTCGGGCTCGCCGTAGGTGGCCGCGGTGGAGGAGAAGACGATCCGGCGGCAGTCGACCGCGCGCATCGCCTCCAGCAGCGCCAGCGAGCCGCAGACGTTGGTGTCCCAGTAGATCTCCGGGCGGACCTGCGACTCGCCGACCAGGCTCCTGGCCGCGAAGTGCAGCACCGCCTCGGGCCGGACGTCGGCCAGCACCGGCCCGGAGTCCTGCAGCGTGGCCTGCACGAACCGGGCACCGGAGGGCACCGCGTCGGCGTGCCCGGTCGAGAGGTCGTCGAGCACGGTCACCTCGTGGCCGGCCTCGAGCAGGGCGGCGGTGACTACGCTGCCGATGTAGCCGGCCCCACCGGCGACGAGAACGCGCATGCGCCCACCCTAGAGACGGCGGAACGGGAGTTCCTGCTGCTCGGTGGCCGCCGACGGGTCAGGAGGCAGGAGTGGTCAGCGCACGTCCGGCGGTGCAGGCGCTCCCGGCGTACAGGCCCGGGCGCAACCCCGCCGACCTGGCCCGGGAGATCGGCGTCGAGCGCGCGGTCAAGCTGGCCAGCAACGAGGTCGCCTTCCCGCCCCTGCCGGCCGTCCTCGAGGCGCTGGCCGCCGCGGCCGGGGAGATCAACCGCTATCCGGACAACGGCGCCGTCGTCCTCACCGGGGCGCTGGCCGACCGGTACGGCGTCGACCCGGCCCAGGTGGTCCCGGGCGCCGGGTCGGTCATGCTCTGCCAGCAGCTGGCGCAGTCGTTCAGCGATCCGGGGACGAGCATCGCCTTCGCCTGGCGCTCCTTCGAGATGTACCCGCTGCTGGCCGCCGTCGCCGGGGCCCGCGCCGTCCAGGTGCCGCTGACCCCGGGCCGGCCCGGCGGCTCGGCCGACACCCACGACCTCGACGCGCTGGCGGCGGCGGTCGACGACACCACCCGGCTGGTGTTCGTGTGCAACCCCAACAACCCGACCGGGACGGCGGTCCGCCGCGCCGAGCTCGAGCGCTTCCTCGACGCGGTCCCCGCGGACACCCTCGTGGTGCTCGACGAGGCCTACCGGGAGTTCGTCACCGACCCCGACGTCCCCGACGGGCTGGAGCTCATGCGCTGGCGGCCCAACGTCGCGGTCCTGCGCACCTTCTCCAAGGCATGGGGGCTGGCCGGGCTGCGGGTCGGCTACCTGGTCGCCGAGGACCCCGCCGTCGCCGGGGCAGTGCGCAAGACCCACGTGCCCTTCAGCGTCTCCACCCTCGCCCAGGCCGCTGCCGTGGCCGCCCTCGGCTGCGAGGACGAGGTCCGCCGCCGGTGCGCGGCCGTCGTCGCCGAGCGGGTCCGGCTGACCGCCGCGCTGCGCGAGCGCGGCCTGCCCGTCGCCGACAGCGAGGCCAACTTCGTGTGGCTGCCGGTGGGGGAGCAGGCCGGTGAGCTCGCCGCCGCGCTGGAGGCGCGCGCGGTCATCACCCGGCCGTTCGCGGGCGAGGGGATCCGGGTGACCGTGGGCACGCCCGAGGAGGACGACGTCTTCCTCGCCGCGCTGGACGACGTGCGCTCCGGCGCACGGGTGGCCTGACCGCCGTGCCGCCGGGCCCCGGGCCTTCCGGCGTGCCCCTCCCGGGCGCGCCGTCGGCGACGAGGCGGTTCGGGACGGGCCGAGGCGGGGCCCGCCGGTGGCTGGTTTGATGTCCGGCGTGCCTCTACCCCGTGTCCTCTCCGGGATCCAGCCGACGGCGGGCTCCTTCCACCTCGGGAACTACCTGGGTGCGCTGCGGCAGTGGGTGCGGCTGCAGGAGACCACCGAGGCCTTCTACTGCGTCGTCGACCTGCACGCCATCACCGTTCCGCAGGAGCCGGAGGCGCTGCGCCGCCAGACCCTGGTGTCGGCGGCCCAGCTGCTCGCGCTCGGCGTCGACCCTGCCCGCAGCACGCTGTTCGTGCAGAGCCACGTCCCCGAGCACCTCCAGCTGTCGTGGGTGCTGGAGTGCCTGACCGGCTTCGGCGAGGCCGGCCGGATGACGCAGTTCAAGGACAAGAGCCAGCGCGAGGGCACGGCCGGCACCACCGTCGGTCTGTTCACCTACCCGGTGCTGATGGCCGCCGACATCCTCGTCTACCAGGCCGACCAGGTACCGGTCGGCGAGGACCAGCGCCAGCACCTGGAGCTGACCCGCGACCTGGCCACCCGGTTCAACAGCCGCTTCGGGCAGACCTTCACCGTCCCCACCGGCTTCATCCCCGAGGACGTCGCCCGGGTCATGGACCTGCAGTCCCCGGACAAGAAGATGAGCAAGAGCCTGCCGCCGTCCGGCTGCGTCTTCCTGCTCGACGACCCCAAGGTGACCGCGAAGAAGATCCGCTCGGCGGTCACCGACACCGGCCGGGAGGTCATGGCCAACCCGGTGGACAAGCCGGGGATCACCAATCTGCTGACCATCCACAGCGCGCTGTCGGGACGGTCGATCGCCGACCTCGAGGAGCACTTCGCCGGCCGCGGGTACGGCGACCTGAAGAAGGAGCTCGCCGAGATCGTCACCGACTTCGTCACGCCGGTCCGGGAGCGCACGCAGGAGCTGCTGGACGACCCGGCGGAGCTGGAGCGCGTGCTGGCCGCCGGGGCGGCGCGGGCGCGGGAGGTCGCCGCGACCACCGTCGCCACCGCCTACGACCGCGTCGGCTTCCTGCCGTCCGCGCCCCGCGCCGCGGGAGCCGGGGCGTGAACGACGACACCTTCGTGCCGCGCAGCCGCAGCAGCACCCCGGAGACCGCCGTCCTCGGCGTCGTCGTCCCCATCCCCGAGCCGTGGGCGCAGCTGTTCGTCGACTGGCGCACCAAGGTCGGCGACCCCCAGGCCGGCCTGGTCCCGCCGCACGTGACCCTGCTGCCGCCCACCGAGGTCCTCGTCGCCGACCGGCCGGCGATCGCCGAGCACCTGGCCGCCGTGGCCGGCGCGCACCCCCCGTTCGACATGCACCTGTCGGGCACCGGCACCTTCGCCCCGGTCTCCGAGGTGGTCTTCGTCGCCGTGGCCCGCGGCATCGGTGACTGCGAGCTGATCGCCAACGACGTCCGCAGCGGCCCGCTGGCCCGGTCGCTGACCTACCCGTACCACCCGCACGTCACCGTCGCCCATGACGTCCCGGGCGACATGCTCGACCTCGCCTACAGCGGTCTGGCCGACCTCTCCGCGCAGTTCCGGGTCGGCCACTTCACCGAGTTCGAGCAGATGCCCGACGGCTCCTGGGCCGTCGCCCGCGAGTACCCGCTCGCCGGTCCGCCGCGCTGACCTGCCGCGACCGGCTCCGCCCGGCCACCGGGCGCCCGCCGCGACCAGGCCGCAGACTCGGCGGGTGAGTTCGGCCGCCCCCACCCGCCCCGCCGTCTCCCCGGGGCCCTCCGGGGACCGCTGGGCGTGGGCGCGGCGGGCCGTGGACGCCGTGTCCGCGGCGATCGACCGGCAGCGCGCCCGCCGGCCGTGGTTCGACCACCTGGCCCGCGCCGGCGGCCGCTACCGGCGCACCCAGGGCGACCTCATGGCCGCGGGGGTCACCTACTTCGTCTTCCTCGGGCTGGTCCCGGTCCTGCTCCTGATCGCCTCGGCCATCGGCCTGGTGCTCGCCGGCAACACGCTGCTGCAGCAGGAGCTCTACGACGCGATCCGGGAGACCTTCCCCGGCGGCACCGGCCGGCAGATCGTCCGCGAGCTGCGCGGTGCGGTCGGCTCGGCCGGGGTCGTCGGCGTCATCGGCCTGGCCGGCGTCGTCTACGCCGGGCTGCGGGCGATGGACAAGCTGCGGATCGGCATGGAGCGGATCTGGAAGGGCCGGGCCGACGAGCCGGAGTTCCTCCGCGACAACGTCCAGGACCTGCTGGCCCTCCTCGCGCTCGGCGCGGCCGGGCTGCTCAGCCTGGGGCTCACCGGCGGGGTCACCCAGGCCACCTCCTGGGTGCTGCGGGTGCTGGGGCTCGAGGGCGCCCCCGGGCTGTCGGTGCTCACCGCGGTGGTCGGCCTCGGTCTGGCCCTGGCCACCGACACCGTCGTCTTCCTGTGGCTGCTCAAGGTGGTGCCCTCGACCTCGTACGGTCTGCGCTCGCTGCTGCCCGGTGCGCTGTTCGGCGCCGCCGGTTTCGAGGTCATGAAGCTGCTGGGCAGCCTCTACCTGGAGCTCATCTCCGGCAGCGTCACCGCGTCGGCGTTCGGCGGCGCCGTCGGCATCCTGGTCTGGATCAACGTGGTCGCGCGGTTCGCGTTCTTCACCGCCGCGTGGACGGCGACGCTCCCGGGGGTTCAGGCGGCCGCGGCCGGGACCGACCGGCCGGAGGCGGCGGCCGCCTGACCGGCGGCGCGCCGGCCCGCTCCGCACGCCGTTCCTCCGCCGGCACCCACCGGACCGCGCGCCGGCGGCCGATCACGGTGGCGACGACGACGGCCGCCGCGGCGGTGGCCAGGCCGGCGCCCAGGAGCGGGGACGGCTCGCCGGAGTCGGCCACCGCCGGGGCGCCCAGCGCGGCGCCGAGCGCCGACCCGGGCTGCCCGCCCTCCGCGGTCGCGGCATCCTCGCCCGAGCTCACCAGCACGCCGACCCCCTCGCTGTCGGCGGGCACGCCGAACCCCCAGTCGAGCAGCAGGGCGGCCTGGTCGGCGGCGGTGAGCGGCACCCGCTCGGTGTCCATGACGCTCACCACGAGCCGGCGGCCGTCGCGCTCGGCGGCGGTGACGAAGGTGTGCCGGGCGGCGTCGGTGAAGCCGGTCTTGCCGCCGAGGTTGCCCGGATAGGTGGTCAGCAGCGGGTTCTGGTTCTGGATCTCGTAGCCCTCCGACATCCCCTCGACCGCGGGCATCCGCGCGGACGGGGTCTGCAGGATCGCGGCGGTCACCGGGTCGTCGACCAGGTGCCGGAAGATCAGCGCCAGGTCGTAGGGGGAGGATGACTGCCCGGCGACGTCCAGGCCCGACGGCGTCCCGGCGACGGTGTCGTACGCGCCGATGGCCACGGCCGTCTCGTTCATCGCCCGCAGCGTCACGTCGGTGCCCCCGGCGGCGCGGGCCAGCGCGTTGGCGGCGTCGTTGCCCGACTGCAGGATGAGCGCCTGGAACAGCAGGGACACCGGATAGCGGCCGCCGGCGACCATGCCGACCCGGCTGCCCTCGACCTGCTCGTCCTCCGGGAGGCCTTCGACCACCCGCTCGGGGTCCAGCGCCGGAGCGAGCGTGAGCAGGGTCAGGGTCTTGAGCGTGCTGGCCGGGTAGAACCGGCCGTGCGGATCCCGCGCGGCCAGGACCGCCCCGGTGTCGAGGTCGGCCACCAGCCAGCCGTTGGCGGCGATCCCGTCGGGCAGCGGGGGCGCGTCGTCGGCGACGACCGTGCCGCGGGTGTCGAGCCCCTCCCCACCGACGGTGCGGCCGTCCGGCCCGCTGCCCTGCGGCGGCCCGCCCTCGTACGGGGCGGTCGGTGTCGGCGCCGACGGGTCGACGGTGGGCCGGGACTCCTCGGCCACGGCGGGGCCGGCACTTCCGAGGAGGAGGACCGCGGTGGCCAGGGCGGCCGGGACCAGCCGCGCGGCCGCCCGTCCTCCCATGGCCGCAGACGCTAGCGCCGTCGGCGTGTCGGCTCCTGCCGACGCGCGCAGGTGGCCCGCACCACCGCCGGGACGGCGCTTCGCAACGATCGCATCTCGGTCCGCTGCGCGGGCTGATGGCCGGCCGCGCTGCGCGGTTAGCGTGCCGAAGTTGCTGCCATCCAGGTCCCGGTTGCGCCGGGGCCGGCCGGCAGCGCACGACCCGGAACCCGTCGGGGTGCGTCCACCCAATCCGGGGCGCGTCCCCCAGAGAGGAGATCGTCTTGCGCCGAGCGCGGAGGATGAAGGCCGCGGCGCTGCTGCTGGCCGGCAGCATGGCCCTCGCGGCCTGTGCCAGCGACGAGGCCGGCGGCGGTGGCGGCGGCAACGGCGGCGCCGGCGGGGGTGACAGCGGCGAGCTGCGGATCGGCCTGGCCTTTGACACCGGCGGCCGCGGCGACCGCTCGTTCAACGACTCGGCGGTGGCCGGTGTCGAGGCGGCGATCGAGGAGCACGGCGGCGAGGTCACCGAGCTCAGCCCGAACGCCGACGCCTCCAACCGTGCCGACCTGCTGACCCAGCTGGCCGACCAGGGCTTCAACCCGATCATCGCCGTCGGCTTCGCCTACAGCGACGTCATCGGCGAGGTGGCCCAGCAGTACCCGGACGTCACCTTCGCCCAGGTCGACGGTGCGGTCGCCGACGCCGGCAGCCCGTCCAACCTGACCGGCCTGCTGTTCGCCGAGCACGAGGGCTCGTTCCTCGCCGGCGTGGCCGCGGCGCTGAAGACCGAGGCCGACCACATCGGCTTCGTCGGTGGCGTCGAGACCCCGCTGATCCAGAAGTTCCAGGCGGGCTACGTGGCCGGCGCCCGGGCGGTGAACCCGAACATCGTCGTCGACGTCCAGTACATCTCGCCGGCCGGTGACTTCTCCGGCTTCAACGACCCGGCCCGCGGCCAGATCGTGGCCCAGGGCATGTACGACGCCGGCGCCGACATCGTCTACCACGCGGCCGGCGGTTCGGGCATCGGCGTCTTCCAGTCCGCTGCCGCCTCCGGTGGCCGGGCCATCGGCGTCGACTCCGACCAGTACCAGACCGTCGACGACCCGGCGCTGCAGGCCGTGATCATGACGTCGATGCTCAAGCGGGTCGACAACGCCGTCCAGTCGTTCATCGGCGACTTCGTCGACGGCAATGTCCAGGGCGGCACCGACGTCGTCTACGACCTGGAGAGCGAGGGCGTCGGCCTGGCCACCACCGGCGGCCAGATCGACGACATCCAGACCCAGATCGACGAGTACCGCCAGCAGATCATCGACGGCACCATCGAGGTCCCCACGACCCCGTGACGCCTGACGGCTGAGCACAGCACCACGGGACGGCGGGTCCGGGCGGCACATGCCCCCGGGCCCGCCGTCGCGTCCGGGGCCCTCCGCGGGCCCCGGGCTCCCGATGGGCCGCCGACGTGCGGGATCATGCGGCCCTGCCCCGCGCGCGCACCGCCGCGGGGGACGCGGTGGCCCGGCCGACCCCGGTCCGCCCGCCCGGCACACACCTTCGCCGCGCACCCCGCGGCGGCACAGCGAGGAGGCCCCCAGCATGGCCCCAGCAGGCGCATCGCCCGGCAGCTCCGCCGGAGGTCCGGCCGCCGGAGGTCCGGCCGCTGCGGGGACGACCGATCCCGCCCCGCCGGCCGTCGAGCTGCGGGGCATCACCAAGCGCTTCCCGGGCGTGGTGGCCAACCGCGACATCGAGCTGGTGGTCCGCCGCGGCGAGGTGCACGCCATCGTCGGGGAGAACGGCGCCGGCAAGTCGACGCTGATGAAGACCCTCTACGGCGAGCACCGCCCGGACGAGGGGCAGATCCTCGTCGACGGCCGCGAGGTGCACTTCCGCAGCCCGGCCGACGCGATCGCCGCGGGCATCGGCATGGTCCACCAGCACTTCATGCTGGCCGACAACTTCACCGTCCTGGAGAACATCGTCCTGGGCAGCGAGCCGACCCGCGGCGGCCGGCTGGACCACGCGCAGGCCCGGCGCCGGATCCTGGAGATCTCCGAGCGCTACGCCCTGGACCTGGAGCCGGATGTCCTGGTGGAGGACCTCGGCGTCGGCGACCGGCAGCGGGTCGAGATCGCCAAGGTGCTCTACCGCGACGCCCGGACCCTGATCCTCGACGAGCCGACCGCCGTCCTGGTGCCCCAGGAGGTCGACGAGCTGTTCGGCAACCTCGCCGAGCTCAAGCGCGAGGGCCTCACCGTCATCTTCATCTCCCACAAGCTGGACGAGGTGCGCCGGGTCGCCGACTCGATCACCGTCATCCGCCGCGGCACCACCGTCGGCACCGCCGATCCGAGGACCACCACCACCCGCCAGTTGGCCGAGATGATGGTCGGCGCCGAGCTGCCCTCGCCGGAGACCCGCACCTCCACCGTGCGCGAGACCCCGGTGCTGCAGGTGCGCGACGTCACCGTGCTCAGCCCCGGCGGCCGCCCGGTGGTGGACGGCGTGAGCCTCACCGTCCGCGAGGGCGAGGTCGTGGGCATCGCCGGCGTCGAGGGCAACGGGCAGGCCGAACTCGTCGACGCCGTCATGGGGCTGCGCCCGCTGGCCTCGGGCGCGGTGCTCCTGGGCGGCGAGGACGTCTCCGGGTGGAGCACCCGAGCCCGCCGCGAGGCCGGCCTGGGCTTCATCCCCGAGGACCGGCACCGGCAGGGGATGCTGCTGGACGCGACGCTCTGGGAGAACCGGATCCTCGGCCACCAGACCCGCCCGCCGGCGGTGAAGGGGCCCTTCATCGACCGCCGCGGCGCGCGCGCCGACACCGAGCGGATCATGCGCGAGTACGACGTCCGCGCCCCCGGGCCGGACACTCTCGCCGTCGCGCTGTCGGGCGGCAACCAGCAGAAGCTGATCGTCGGGCGGGAGATGAGCGCCCGGCCGCGGCTGCTCGTCGCCGCCCATCCGACCCGCGGCGTCGACGTCGGCGCGCAGGCGGTGATCTGGGAGCTGCTCAAGGACGCCCGCGCCGAGGGGATGGGCATCCTGCTCGTCTCCGCGGACCTCGACGAGCTGATCGGGCTGTCGGACACGCTGCACGTGATGCTGCGCGGCCGGCTGGTCGCCACCCTCGACCCCTCCCGCGTGACCCCCGAGGAGCTCGGCGGGCACATGACCGGGGCGCGGACCGCGGCGGGTGCGGCATGAACCTGCTCCGCCGGATCGGGCCGGCGTTCCTGGCCCCCGTCCTCGCCGTCGTCGTCGCGGTCGTCATCTCCGGACTGGTCATGGCCGCCCTGCAGGTCAACCCGCTGCAGGTGCTCGCGGTCATGGTCGACTTCGGGGAGACCCCGAGCCAGCAGGTGACCGCGATCGTGGTCGTCCTCAACCGGGCCGTGCCGCTCTTCCTCGCCGGCCTCGCGGTCGCCATCGCCTTCCGCATGGGGCTGTTCAACATCGGCGTCGAGGGGCAGTACCGGCTGGCCACGATCCTGGCCGCGGCCGTCGGCGCCGCGGTCGTGCTGCCCGGGCCGCTGCACCTGCTGCTCATCGTCGCCGTCGCGATGGCGGTGGCCGCCGTGTGGGCGGGGATCGTCGCGGTCCTGAAGGTGACCCGCGGCGTGAGCGAGGTCATCAGCTCGATCATGCTCAACTTCATCGCGCTGGGCATCGCCTCGTTCCTGCTCACCGGCCCGTTCCGGGGCAGCCCCGAGGGCGCGTCGATCATCAGCACCGCGGAGATCCCCGAGTCGGGCTGGATGCCCAGCCTCAACTGGATCTTCGATCTGCTGGGCCTGGCCAACCCGCCGCGCCGGCTCTACGGGTTCCTGGTGGTCGCGATCGTCGTCGGCGTCGCCGTCGCGGTGCTGCTCAACCGCACTCGCTTCGGGTTCGACCTGCGGGCCACCGGCCTGTCCCCGTCGGCGGCGCAGGCCAGCGGCGTGGACTCCCGGGCGATGGTGGTCAAGACGATGCTGCTCTCCGGCGCCGTGGCCGGACTGATCGGCATGCCCGACCTGCTGGGCTCCACCCACAGCTACACCACCGATTTCACCGCCGGGCTGGGCTTCCTCGGCATCGCGGTGGCGCTGCTGGGCCGCAACAACCCGGGCGGCATCGCCTTCGCCGCGCTGCTGTTCGCCTTCCTCGACCGGGCGCTGGTGCCGCTGCAGATCGCGCAGTACCCCGCGTCGGTCATCACGATCATCCAGGGCACGATCGTGCTCGCCGTGGTGGTCGCCAACGAGATCGCCCGCCGGGTCGCTCTCCGCTCCGCCGAGCGGGTCACCGCCCAGGCCGTGCCGGCGGCTACGACCGGCGACGGCAGCACCGGTGCCGGGCAGCGGGCCGACGCCGGCGCGGGTACGGGCACCGGCCCGGGCGTCAGCCGCACGACCGGTGCGGGCCGGCAGACCGACGAGCGGCAGGAGACCGGGGCATGAACCAACCCCACGAAAACGCTCCGCTGACGCTCCGCGTTTCCGCGGGGGCTCCGGAATGAGCACCGTGACCACCACCCCGGGCACGCAGCCGGGCCGCGGGCCGATCACCGAGCTGTTCACCGGCGGCGGGCGGGCCCGCCGGATCACCTGGCTGCTGGTGGCCGCCGTCGTCCTGGTCTCCGCCGTGCGGGTGATCAGCGGCGAGCAGGCCCTGACGTCGTCGTCGACGATGTCGGCCGCGCTGCTGCTGGCCGTGCCGATCGGGCTGGCCGCGCTGGGCGGGCTGTTCGCCGAGCGGGCCGGCGTGGTCAACATCGGCCTCGACGGGATGATGACGCTGGGCACCTGGGGTGCGGGCTTCGCCGGCTACCAGTGGGGCTGGTGGGCGGCGCTGATCGGCGGCGTGCTCTTCGGCGCCCTGGGCGGGCTGCTGCACGCGCTGGCCACGGTGACGTTCGGGGTGGACCACGTGGTCTCCGGGGTGGCGATCAACATCCTCGCCGCCGGGGTGGTGCGGTTCCTCTCCGAGCTCTTCTACACCGACAACCCCGCCGGCGGCGGCGTCACGCAGTCCCCGTCGCTGGCGAGCAATCCGCCGGACTTCTCGGTGCCGGTGCTCTCCTCCGGGCCCGACCTGCTGGGCTCCCTGGAGGCGCAGGGCTGGTTCCTGGTCAGCGACATCGCAGGCATCCTGCGCGGCCTGACCAGCGGCGTCGGACTGCTGACCATCCTCGCGGTGCTGCTCGTGCCGGCGTCCTACCTGCTGCTGTGGCGCACCGCCTTCGGGCTGCGGCTGCGCTCCTGCGGGGAGAACCCGGCGGCGGCCGACAGCCTCGGCGTCCCGGTCTACCGGCTCAAGTACATCGCGGTGATCATCTCCGGTGCCCTGGCCGGGATGGGCGGCGTGTTCCTGGTGTTCATCGCCGGCATCTACCGCGAGGGGCAGACCAACGGCCGCGGCTTCATCGGCCTGGCGGCGCTGATCTTCGGCAACTGGCGCCCCGGCGGCCTGGCCGCCGGCGCCGGCCTGTTCGGCTTCGCCGACGCCCTGCAGCTGCGCAGCCGCTCGGCGGTGGTCGCGCTGTTCCTGCTGCTCGCGGTGCTGCTGGCCGGGGTGGCGGTCTGGCAGGCGGTGCACCGCCGCGCGGTGCGGGCGGTACTGGCCGCCGTCGTCGCCGCCGGGTCGCTGGTCGCCTACCTCAGCATCGACGAGCTGGCTCCCGGCCTGGTCTCGTTCACCCCGCACCTGACCACGCTGCTGGTGCTGTCGCTGGCCTCCCAGCGGCTGCGGATGCCGAAGGCCGACGGTCTGGTCTACCGACGAGGAGAGCACTAGTGATCGTGAGCGGCTCTGCTGTCCTGCCGGCTGCGCCGGGCGGGAGCGAACTGTGAGCATGCAGATCGACTGGGACGCGCTGCGCGCGGCGGCGCGGGAGGCGATGACCCACGCCTACGCCCCCTACTCGACGTTTCCCGTGGGGGTGGCCGGGCTGGTCGACGACGGCCGGGTGGTCACCGGCTGCAACGTGGAGAACGCCTCCTACGGGCTGGGCCTGTGCGCCGAGTGCGGCATGGTCAGCGACCTGGCCCGCACCGGCGGCGGCCGGCTGGTCGCGGTCGCCTGCGTGGGCGGCGACGGGCGGCCGCTCATGCCCTGCGGGCGCTGCCGGCAGCTGCTGTGGGAGCACGGCGGCGCGGAGATGCTCATCGAGACCGTGTCGCTGGGGATCGTGCCGATGCGCGAGGTGCTGCCCGACGCCTTCGGCCCCGAGGATCTCGTCGCCGCCGGGGTCATCGAGCCCCGATGAGCGCCTTCGACGCGATCGACGTCATCCGGGCCAAGCGGGACGGCGGCCGGCTCGCCCCCGCGCAGATCCGCTGGATCATCGACGCCTACACCAGCGGCGCCGTGCCCGACGAGCAGATGAGCGCGCTGCTCATGGCGATCTTCTTCCGCGGGCTGGACGCCGACGAGCTCGCCGTCTGGACTCGGGCGATGATCGACTCCGGCGAGCGCAAGGACCTCTCCTCGCTGGGCCGGCCGACCGCCGACAAGCACTCCACCGGCGGCGTCGGCGACAAGATCACCCTGCCGCTGGCGCCGCTGGTGGCCGCCTGCGGCGTGGCGGTGCCCCAGCTGTCCGGCCGGGGGCTGGGCCACACCGGCGGCACGCTGGACAAGCTCGAGGCGATCCCCGGCTGGCGGGCCGACGTGCACGAGGAGGCCTACCTGCGCCAGCTGCGGGAGGTCGGCGCGGTCATCTGCGCCGCCGGCCACGACCTCGCGCCGGCGGACAAGAAGCTCTACGCGCTGCGCGACGTCACCGGCACCGTCGAGTCGATCCCGCTGATCGCCAGCTCGATCATGAGCAAGAAGATCGCCGAGGGCGCCGACGCGCTCGTGCTCGACGTCAAGACCGGCTCGGGGGCGTTCATGAAGGACGCCGACGACGCGCGCACGCTGGCCCGCACGATGGTCGGCCTGGGGGAGACCGCCGGGGTGCGCACGGTGGCGCTGGTGACCGCGATGGACCGGCCGCTGGGCCGCGCCGCGGGCAACGCCGTCGAGGTGGCCGAGGCGGTGGAGGTGCTCGCCGGGGGCGGCCCGGCCGACGTCGTGGAGCTCACCCTCGCGCTGGCCCGGGAGATGCTCGCCGGTGCCGGGCGCTCCGACGTCGACCCCGCCGACGCGCTCGCCGACGGCCGGGCGATGGACGTGTGGCGCCGCATGATCTCCGCGCAGGGCGGCGACCCCGACGCCCCGCTGCCGCAGCCGGGCGAGAAGCACGTGGTCACCGCCCCGGCCACCGGCACGCTGACCCGGCTGGACGCCTACGCCGTCGGCGTGGCCGCCTGGCGGTTGGGCGCCGGGCGGGCCCGCAAGGAGGACCCGGTCGCGGAAGCGGCGGGGGTCGTCTGGACCGCCGGAGTGGGGGAGCGGGTGACCGAGGGCCAGCCGCTGCTGGAGCTGCACACCCACGACGCGGCACGCATTCCCCGGGCCCTGGAAGCGCTGGAGGGAGCCGTGGGCGTCGACACCGACGACCAGCCGCTGCCGCTGGTGCTGGAGCGGATCCCCGCCTGAGCGGAGTGCCCGTGAAGCACTTTCCGCGCCGTGGCACTCCGCCATGAACGGAGTCGGCGACGGGTGCTCGGCGCGAGGGTGGACACTGGTCCCTCGTGACCAGTTCGTCCACCGTCGCACCGGCCGCCCGACCGCGGCCCGGTTCCCCGCTCGATCCCGATGCCGCCATCTCGGTGCGCGGGCTGGTGAAGCGCTACGGCGGTTCGCCGGCCGTCGACGGGCTGGACCTCGACATCCGCCGCGGCGAGATCTTCGCCCTGCTCGGGCCGAACGGGGCCGGCAAGACCACGACGGTGGAGATCTGCGAGGGCTTCCGCCGCCGCGACGGCGGGGAGGTGCGGGTGCTCGGCACCGACCCGGCCGACGGCGGCCGGCGGTGGAAGGCGCAGCTGGGCATCGTGCTGCAGTCCGGCGCCGGCGACAGCCAGCTGACCTGCCGGGAGCTGCTGCGGGCGCAGGCGTCGTACTACCCCGATCCGCGCGATCCCGACGAGGTGCTCGACCTGGTCGGGCTCACCGAGAAGGCGGGGGCGCGGGGGCGGTCGCTGTCCGGAGGCCAGCGCCGCCGGCTCGACGTCGCCCTCGGCATCGTCGCCGAGCATAAGCTGGAGGGCATGAGCGGCTTCCTCCAGGACCCGCC
>DATAAV010000037.1:0-15039 GCA_036259935.1 Geodermatophilus sp. | reverse complement strand
CACCACCTGACGGAAGGTGGTGAACCCGCTGACGTTCACGGCCTCGTTGCGGTTGGCCGGCCGGTACGTCGGGTTGCCGTTCTGGTCGTGGCCGGGCGCGAAGACCACGACCTCCAGGTCGGCGGCGCCCCGCAGCGGGATAACGGCGCCCGAGCCGTCCTGCACGACCCTCGGCACGTACTGGACGCGGTAGCCCACCCGGGTCCCGGCGGGGTACCCGAGATCGACGACCAGCCGGTCGAAGCAGGCGTGCCGGCCGGCGCGCAGGTCGGTGATCGGCCCTGGCGTGAACGTGCCGGCCCGCTCGGGCGGGGATCCCCAAGTGATCCCGCAGTAGGGGCTCGTGCCCGCCGAAGCGGGGGCCATCACCCCCAGGGTGGCCAGCACCGTGACCACGATGACCAGGAGACGGGAACGGGAGCGGTTCATGGTGTGCCTCCCTCAGGCCTGGCGCACCGTCATCCCGGTTGCGCCGACGTCAGAATCCGCCGACACGCACTCCCGCGCCATAGGCCATCAATGACCGACTCACACGAAGTTTGCGCCCATTGGTTAGCAACAAGTGATATGCACCCAGGGAGCCGACATCGGGTTGGGGGCGAGAATCGCCGCCGGGGTGAGCGACGGGTCAACGGCGTCGAAGGCGTGGTCTCGGGGTAGGTGAGGGCCGTGCCCAACCGACTCGCCACCGCGACCAGCCCCTACCTGCAGCAGCACGCCGACAACCCCGTCGACTGGTGGGAATGGGGAGAGGAGGCGTTCGCCGAGGCCCACGCGAGAGACGTGCCGGTGCTGATCTCGGTCGGGTACGCGGCCTGCCACTGGTGCCACGTCATGGCCCACGAGTCCTTCGAGGACGAGGCCACCGCCGCCCAGATGAACGCCGGGTTCGTGTGCATCAAGGTCGACCGCGAGGAACGCCCCGACGTCGACAACGTCTACATGACCGCCACCCAGGCGCTCACCGGGCACGGCGGCTGGCCGATGACGGTGTTCGCCACCCCGGACGGCAAGCCGTTCTACTGCGGCACCTACTTCCCGCCCCGGCCGGCCCACGGCATGCCGGCCTTCCGGCAGGTGCTGGCCGCGGTCGGCGACGCCTGGGCCAACCGGCGGGCCGAGCTGGAGAAGGCCGGCGACAAGATCGTCGCCGGGATCTCGGCGCGCCTGGACCTGGGCGCCCCCACGCCGCTGTCGGCGGAGCTGCTCGACGCCGCCGTCGCCGCGCTCGCCCGTGGGTACGACGGTGAACACGGCGGGTTCGGCGGAGCGCCCAAGTTCCCGCCGTCGATGCTGCTGGAGTTCCTCCTGCGCCACCACGCCCGCACCGGGGACGAGCGGGCGCTGCACATGGCCCGGGGCACGCTCGAGGCGATGGCGCGCGGCGGCATCTACGACCAGCTCGCCGGCGGGTTCGCCCGCTACGCGGTCGACGCCCGGTGGGTGGTGCCGCACTTCGAGAAGATGCTCTACGACAACGCGCTGCTCCTGCGGGTGTACGTGCACCTGTGGCGGGCGACGGGCGAGCAGTGGGCCCGGCGCGTCGCCGACGAGACCGCGGCCTTCCTCCTCCGCGACCTGCGCACCCCGGAGGGGGGCTTCGCCTCCGCGCTCGACGCGGACACCGAGGGCGTCGAGGGGCTCACCTACGTCTGGACGCCGGCGCAGCTCGTCGAGGTGCTCGGTGAGGATGACGGCCGGTGGGCCGCCGAGGTGTTCGAGGTGACCGAGCACGGCACCTTCGAGCACGGCACCTCGACGCTGCAGCTGCTGCGCGACCCCGACGACCCGGACCGGCTGGCGTCGGTGCGCGCACGACTGGCCGCCGCCCGCGCCCGGCGGCCGCAACCGGCCCGCGACGACAAGGTCGTCACCTCCTGGAACGGCCTGGCGATCGCCGCGCTCGCCGAGCACGGCGTGCTCACCGGCACCGAGGAGTCGGTGGCGGCGGCCCGGCGCGCCGCCGAGTTGCTGGCCGGCACGCACTGGGTCGGCGGCCGGCTGCGGCGCGCGTCCCGCGACGGGGTCGCCGGCGCACCCCCCGGCGTGCTCGAGGACTACGGCAACCTCGCCGAGGGCCTGCTCGCGCTGCACCAGGCGACGGCGGAGGGCCGGTGGCTGGAACTGGCCGGCGACCTGCTCGACGTCGTCGCCGAGCAGTTCATCGACGCCGACGGGTGGCACGACACCGCGGCCGACGCCGAGGCGCTGGTGCACCGGCCGTTCGACCCCACCGACGGGCCGACGCCGGCCGGCATCGCCGCCGCCGCGGGGGCGGCGGTGACCTACGCGGCGCTGGCCGGCTCCCCGCGGCACCGCGAGCTGGGGGAGGCGGCGCTGGCCTCGCTCGCCCGGCTGGTGACCGAGGCGCCGCGGGCGGCCGGATGGGCCGCCGCGGTCGGCGAGGCGCTCCTGGCCGGGCCGCTGGAGGTGGCCGTCAGCGGGCCCGCCGGCCCGGACCGGGATGCCCTCGCCGCGGCGGCCCGCGCCTCGACCAGCCCCGGCGCCGTGGTCGTCGTCGGCGAGCCGGACACCCCCGGCGTTCCGCTGCTGGCCGACCGCCCGCTGGTGGGCGGGCGCCCGGCGGCCTATGTGTGCCGCGGCTTCGTCTGCTCCGTCCCGGTCACCGACGTGTCCGCTCTGAGCGCAGCGATGACCCCTTCCTGAGCGGCCGCAGCCGGCTTACCGTGTAAGCGTGTAATCAACGCTGCACGAGGAGGCCGCCGTGTACGGACATCACCGCTTCTCCGACTTCCCCTTCGGGCGCATGCGCCGCGGTCCCGGCGGCCGCGGCCGCGGCCCCGAGGCGCCGCCCCCGGTGGAGCGCAGTGAGGTCGCCGGCTGGTTCGCCGGCCGGCTGCCCGAGGGCTGGTTCACCGGGCCGGTCGAGCTGACCATCGACCGCGACGAGATCACCGTCGTCGGCCGGCTGCCCGAACCGGAGGCGGGCGAGGGGGATCCCGCCGCCGCCCGGTCCGGCCGCATCGCCCGGTTCCGCGAGGAGACCCGCGAGCAGCGGATGGCGATCGCCGACGCCGCCCAGTCCCGCTACGGCCGGTCGGTCGCCTGGGGCGCGGCCTGCGGCGACGAACGGGAGGTGTTCACCAACCTGTCCGTGCCGGTCATGACCCGCCTGCGGCAGCCCGAGCGGCTGGTCCTCGACACGCTCGTGGACGCCGGCGTGGCCCGGTCCCGCTCCGAGGCGCTGGCCTGGGCGGTCCGGCTGGTGGGGCAGCACGCCGAGGAGTGGCTGAGCGAATTGCGCGCGGCGATGGAGTCGGTCGAGGAGGTGCGCGCGCGGGGACCCCGGCTGGACTGACTGCGACGCTGTGCGGCGTGGCCGACGAGTTGCAGCTGCTCCGCACCGCCTACGGCGACCTGGCTGCCGTCCTCACCGACCTGAGCGCCGAGGAGGGGTGGCAGCCGACCGGCTGTGCCGGCTGGACCCCGGTGGACCTCGGGTTCCACCTGCTCAGCGACGCCCGGCGGGCGCTGGTCGCCCTCGCGACGCCGGCGGAGGGGCCGGTGGACACCACGGCCGTCGACTACTGGAAGGCGTGGCGGCCGCCGGGCCCCGACGACGAGGACGAGCTGTGGAGCACCCGCGTCGCCGCGAGCGTGCAGGGCGGGTTCCGGGCGATCCAGCGGCGCTACGCCGAGGCGTCGGCGGCGGTCGTGGTCGCCGCCGGCCGGGTCGCGCCGACCGACCTGGTCCGCACCCAGGACGCCGTCATCTCCGTGGCCGACCTGGGCTCCACGCTGGTCGTGGAGGCCGCCGTCCACCACCTGGACCTCGTCCTGCACCTGCAGCGGCCGGGGCCGGCGGCCGCGCCGCTGGCCGAAGTGCGCCGGGTGCTCGAGGGCCTGTACGGCGGGCCGCTGCCCACGGCGTGGGAGGACGCGACCGCCGCGCGCCGGGGCACCGGCCGGGAGCCGCTGACCGCCTCCGACCGGGCCGAGCTGGGGGCCGGCGCGGAGCGGTTCCCGCTGTTCGGCTGAGGCGTGCGCGCCCCGTCGTCCCGACCGGGGACACTGGGCCGCGTGCCAGCTCCCGCCGTGCCCCCGACCGCCACCGACGTGCTCGTCGTGGGCGCCGGACCGGCCGGGTCGGCTGCCGCCGCCTGGGCGGCTCGGGCCGGACACGAGGTGCTGCTGGCCGACGCCGCGGTCTTCCCCCGGGACAAGACCTGCGGCGACGGCCTGACCCCGCGGGCCGTCGCCGAGCTCGACCTGCTCGGCCTCGGCGACTGGGTGCGCGCCCGCGGCCGCAATCGGGGGCTGCGCGCCGCGGGGTTCGGGCAGGAGCTGCTCCTGCCCTGGCCCGGCGGGTCCCTGCCCGACCACGGCGGCGCGGTGCCGCGCACCGAGCTCGACGCCCGGATCCGCGAGGTCGCCCTGGCCGACGGGGCCGGGGCGTGGGACGGCGCCCGCGCGGTCGACGTCGAGCGGGACGGCGACCGGGTGACCGGCGTCGTGTTCGAGCTGCCCGACGACCGGACCGTGACCGTCGGCTGCCGGCGGCTGGTGGTCGCCGACGGCGCGCGCTCCCCGCTGGGCCGGGTGCTCGGCCGCGAGTGGCACCGGGAGACCGCCTACGGGGTGGCCGCCCGCGGCTACGTGCGCTCCGGGCGCAGCGACGACGAGTGGATCTCCTCGCACCTCGAGCTGCGCGGCGTCGACGGGGAGCTGCTCTCCGGCTACGGGTGGGTGTTCCCGCTCGGGGCGGCCTCCGGTGAGGTGAACATCGGCGTCGGCACGCTGGCCACGGCCCGCCGCCCGGCCGGTGTGCAGCTCAAGGCCCTCCTGGAGAGCTACGCCGACGCCCGGCGGGACGACTGGCGGCTCGACGGGCCGGTCCGTGCTCCGGCGTCAGCGTTGCTGCCGATGGGCGGGGCGGTGTCGGGTGTGGCGGGGCGGAACTGGGCGCTCGTGGGCGACGCCGCCGGGTGCGTCAACCCGCTCAACGGCGAGGGCATCGACTACGGCCTCGAGACCGGTCGCCTGGTGGCCGCCCTGCTGAGCGAGGACGACTGGTCGGGCGCGTGGCCGGCCACCCTGCGGCGGCACTACGGGGAGGCGTTCTCCATCGCCCGCCGGCTGGCCGGGCTGCTCACCCTGCCGCGGCTGCTGCCCGCGGCCGGCCCGGTCGGGATGCGTTCACGGACGCTGATGACCGTCGCCCTGCGGGTCATGGGCAATCTGGTCACCGAGGCCGACCGCGACCTCGTCGCCCGCGCCTGGCGGCTGGCCGGCCGGCTCTCGGTACGGCTCGACGACCGGCCGCCGTTCGCCTGAGTGGGGGCCCGGAGGGTCCCCCGAAGGCGAACTCGAGGTGAGGCGGACGGGGAAGGGCTCGACGCAGCAGGGGGAGAGCACCTGGCCGCGGTTGGAGGCCGGTAGGCCGACCGATCAGACGAACGGGCTGTTGTACATGGCGAAGTAGACGGCGATGTAGTGGCAGATCGCGGCCACGATCGTCATCGCGTGGAAGACCTCGTGGTAGCCGAAGACGCCCGGCCAGGGGTTGGGCCACTTCGTCGCGTAGGCCACCCCGCCGACCGTGTACAGCACGCCGCCGGCGGCCAGCAGCACCAGCGAGGTCACCCCCGCGATCTGGAGGATGTCGGTGAGGATGAACACCGCCACCCAGCCCAGGCCGATGTAGAGGGGCACGCCCACCCAGCGCGGGGCGGTCGGCCAGGTGAGCTTGAGGCAGACGCCGGCGATCGCGCCGGCCCAGACGCCGCCGAGGATCCAGTACCCGGTCGGCTGGTCGACGGCGAGCAGCGAGAACGGCGTGTACGTGCCCGCGATGAACAGGAAGATCATCGAGTGGTCCAGCCGCTTCATGATCTTCCAGCTGCGGGGTGACCAGCGGCGGCGGTGGTAGAGGGCGCTGATGCCGAACAGTCCGCAGATCGTCACGCTGTAGACGGCGACGGAGAACCCCGCGCGGGCGCCGACCAGCGACGCCAGCGAGACCAGCGTGGCGCCCGCCGCGATCGCGCCGAAGAACGCGAACAGGTGCAGCCAGCCCCGCATCCGCGGGCGGGTGTCGGGATGCTCCCAGTCGGCGTCGTCGAAGTCGGCGGCCGTCCAGGTCCGCTCGACCCGCTCGCCCTCCTCCAGAACGGCGGACACGGCAGGGCCGCGCGGCGCCTCGATCTCGGCCTCGTCGGCCTGCACCCGGACGGGCTCGCGGTCGTCGGGAGCGGTGGTCACGGACCGAGGTTACGGACGCGTAGGTTGGGCCGCACCTGCTGCACCGCGCGTGCCTCACACCAGCGCCTTCGCGCCCCGGCCGGTGCGCTCGGCGGTGCCTTCCGGGGTCCGCCGCGCCGGGGGCCTAGGGTGTGCGGCGTGGGGGCGCGACAGTGGGTCCGCGACGTACTCACCGAGGTCTACGAACGCCGGCTGGCCCGCGCCCTGGTGGGAGCCGACATCCCCCGGCACGTCGGCGTGATCATCGACGGCAACCGGCGCTGGGCGCGGGCGATCGGGCTCGACGACCCCAACGCCGGGCACCGCCGGGGTGCCGACAAGATCGCCGGATTCCTCGGCTGGTGCGACGAGGCCGGCGTCCAGGTGGTCACCCTCTTCCTGCTCTCCACCGACAACCTGTCCCGGCCGGAGCCGGAGCTGGTGCCGCTGCTGCGGATCATCGAGGGCGTGGCCGAGGACCTCGCCGCGCCACACCGCCGCTGGCAGCTGCGCCCGGTCGGCGCCCTGGAGCTGCTGCCGGCCGAGACGGTCGCCGTCCTCAAGCAGGCGGAGGAGGCGACCCGCGACCGGCCGGGGGCCACGGTGAACCTCGCCGTCGGCTACGGCGGGCGGCGGGAGATCGCCGACGCCGTCCGGTCGCTGCTGGCCGAGCACGCCGCCCGCGGGACGACGCTGGACGAGCTGGTCGGCGTCCTCGACGTCGAGCACATCGCCGAGCACCTCTACACCCGGGGCCAGCCCGATCCGGACCTGGTGATCCGCACCAGCGGGGAGCAGCGGCTGTCGGGGTTCCTGCTCTGGCAGACCGCGCACTCCGAGTTCTACTTCACCGACGTCTACTGGCCGGACTTCCGCCGGGTCGACTTCCTGCGCGCGCTGCGCAACTACGCCGCACGGCACCGCCGCTTCGGTAGCTGAGAGACTCGGCTCCATGACAGCCGGTGCGGTCGACGTCCCTCTCGAGTACGTCCGGCTGGGGCTGCGCTTCGACCGCCTGGAGTCCGGCTTCGTCGACGCCTACACCGGTGACCGGCGGATCCGTGCCGCCGTCCAGGACGAGCCGGCACCCACGCCGCACCAGCTGCGCGACCAGGCCCGCGGGCTGCTGCGGGAACTCGCCGCCGCCGACCTGCCGGCCGACCGGACCGAGTTCCTGCGCGGACAGCTGACCGCCCTGGAGTGCAGCGCCCGCAAGATGAGCGGTGAGCCGGTCGGCTTTCTCGAGGAGGTGGCCGGCTACTTCCAGGTCGACGTCGCCCTCGGCGATCCCGCCGTCTACGCCGCCGCCCACGCCGAACTGGATTCCCTGCTGCCGGGCAGCGGCACCCTCGCCGAGCGCTACGCGGCGCACCGGCGGCGGGAGGAGTGCCCGCCCGAGCGGCTCTCCTCCGCCGTCGCGGCCCTCTCCAGCGCGCTGCGCGACCGGGTGCGCAAGGACTACGGGCTGCCCGAGGTCGAGACCGTGCAGTACGAGGTGGTCACCGACCAGCCGTGGTCGGGCTTCAACTACTACGAGGGCAACTACCGCTCCCGGGTGGCCATCAACGCCGACCTGCCGCACCGGCTCGGCCAGCTGCCGCACCTGGTTGCGCACGAGGCCTACCCCGGCCACCACACCGAGCACTGCCGCAAGGAGCAGGGGCTGGTGGAGCGGGCGTCCCGGCTCGAGCACACGGTGTTCCTGGTCAACACCCCCGAGTGCCTCATGGCCGAGGGCCTGGCCGACCTGGGCATCGAGGCGTCGGTCGGCGCCGGCTGGGGCCCGTGGGCCGCGGGGGTGCTCGCCGACCTGGGCCTGCGGTTCGACGGCGACCTGGCCGAGCGCATCGCCGTCGCGGCCGCGCCGCTGAACCGGGTGCGGCAGGACGCCGCGCTCCTGCTGCACGACCGGGGCGCCGACGCCGACCAGGTCGCGGCCTACCTGCAGCGCTGGTCCCTGGTCAGCGCCGACCGTGCCAAGCAGCAGTTGCGGTTCCTCACCCATCCGCTGTGGCGGGCCTACATCACCACCTACGTGGAGGGCTTCGACCTGCTCTCCCGGTGGCTGGCCGCCCGGCCAGCCGGGCAGGGCGTCGCCGACCGGTTCGTCCGGCTGCTCGACGAGCCGCTGACCCCGGCGGCGGTGGCCCGCGAGCTGCGGGCCGCCTGACCCGTGGGACGGCGCAGCCCGGAGGAGGCCCGGGTCCTGGGGCTGTGGACGGCGGCCTGGCTGGGGGCCCTCCTGGTCGCCGGACTGCTGTGGGTGGGGAACCTCGCGGTGCAGTGGCCGGTGCTGCTCGTGCCGACGGTGTGGGCGCTCGTCGCCGTCCGGCCGCGCCGCCGCGCCTCGTGACGTCCCGTCGTCCGGCCCCCTGAGCCCGCCGTCGCTCCGCCGCGCCGCCCGGCCTCCTGACCTTGCGTTTCCGTCTCCTGACCCTCTGCTGTGGCGAGTGGGACGGCTGGTGCCCCGTTAGAGGGACACGCCTCCCGCTCGACATGTTTCCGTCACCTCCCCGGCCTACCGTCCGCGGTGGAGGACGGGCTCCCCCTGTTCTCCACGGGAGGCCCGGTTGGTGCTGACGAACTCGTCGACCAGAGGGGCCGGTTCCCGGCTCCTGCGCCGGGGCCCGGCCACCTTCGAGCCGGGGCGCGTTCCGCGCCCCACGGGAGTCGACTCGTGACCACACGCCGCGCCTACGTCCTCGACACCTCCGTCCTCCTGTCCGACCCCGGCGCGCTGCTGCGCTTCGGCGCTCACGACGTGGTGCTCCCGCTCGTCGTGATCGGGGAACTGGAGGACAAGCGGCACCACCCGGAGCTGGGCTGGTTCGCCCGGCAGGCGCTGCGCCTCCTCGACGACCTGCGGGTGACCCACGGGCGCCTCGACGCCCCCGTCCCGGTGGGCACCGAGGGCGGCACGCTGCACGTCGAGCTCAACCACAGCGACCCGTCGGTCCTGCCGGCCGGTTTCCGCAACGACAGCAACGACAGCCGGATCATGGTCGTCGCGCTGAACCTGCGCGCCGAGGGCCGCGACGTCTGCCTCATCACCAAGGACGTCCCGCTGCGGGTGAAGGCCGCGGCGGTCGGGCTGGACACCGACGAGTACCGGGTGATGGACGCCGTCGACGCGGGCTGGACGGGGATGGCCGAACTCTCCCTCGACGACGCCGAGCTGAGCGAGCTCTACGACTCGGGCGAGGTGTTCGTGCCCGCGGCGGCCGAGCTGCCGCCCAACACCGGCCTGGTGCTGCTGTCCTCGCGGGGCTCGGCCCTGGGCCGGGTCACGCCGGACAAGCACGTGCGGCTGGTCCGTGGCGACCGCGAGGCGTTCGGGCTGCACGGCCGCTCCGCCGAGCAGCGGGTGGCCCTGGACCTGCTGCTGGACCCCGAGGTCGGGATCGTCTCCCTCGGCGGGCGGGCCGGCACCGGCAAGTCCGCCCTCGCGCTGTGCGCCGGCCTGGAGTCGGTGATGGAACGGCGGGCCCACAAGAAGGTCGTGATCTTCCGGCCGCTCTACGCCGTCGGCGGGCAGGAGCTCGGCTACCTGCCCGGCAGCGAGGGGGACAAGATGTCGCCCTGGGCGCAGGCGGTCTACGACACCCTCGGCGCGCTGGTCTCCCGTGACGTGATGGACGAGATCGCCTCCCGGGAGCTGATCGAGGTGCTGCCGCTGACCCACATCCGCGGCCGCTCGCTGCACGACTCCTTCGTGATCGTCGACGAGGCGCAGTCCCTCGAGCGGGGCGTGCTGCTCACCGTGCTGTCCCGGCTGGGCACCGGGTCGCGGGTGGTGCTCACCCACGACGTCGCCCAGCGGGACAATCTGCGGGTGGGCCGGCACGACGGCATCACCGCGGTCATCGAAGCGCTCAAGGGGCATCCACTGTTCGCGCACGTGACCCTCACCCGCTCGGAGCGTTCCCCGATCGCCGCCCTGGTCACCGAGATGCTGGAGGACCTCCCGCTCTGACGGCCCCGCCCGCGTCGGCCGCCGCTCTTGCCCCATTGCGGGCGTTTCTCGTGCCTTGCGGCTTCTGCAGAGCACCGGATGCGCGAGGAACGCCCGCAATGCGGGGGCGCTATCGGCCGCGGGTCAGCGCGCGGCGGACGCGGTCGCCCACCACGTCCCCGGGCGTGAGCTCGACCCACGTCCACCGGACCACGCCCCAGCCCGTGTCGCGGAAGGCGTCCTCGCGGCGTTTCTCCTCGAACACCGCGTCGCCGGGGTCCTGCCCGGGGCGCAGCAGGCGGCCGTACTTCACCCGGCCGTCGAACTCGCCGACCACGCGCTGGTCCTCCCAGCCGAAGTCGGCGCGACCGAGCAGCGTCCCCTCGGCCGACCGGACCGGTAGCTGCAGGGCAGAGGGAGCCAGCCCAAGGCGGTGCAGAAGCACGCGGCTGCGGCTCTCCCCGATGCTCTCGCTGCGCGCGTCGGAGAAGGCCACGGCCCGGGCCGCCGACCGGCTGCCCCGGGTGCC
This sequence comes from Geodermatophilus sp., assembly GCA_036259935.1. Lineage (GTDB taxonomy): Bacteria > Actinomycetota > Actinomycetes > Mycobacteriales > Geodermatophilaceae > Geodermatophilus. Next base: position 4,357 of record DATAAV010000037.1, on the reverse strand, counting down.
GGCAAGGCCCTCCATCCGGTGCTCGAGGTCCGCCTTGTGCACGAGGCCACGGTGCAGCGCGGCGTCGAGGATCACGACCGCGGGTTCCGTCGGCAGGGACCGGGCGAGGTCGAGCAGGGTCCGGACCGGATCGGTGACGGCCACGCCGTCAACCAGCACCACCTCGTCGTCCCGCAGGCGCGCGACGTGGCTGCGCAGGAAACGACTTGCCTCGCTCGACGCGGGCGGGGTCCGGGTGACGTGGACCTGCCCCAGGCCGGCTCCCCACAACGGCAGGCCCAGGAGGACGGCGGCGGACTGGTGGCTCACGACCGCCGGACGGCGCAGCCCGGCCAGGGTGGCGGAGATGAGGAGCCGGTGCCGGGCGACCTCCCCGGTGGGCGCGACTCCGGACAGGAAGGCGCCGCGCCGAAGACGCAGCCAGCGACCGCTGCGGGTGTGCCGGGCCAGTTCGTCGTCGCTCCAGCCCTCGGCGACCGCGTTGCGACGCAGGACGAGTTCGGCGGGCGGAGGAGGTTCAACGCCGCCGACCGTCGCGCGGGAACCAGCCGGACGGCGGCCCGCCGGTGGACCGGTGGACGGCCGCTGCCGGTGTGGACGGCGGATTGCCGGCGTTCCTCGCGCCTTGCCGGGGCTGCAGGACCCGCAATGCAGGAAGAACACGGGCAATCCGCCTCCCGTAGAGCCGGGATCAGGGGGTGGGGTCGGCGTCCGGCGGGCTGTCGGGGGACGGCGGGGACGACGCCGAGTGACGGGCCGGCGGACGGCGGGGCGTGCTCGCGTAGCGGAGCAGCGCCACCGCGGCCCAGCCGGCGGCCAGGCACCAGGGCAGCCGGGCGGCCACCTCCTCGACCGGGAGGTCGCCGCGCAGGCCGAGGGCGAGCAGCGGCAGGGCCAGCACGAACCCGACCCCGAGCACGTCCCAGCGCAGCGGGCTCACTCCCCGGCGGTCTCCAGCCGCTCGCACAGCAGCGAGGCCCAGCGGTGCGGCGTGGCCCGCACGCCGTCGAGGAGGGCCACGGGCACGGTCGTCCGGGACAGGACGGCGGCCGGGCCGGCGGTCAGGTCGATGTCATGCACCATCAGCGCGTCGACCCGTGGCAGCCCCTGCAGCCAGGGGCCGAGGTCCTCGGGCTTGCGGGTGGCCTCCACGACGGCCCACACGCCGGCCGGCTCCCAGGCCGCGAGCATCTGCTCCAGCCAGCCGCCGGCGCCGCCCCGCAGGGGCGCGTCGACCGCGACGACGGTCGGCCTGCCCGCCCGGGCGGCCTCCTGCCGGCGCTCCCGGGCGGCCTCGACGGTGGCGATCCGGCTGCTGCGGGGGGCCAGTGCGGCGAGGTCGCCGCGGGCGGCCCACTGCAGGCGCTCGGACTCCAGCCGCAGCGAGGCGGCCAGCGACCGGGCGGCGGCCAGCGTCTCGACGCCGGGCCCCACCACCATCAGCACCTCCCCGGGACGGCTGGGCAGCTCGGGTGCCGCCGGCAGACGCGCCGCCAGCGCCCGGGTGAGGGCCTCGTACGTCCCGCGCGCGGCGACCTCGGTGGCGAAGTCCTCGCCCAGCAGGCGCGCGGGCACCCCCAGGGCCCGCAGCCGGGCGACCACGGGCGGCTCCGCCACGGCCTCGACGAGTGCCATCCGGGCACCCGGCCGCTCGGGCACCGACGTCACCACGACCGGGACGCCGGGCTGCCACGTCTCGGCCAGCGGGGCCACCGGCAGGCGGGTGACCGTCGCCAGGCGCCGGCCGGCATCCGCCGCCGGGCGGGAGGCGGCCGCGCGGCCGGCCGGCCGGTCCGGCACCGGCGGGCGGCGGCGGGGCGGTGGCACGGGCGGGCGGGAGAGCAGCGGCGGGACGGCGGACCCCCCCGCGGCGCCGGAGGGCGGGGGCAGCAGCGACAGCGGGGGCAGCACCGCCGTGGCGTCGTGGAGGGGGCCGGCGTCGGTCGCGGTCGGCGCGAGCACCTCGGCCACCACCTCCCACTCCGCGGTGTCCATCCACGCCGGCCGCTCGGCGGGAGGCGCCTCCGCGGGGGCCACGACCGGCGCCGGCGCCGTGCGCAGGACGTCCTCCGGCGGGGCGCCGGTCAGGACCCCGCGCAGGATGTCGGCCAGGACGTCGTCGGAGGGGTCGTGTGCCAGCGCGGTCCGCAGCACCTCGGCGATGGCCTCCTCGCGGGAGGACGCCGGGCCGGACACCAGACCCGGCTCGGGCACCCACTCGGGCACCAGGGGAGGCGCAGGCGGAGTCGGCAGGGCGTCGGGCACGGACGCGGGCTGCGCGTGGCCCGGCTCGGCAGCGCGGGGACGCGGGACGGCCGGCCGCTCCGCGAGAGTCGGAACCGAGCGGGACGGTGCCGTGGCGGGTGGAACGGGCCCGGACGGCGACGCGGGAGGAGCGGCGGCGAGCGCGTCGTCCACGGCCTCGCGCACCTCCCGGTCGCCGGCGACCATCCGGGCCAGCGCCGCGGTGAACGGCGACGGCAGCAGCGCGGCGTCCTCGTCCGACGAGGCGTCGGGCGCGGTGACGGGCGAGGCGACGGGAGCGGCCGGAGCCGGGGTCGCCGGCCGGTTCGCCCGCGGGAACGCGGCGCGGGTGTAGGCCTGCACCGGGGCGCTCGCGGGCTCGTCGGGGGAGGAGCTCAGCAGCCCGGCCAGCTCGGCGACCGGGTCGGGAAGGTCGGGCTCCGACGAAGGAGGAGGCGCAGACGCGGAGGGCTCGACCGGCTCCACCTCGGCGACGAACCGCTCGGTGGTGAAGAACCCGAGCACCCCGCCGGTGCGGATCCGGCGGATGCCGACGATCCGCGCGGAGGACCCGTACCGCTCCCGCGCGGCGGCGATCGCGGCCTCGCGGGTGGCGGCCTCAACGGATGGCAACGGCACCGTTCACGACTCCCAGTGACTCGATCTGGGCCGTCCGGGAGACCTCCGTGTAGGAGATCACCGGCAGCCGGGGGAGGACCTGGCGCATCAGGCGGGACAGCGCCGCCCGGACCTGCGGGGAGCAGACCAGCACCGGCGAGAGCCCGTGCCGCTCGCCGTCCTCCAGCAGGCGGGTGCACCCGGTGACGAGGGCGTCGACGGATCCGGCGTCGAGGGCCAGCACCTGCCCGGCGTCGCTCTGCCGCACCGACTCCAGCAGCCGCTGCTCGAACGCCGGCTCCAGGGTGAGCACGTGCAGCCGCTCGTCGGCGGTGACGTACGGGTGACTGATCGCCGACCCGAGCGCGGTGCGGGCGGCCTCGACGAGCCCGTCGAGGTCGGTGGAGGCCTTCGCGCGCAGCGACAGCGCCTCGAAGATGCGCACCAGGTCGCGGATCGACACGTTCTCCTCCAGCAGGGCGTGCAGCACCCGCTGCACCTCGCCGAGGGTCAGCAGCGCCGGGGTCAGCTCCTCGACGACGACCGGGTGGGTCCGGCGCACCATCTCCACCAGCAGCCGCACGTCCTCGCGGCCCAGCAGCTGGGCGGCGTTCTGCCGGACCACCTCGGCCAGGTGCGTGGTGATCACCGAGGAGCGGTCGACGACGGTGGCCCCGGCCATCTCGGCCTGGCGCTGCAGCTCGACCGGCACCCACTTGGCCGGCAGCCCGAACACCGGCTCGCGGGTGGCCTTGCCCGGCAGCCCGTCCAGCGCGTCGCCGATGGCCAGCACGGTGCCGGCGGGCGAGGTGCCCTTCGCGGCGGGGACGCCGTTGAGCCAGATGACGTACTGCGAGGCGGGCAGGTCGAGGTTGTCGCGGGTGCGGACCAGCGGGATGACCAGGCCGGTGTCCATCGCGACCTTGCGGCGCAGCGCCTTGACCCGGTCGAGCAGGTCGCCGCCGCGGGCGCTGTCGACCAGGTCGACCAGGTCGAAGGCGACCTCGAGCTCCAGCGGGTCCACCCGCATCTTCTCGGCGATCGCCTCGGGGGAATCCGGCTTCGGCTCGTCGTCGGCGGCGGCCGGTGCGTCGGCGTCGTCCGTGAGCGGCGCCTCCTGCATGCGGGAGGCCATGACGAGGAACACCGCGCCGATGATCAGGAAGGGCAGCTTGGGCAGGCCCGGGATGAGGCAGAGCGCCAGCGCCGCACCCCCGGAGATCCGCACGGGCTGCCGGAACCGGCCGAGCTGGGCCAGCAGGTCGCTGCCCATGTCCCCGTCGGAGGCCGACCGGGTCACGATGATGCCGGTCGCGGTGGACAGCAGCAGCGCGGGGATCTGGGAGACCAGGCCGTCGCCGACGGTGAGCAGCGAGTAGGCCGAGACGGCGTCGGCGGGGGCCATGCCCCGCTGCATGACACCGATGGCGAACCCGCCGATCAGGTTGATCAGCGTGATGATGATGGCCGCGATGGCGTCGCCCTTGACGAACTT
>DATAAV010000036.1:0-3065 GCA_036259935.1 Geodermatophilus sp. | reverse complement strand
CGGCGAGCCGGGGCACGGGATGACAACGGGGGTTCCCATGACGCTTGCCCAGGCGGAGCGGCCGACCGACCTGGCGCGGGTCCTGGTGGTCGACGACCACCGAACCTTCGCCGAGCTGCTCTCCGGGGCGCTGGCCTCGGCCGGGATGGACGCGGTGGGCACCGCCCACTCGGCGGCGCAGGCGGTGGCGATGGCGCAGGAGCTGCAGCCCGACATCGTGGTGATGGACATCGAGATGCCCCGCCAGGACGGGCTGGCGGCCACCCGCCGCATCCGCGAGGTCGCCCCGGACGCCGTCGTCGCCGTGGTCACCGCCCACCGCGACCCCGACTGGGTGGTCCGGGCCGCGCAGGCCGGCGCCTCGGCGTTCATCCCGAAGGACGGCTCGCTGGCCGAGATGATCGACGTCCTCTCCCGGGTCCAGCCGGGCCAGATGCTCGTCGCGCCCTCGACCTTCGCCGGCGGCGCCCCGCGCACCCCGTCGGCCGGCACCGCGGGCGCGGTGCCGCAGCTGACCCGGCGCGAGCAGGAGGTCCTCGACTGCCTCGGCCGCGGCATGCAGGTCAAGGCGATCGCCCGGGTGCTCGGCATCACGCTGGAGACCTGCCGGGGCTACGTGAAGTCGCTGCACGCCAAGCTCGGTGTCCGCTCCCAGCTGGAGGCGGTCGTCAAGGCCCAGCAGCTGGGGCTCCTCAGCACGGCGGATGAGCGCTGAGCCCGGCTCCTCCCCCACCCCGCTGAGCGCTCCCGCGCCTCGCCGCACCGCCTGGGGCCGCGAGCTGGCCGCCTTCTGCGCGGTCGCGCTGCTGGTCCTGCTCGCCGTCTCGGCGGGCACGGTCTGGCTGAGCGAGCGCATCGCGCGCGACAACGCACTCGAAGAGGCCGAGGGCATGGCCGAGCGGCTGGCCGAGCTGCTGGTCGCGCCCGTCCTCGCCGACGCGCTGGCGGGCGTCCCGGGGCGGTGGGAGGAGCTCGACCGGGACATCCGCAACCGGATGAGCGACGGGTCGGTGACCCGCATGGTCGTCTGGCGGGCGACCGGCGAGATCGTCTACTCCAGCGAGACCGGACAGCAGGGCCGGGTCATCGCGCCCTCGGACGGGCTGCTGGCCGCGATCGGCGGGGACACCGTCTCCGAGGTCGACGAGGCGCCGGAGACCACGCCCGGCGACGGACCGCGGACGCTGCTGGAGGTCTACACCCCGCTGACCGTCGCCGGTGAGCAGCTGGCCTTCGAGGCCTACTTCTCCTACGACGGCATCGACCGCCAGGCGGCCCGGCTGCGCGGCCAGATCATCCCGATGGCCATCGGGGCACTCGTCGTCCTGCAGCTGGTCCAAGTGCCGATCGCGACGTCCCTGGCCCGCCGCGTGCGCCGCCAGGAGGCCGAGCGGACGGCGCTGGTGCAGCGCAGCATCGAGGCCTCCGACCGGGAGCGCCGGGCCATCGCCGCCGACGTGCACGACGGGCCGGTGCAGGACCTCGCCGGCGTGAGCTACGCCCTCTCCGCGCTGCGCGGCAGCCTGCCCGAGGAACGGCAGCCGACCGTCGACAAGCTGGTGGGCGCCGTCCGGCACGCCGTCCAGTCACTGCGCCGGCTGATGGTGGACATCTACCCGCCCGACCTCAGCGGGCCGGGACTGGGCGTGGCCATCGCCGACAGCGCCGAGCCGCTGCGCGCGGCCGGCATCGAGGTGCTCATCGACGCCGCTCCACTGCCGGAGACGTCGCCGGAGGTCACCGCGGCGCTCTACCGCACCGCCAAGGAGGCGCTGGCCAACGTCGGCCACCACGCCCAGGCCAAGCGCGCCTGGGTCACCCTCGAGGAGACCGAGCTGCGCGGCGCGCCCGCCGTCCGGCTCGAGGTCGCCGACGACGGCATCGGCTTCCCGTCGTCCACCGACAAGCGCGCCGAGGGCCACCTGGGGCTGTCGCTGCTCCGCGACCGGGTCGTCGACCTCGGAGGCACCGTGACCCTCAGTGACCGCGTGGGAGGTGGCGCACTGCTGACCGCTGTGCTGCCGCTGGACCACGCACAGTGACGCCACGAGAGGCTGACCTGCACGGACCCCCCAATCGCGGGGCCACCCGGCCCCCCACCACGCGGCTGTGACGAGGAGAGCGGACGGGGGAACGTCTTCCTCATCGATCACGAATGGTGAGTGAGGAGCCCCCGATGCAGACGCCCAGCCTGAACCGCCGCGACGTCCTCAAGGTGTCGCTGGCCGGTACCGCGGCCATGGCCCTGCCGTACCAGGCTGTCCTCTCTGCCCGGACCGCCTCGGAGCTCGACCCGAAGAAGATGCCGCGGCCCTACGTCGCCGCCTTCACCGCTCCGCCGGTGCTGGCGCCGTACCGGTCCGACGACAAGCCGGGCAACACCTACGGCACCGTCCCGGGGACGACGACCCCCGTCACCGGTGGCACGTACGTCGGCACCGACTACTACCGCATCGAGCACCGGCCGGCGCAGGTCGAGTTCATCAAGGGCATCAAGACGACGGTGTGGGGCTACAACGGCCTGGTCCCCGGCCCCACCATCCGCGTGTACCAGAACGGCGCGCAGACGCGCCGGGTCGTCATGCAGCAGATCAACAAGCTGCCGGCGAAGCACCCGACCCTGGGCTACGTCCCCTGGACCTCGACCCACCTGCACGGCTCGCCGTCCAAGCCGCAGTTCGACGGCTACGCCGGCGACCTCACGCAGCCGGGCGAGTGGAAGAACTACATGTACCCGAACAACTGCTCGCCGCGGACGCTCTGGTACCACGACCACGGCGTGCACCACACCGCGCAGAACGTCTACATGGGCCTGGCCGCCCAGTACCACCTGGTCGACGAGCAGCTCGAACGCGACCTGGGCATCCCCCGCTACGACCGGGCCAAGGTCGGGACCGCCCGGCCGCAGTACGAGTTCCCGCTGGTCATCAGCGACGTCATGTTCGCCCGGAACGGCCAGCTGATGTGGGACGACGACGGGGAGTCCGGCGTCTACGGCGACGTCATCCTGGTCAACGGCGTGCCGTGGCCGACGATGAAGGTCGAGCCGCGCAAGTACCGGTTCC
>DATAAV010000035.1:0-25126 GCA_036259935.1 Geodermatophilus sp. | reverse complement strand
CGCGTGCCGCACCGAGACGCCCTCCCGCTCGACGTAGGCGGTGCCTAGCGCGGCGGCGTCCAGCAGCAGGTCGACCAGGTGGTCGTGGAGCAGGTTGACCTCGTCGACGTAGAGGACCCCGCGGTGGGCGGCGGCGAGCAGGCCCGGCTCGAAGGCCTTGACCCCCTCGGTGAGCGCCCGCTCGAGGTCCAGCGCACCGACGACCCGGTCCTCGGAGGCGCCGACCGGCAGCTCCACCAGCCGCGCCGGCCGGGCGGAGCCGGGGGCGTCCGGGCCGTGCGGACCGTCGGGGCAGGCCGGGTCGGGCGCGGCGGGGTCGCAGGCGAAGCGGCAGCCGGCGACGACGTCCACCGGCGGCAGGACGGCGGCCAGCGCGCGCACCGTCGTCGACTTCGCCGTCCCCTTCTCGCCCCGCACGAGCACGCCGCCGACGGCGGGGGAGACGGCGTTGAGCAGCAGGGCCAGCCGCATGTCGTCCATGCCGACGACGGCACCGAAGGGATAGGTCATGCGGGGCAACCGCGCATGGCACGCGTCCTCTCCCCGGGTGTCCACGCCCGGAGGTGGCAGGGACGACGGCGGGAGTCTCCTGGCTGCCGGATCGCCGTCCGCCCCCGACCTTCCCGTCCGCGAGGGCGGGCCCTCGTCGCACAGTGGCCGAGCGTGGGGGTGGACTCCCCGGTCACAGTGGCGGGACCGCGCCGGACTCGCACCGGGCTTCCTCCACTGCCGTCGCTGTGGCCGGGACATCTCATCATGGCCGCGCCGCGCACCGACACCCTCCCCGTGCCCGGCGGGCGGCGCCCGCGCCCGGCAGAGTGGGGCGGCGGCGGAGGGCGGTGCTGGTGGGCGGAACGGGGTGGGTCGCGCGCGCAGGCGACGCGGCGCTGGTCGTGGCCGGCGCGCTGGCGGCGACCCTCGCCTTCGACGTCCTCGACCTGCCCTCGCCGTCGCTGTTCGGCGGGCTGCTCGCCGGCCTGGTCCGCGGCCTGGCCGGGCGCACCCGGCTGACGCTGCCGCGCCCGGCGATGACCGCCGGTCAGGCCCTGATCGGCGTCTCCATCGGGGCCCTGGTCGACCTGGGGACCCTCGCCGCCATCGGCCGGGACTGGCTGCCGGTCCTGCTGGTCACGGTGGGCACGCTGGCCCTGAGCCTGCTCGCCGGGCTGCTCATGCGGCTGCAGCCCGGCATCAGCCCGGTGACCGGCGCCTTCGCGATGATCGCCGGCGGCGCGTCCGGGATCACCGCGATGTCGCGGGACCTCGGCGCCGACGACCGCATGGTCGCCGTTCTCCAGTACCTGCGGGTGCTGATCATCGTCGTGCTCATGCCCGTGGCGGCGACGGTGGTCTACGGCGCGCAGCCCGGGTCGGGCGGCCCGCCGGCGGACGACGAGGGACCCGGCTGGCCGGCCCGGCTCCTGTTCGCCGCGGTGTGCGTCGGAGCCGGGGTCGCCCTCGGCCGGCTGCTCCGGATCCCCGTGCCCGCGCTGCTGGGCCCGCTGCTCGTCGCGACGGCGCTGGACCTCAGCGGCCTCTCCGGCGGGGCGTCGGTGCCGGTGCCGCTCGAGCTCGCGGCCTTCCTCGTCATCGGGCTGAACGTGGGCCTGAACTTCACCCGGGACAGCCTGCGCACCATCGGCCGGGCACTGCCGCTGGCGCTCGTGGCCATCGCCGGGCTGGTCGTCGCCTGCGCGGGCCTCGCCGCGGTGCTGGCCGCGACCACCGGCGTCAGCGCGCTCGACGCCTACCTGGCCACCACGCCCGGCGGGCTCTACGCGGTGCTGGCCACCGCGACCGACGGCGGTGCGGACGCGACGTTCGTGCTCGCCGTCCAGCTGCTGCGGCTGTTCGTGATGCTGCTCAGCGCGCCCCTGGTCGCCCGCTGGCTGCGCCGCTCGGGCGCCGCCTGATCCTCGTGCAGTCCGCGCTCGGTGCCTGCTCCGCACCGCGAGGTGCTCCGCTCGATCGAGCTGCTCGGCACCAAGGTGGCGCCGCTCGTGCGGACCGAGCTGGCTCGGCGGCGGACGGCGACGACCTGACCGAGCCCGGATCCGCGCCTACCCTTGCCAGAGGCCGGAGAAGAGCGGAGGGGATCGAGCTGTCCGAGGACACGACCGGGACGGACGTCGGCACGGAGGACGCCGTGCTGCTGTTCGTCGGCGGCCCCCTCGACGGCCGGGTGGAGATCCGTGCCGCGCGGCACGGACAGCCGCTGCCCACGGTCACCCACGTCCATCTGCACGACGGCCCCAAGGTCGTCCACCGCTACGACCTGCAGTCGCTCACCGCGCAGGCCGGCGTCTACCACGTGCGCCCGCCGGTGCGGCGGGTCGCGCGCGACGAGTCCGTCGCCGACTGAGCGCGCCGGACGGCCGAGGAGGCCGGCCGCGGGACGCCTGGGTGCGCCGTCCCCTGCCTGCGCGCGTTTCCGGCGGAGCAAATACTCCTACGGGCATGTTGACTTCCTAATGCCGTTAGGAGAACACTGCCGTCGTGGCGGAGGCGGTGGGGCTGGACCGCCGGCAGCGGCGGCGGCAGGAGACGATCGAGCAGATCATCGACGTCGCCGTCGCCGTGATGGCCGACCAGGGCGTCGCGGGCCTCACCCTGGGTGAGGTGGCCCGGCGCATGGGCATCCGGCCGCCGTCCCTCTACGTCTACGTGGACAGCAAGAACGCCCTCTACGACGCCGTCTTCGAGCGCGGCTGGCGGGAGCTGCTGGGCGTCATGCAGTTACTCCGGGCCGAGCGGGACGGGAGTGACCCGGCCGGGGACCTGCACGCCGCGAGCACGGCCTTCGTGCGCTGGGCGGTCGAGCACCCCGCCTACGCCCCGCTGATGCTCTGGCGGCCGGTTCCGGGGTTCACGCCGTCGACCCGTGCCTACGCGCCGGCGGTCGAGGTCACCCGGCTCGCACGGGATCTCATGGCCCGCCTGCAGGCCCGGGGCGTGCTCCCCGCCGACGCCGACCTCGATCTCGCGTTCCGCACGTGGACGGCCGTCACCACCGGCGTCGTCACGCAGCAGTTGGCCAACGCACCGGGTGAGCCGTTCGAGACCGGCACCTACACCTCGACCCTGCCGCACGTCGTCGCCATGTGGCTCGCCCACCACGGCGCGCCGCGGCAGGCCCCCTCCGGAGCCTCCCCGTCCTTCTGAAGGAGTCGGCCATGAGCACCGTCACGCCTGTCCGTGCAGCCCCGCGCTCATCCGCCTTCGACCGGGCCACGGCCATGCGCCTGGCCGCCACCGAGTACGACCGGTTCCTCGACCAGTTGCGCGACCTGGACGAGGAGGACTGGACGCGGCCCACCGACTGCCCGGCCTGGGACGTCCGCGCCATCGCCGGCCACGTCCTCGGGGAGGCCGAGGGGGCCGGCTCGGTGCGTGAGTTCGTCCGCCAGTTCGTGGCCACGGCCCGGGCCGGCGGCGGCGTCGACGCCTACACCGCCCTGCAGGTGCGCGAACACGCCGGGTTGACGCCGGGGGAGGTCGTCGACCGCTTCGCCGCGGCCGCTCCACGTGCGGTGCGCGGGCGGCGGCGGGTGCCCGGTCCGGTGCGCCGGCTGCCGATCCCCGACGAGCAGGTGGTCGGCAGCACGCGCGAGCGGTGGACCGTCGGCTTCCTCCTCGACACGATCTTCAACCGCGACCCCTGGATGCACCGCATCGACATCGCCCGGGCCACCGGCCGCCCACTGGAGCTGACCGCCGACCACGACGGCGTGCTCGTGGCCGACATCGTGGCCGAGTGGGCCGGGCGGCACGGCCGGCCCTACCGGCTGCGGCTGACCGGGCCCGCCGGGGGTACGTGGACGTCCGGAGACGGCGGCGAGGACCTCGAACTCGACGCCGTGGAGTTCTGCCGGCTGCTCTCCGGGCGCGGGGCCGCCACCGGCCTGCTCGCCCAGCCGGTGCCCTTCTGAGGTCCTCCCGAGTCGCCGGAGCCCCGGTCACCAGCCCTGGATGCGCCGGGCCGCGGCGACCACCGCGTCGAAGCGGGTCCGGTCGAGGGCTGCGCCCTCGCGCCGGACGTCGTCGGGGTCGAACAGCAGCAACCGGTCCAGGCGGACCTCGCTGGGCCGGCCGCGCGAATCCCACGCCCCCGGCCCGATGTCCATCCAGGAGCGGCCGAACCGCGCCTCGTCGGCCGCGTCCCGGTCGTGGTCCTTGCTGGTCAGCAGGAGGCCGAGCAGGTCGGGACCCCGGCGGCCGATCACCAGCACCGGCCGGTCCTTCCCGCGGCCGTCGCCCTCGTCGTAGGGCACCCAGGCCCAGACCACCTCGCCGGGATCGGGCCGCTCGTCGTCGAACGGGCGGTAGGACAGGTCGACGTCGCCCGGGTCGCCGGGCAGGTCGCGGACGGCAGCGGGCCGGCCCGTCCGCAGCCCTCCGGCTGCCGGCCGCTCGGCCGGCGAACCGGCGACGGCAGCGGCCTCCGCCGGCCGGCGTCGCCCCGGCCGTCCTCCCCGCGCAGTCGGCCGCAGCGCGTCGTGGACCAACCGGGACAGCCGTCGCCCGAGACCGGAACCCGCCATGACCGCACGGTACGGAACACCGTCCGGGCACCGCGCCCCACCTGTCACTTGTGACACATCGGCACCATTCGGTCACGCACACGGTTGGGACTGCCGATACGTGGGCATCCGTACCCGCACGGGGGCAGGTCACGGGGCTCCCCAGGGAGAGGGGGCCGCCATGACCACGGCCGAACCGGTGCCTCCGGCGGCGCCGCGCAGCCGGGAGGTGCGGGCCAGCGTGCTCGCGGCCCTCCAGCTGGTGGAGGACGCCCGCTACCTCGGCACCGAGGAGCGGACCCGGCGTGGGCGCCGACGGGCTCTGGCCGAGCGCACCATCGCCTCCCGTCGCCTCGCCCGCGACCTGCGCGCCAGCTGATCCGGACGGGGCCGCCCAGGACTCAGGTGACGCAGAACTCGTTGCCCTCCGGATCGGCCAGCGTCACCCACTCGAAGGGGCCCTGCGAGGCCCGCCACAGCTCGGTCGCACCCATGCCGACCAGCCGCTTCACCTCGGCCTCCCGCCGGTCGGCGCCCACGCGCAGGTCCAGGTGCAGCCGGTTCTTGACCGTCTTGGCCTCCGGCACCCGCTGGAAGAGCACCCGCGGCCGGCCGGGGTCGGGGGAGATCAGCGCCGCGCCGGACCGCCACACCAACACCCCGCGGTGGGTGGTGGTGTCCTCCGCAGACGCCTGCCCGGCCTCGACCAGCCCCCGGATGAACGCCTCGTCGGTGGGCTCCACGCCCCAGCCCAGCGCCTCGGCCCACCAGTCGGCCAGCACGTGCGGGTCGGCGCAGTCGATCACGATCTGGAAGTCGGTCGCCATGCGCGCACCGTAGGGCGGGGCACCGACCTTCCTCGGGTCAGAGATCCTGCGCGAGCTCGGCGCGCATGACGGCGTCGTCGGGGAGCGGGGTGGCCAGGCGGCAGTGGTCGCCGAAGACCTCCCGCATGGGGGCGAAGGCCGACCGCTCCACCCGCCGGTCGGGGTCCCACAGGCCCGAGCGCATGACCGACTTGGCGCACTGGAAGTAGGCGCGGGTCACCCGCACGACCAGCACCGAGCGCGGCGGGCGGCCGAACTCGGTGAGGTCGACGTCGAGCTCCTCGGGCGCCGTCACCGAGGCGGTCCCGAAGACCCGGAGCGTCTCCTCGATGCCCGGCACGAGGAACAGCAGGCCCACCCTCGGGTTCGCCGCCGCGTTGCGCAGGCTGTCCACCCGGTTGTTGCCCGGCCGGTCCGGCAGCGCCAGCCGGTGCTCGTCGAGGACTCGCACGAAGCCGGGATCGCCGCCGCGCGGTGAGACGTCCGGCCAGCCGTCGGCGTCCGCGGTCGCCAGGGTGGCGAACGGCGACAGGCCGATGAACGCCCGGCAGTGCCGGTCGAGGTGGTCGATCACCTTGTCCTGCACCAGCTGCGACGGCGCCCGGTAGCCCGCCAGCACGTTCCCGCCATCCATGCGGCCACGGTAGCCCGGCTACGGTCGTCCTCCGTGCCAGCACAGTGGAGCTCCCCGGTCCGGTACGTCGAGTGCGACCAGCAGGGCGTGGTCTTCAACGCCCACTACCTGACCTGGGCCGACGAGGCGTCCAACGTCTGGTGGGCGTCGCTGGGCCTGCCGTGGGACCAGCTGGTCGCCGGGGGCACGGAGCCGCTGGTCAAGGCCAGCTCGCTGGAGTGGACGTCCTCGGCCCGGTGGGGCGACGTGGTCACCGTGGACGCCGAGACCGAGAAGGTCGGGCGCACCAGCGTGACCGTCCGGTTCAGCGTCCGCGTGGGCGAGCGGCTCTGCTGCGTCGTCCGCACCACCTACGTCTCGGCCGTCGACGGTCGCGCGATGCCCTGGCCGGACGACGTCCGCGCCCGGCTGGCCGACTGCGAGGTCAGCGCGGGCTGAGTCCGGCAGCAGGACGAGTTGGTGGGTATGGATCGGCGGGCTGCGTAGCCGGAAGCTCGGTGCCGTCAGGCTCGAAGTTGACGTGAACCGATCAGTTCAGCACGTGCGGCCCGTCTTCCCTGCATCAGGAGAGGCAGGGGGCGGTTCGCCGTGACGGTCCGGGGCGGTGCCCCATGCGTGTCCCGGCACGCGCCGGTACCGACCGCTGCCGCCTGTGCTGCCGACGGCCCGCGGATGAGGAGAAGAAAACAGATGACGGAGGCCGAGCCGAAGAGCGTCACCTTCGAGACCACCGTGGCCGCCAACGGCAACAACACCGGCATCGTCGTACCGGTCGAGATCATCGAGCAGTTGGCGGCAGGCAAGCGACCGCCCGTGCTCGTCAACGTGAACGGTCATGACTACCGGAACACGGTGGGGGTGATCGGCGGCAAGCACATGATCGGCATCAGCGCCGCCGTCCGCAGCGCCACCGGGCTGAAGGGCGGGGACCCGATCCGCGTCACGCTGACCGTCGCGGACACTCCTCGCGAGGTCGTGCTCCCCGCCGACTTCGCCGCCGCTCTCGCGACCGACGAGCGTGCGGGGGTCTTCTTCGCGAAGCTCTCGAACGGCATGCAGCGCTATCACATCGACAACATCAACGCCGCCAAGAGCGCCGAGACGCGCCGGCGACGCATCGAGAAAGCCATCGCCCTGTTCCGCGACGGCAAGCAGCGGTGAACGGCCACGTGCCCTGTGCTGCCGACCGCTGTCAGTGGCCGCAGTAGAGCCGGCTGCTCGACCGCCGGATCCGCATCCACTGACTCATCGTGCTGCCGTACTCAGCGCGGGCTGAGCGCGCCGCCGGGCGGCAGCAGCGGCAGCCCCTCCGGAACCCCCGACTCCAGCAGCCGCCACAGCGCGTCGGTGTCGGCGTGCTCGGCCACCAGGTCGCCGAGGGCGTCCAGCCGCGCCTCCCGGACGGCGGCGAAGTCCGTGTCCGGGGCGGGGACGAACCGCCGGCCGGCGGCGCGGGCGACCTCGGCGAGGAACGCCCGCCGGAACCCGTCGTTCTCCAGCGCCCCGTGCCAGGTCGTGCCGAGCACCGAGCCGGCGCGGGCGCCGTCGAGGAACGGCTCGGCGTCGTCGTCCACCGTCACGATCCCGTGGTGGATCTCGTAGCCGCGCACCCGCTGCCCCAGCGCGGCCCCGACCGGGCGCCCGAGGGTCTTCTCGCGGGCGAAGCGGACGTCGGCCGGCAGCAGCCCCAGGCCGGGCACGGTGCCGACGCCGGACTCGACGTCGTCGGTGATCGTGCGGGCCAGCATCTGGTAGCCGCCGCAGATGCCCAGCACGGGCCGGCCCTCGGCGGCGCGGCGGGCGACGGTGTCGGCCAGCCCGGTGGCGCGCAGCCACGCCAGGTCGGCCACGGTGGCCCGGGTGCCCGGCAGCACCACCAGGTCGGCGTCGGCCAGCTCCTCGGGCCGGGTCGCGTACCGGACCAGCACGCCGGGCTCGGTGGCCAGCGCGTCGAGGTCGGTGAAGTTCGACAGCCGGGGCAGGCGGGCCACCGCGACCCGCAGCACCTCCTCGCCGTGCGGCGGGCCGGCCGGGCCCCGCGGGGCGTCCACGCCGAGGGAGTCCTCGACGTCGATCGCCGCCCCCGGCAGCCAGGGCAGCACGCCCAGGGTCGGCCGCCCGGTGAGCCGGGCCAGCTGGTCCAGCCCGGGGCTCAGCAGCTGGACGTCGCCCCGGAACTTGTTCACCAGGAAGCCCGCGACCAACCGCTGGTCGGCCGGGGGCATCAGCGCCACGGTGCCGTAGAGGGCGGGGAAGACCCCGCCCCGGTCGATGTCGCCCACCACGACCACCGGCAGCCGGGCCGCGGTGGCCAGGCCCATGTTGGCGATGTCGTCGGCGCGCAGGTTGATCTCGGTGGGGGAGCCGGCACCCTCGCAGACCACGACGTCGAACCGCCGCCGGAGGTCGGCCAGGCTGGCCAGGACCTGCTCCAGCAGCGCGGCCTTCATCGGCCGGTAGGACAGCGCGCTCACGTCGGCGACCGGCCGGCCAAGGACGACGACCTGGCTGGAGTTCTCCCCGCCCGGCTTGAGCAGCACCGGGTTCATCGCCGCCTCCGGCTCGACGCGGGCCGCCGCGGCCTGCATCACCTGCGCCCGGCCGATCTCCGCGCCGTCGGCGGTGACCATCGAGTTGTTGCTCATGTTCTGCGCCTTGAACGGGGCCACCGAGACCCCCTGGCGCGCCAGCCACCGGCAGATGCCCGCGGTGACCACCGACTTCCCGGCGTCCGACGTCGTCCCGGCGACGAGCAGCGCGCCCGGGTCCAGGCTCATGCCGCCTCTCGGGGGCTGCCCCAGCCGGCCTTCTCCTGGCCGGAGAGCTCCGCGATCGCCTCCATGATCCGGTCGGTCACCTCGCGGCGGGCCCGGCCGTTGCCGGCCATGCCGCGGTACTCGGGGAAGGTCAGTGGCTGGCCGAAGGTGACCGAGACCCGGTGCAGCCGGGGCCAGCGCGCGCCGACCGGCTGCACCCGGTCGGTGCCGGCCACGGCGACCGGGACGACGGGGCAGTCGGCGGTGAGCGCCAGCCACGCCACGCCGGTCTTGCCGCGGGCCAGCCGGCCGTCGCGCGAGCGGGTGCCCTCCGGGTAGATGCCGAAGCCCTCGCCCTCGCGGAGCACGCCGAGTGCGGTGT
The DNA here is from genome assembly GCA_036259935.1 of Geodermatophilus sp. Lineage (GTDB taxonomy): Bacteria > Actinomycetota > Actinomycetes > Mycobacteriales > Geodermatophilaceae > Geodermatophilus. The sequence goes on along the minus strand of DATAAV010000035.1, from coordinate 16,007 downwards.
CGAGGGCGGCCTGGGCGGCCCGGTGGGTCTGCCGCTCGACCGGCATCGCCCCGAGCGCGGTGAACAGCGTGCGGGTCAGCCAGCCGCCGATCCCCGTGCCGGTGAAGTACTCGGCCTTGGCGAGGTAGTGGACCCGGCGGGGGGCCGACAGGGGGATGACCATGCTGTCGATGAACGACAGGTGGTTGCTGGCCAGGATGACCGGACCGGTGGGCGGGACGTTCTCCCGGCCGGTCACGTGCATCCGCAGCGTGATCCGGAACAGCGGTCGCAGCAGGAACCGGACCACGTGGTAGAGCACGCCGCGCCTCCCCCTCGTCGCTCGGCGCCGCCGGCAGGCACGGCGCCGCCGGGGGACACCGGCATTCTCGCCTGCCGGGTCGGCGGGAGCCGATCCAGGTCCGGGGGAGGGGCCCGGGCGGGGGCGCTCAGTGCATGGGCGGGACCGGCGGGCAGACATCCCGGATGATCGCCTGCACGTCGTCGGGCAGGGGATTGCGCCCGGTCGCCGACGCGGTGATCGCCATGGCGACGTCGCGCACCTTCCGGTGGGTGTGGCTGGAGATGTGGGCGAGCAGGTCGAACGCGACCTGGTCACCGCAGCTGGTGAGCAGCATCAGGATGCCCTTGGCCTGCTCGATGGCGGCGCGGCTGGCCATCGCGGTGCGCAGCTGGGCGACCTCGGTCTCCAGCGCCCGCACCCGGTCGCTGTCCTCGTGCCGCGGCGGCCGGTCCGGCGCGGGCGGCAGCTCGAGGGCGATGCCCTCGACCGCGCTGACCGCGCCGGCCCCGTCCAGCTCCGGCTCGCCGAGGAGCAGGACGGAGCGGACCTCACCGTTGCCGTCGGCCACGCGCACCTGCAGGGAGAACGCCCGGGCCTCGGCGCAGGCGCCGGTGAACGCGTCCAGCGTGCGCTCCTGGTCGTCGGGGAGCTGGTGGCGCAGGAGCAGGTCGGTGCCCGCCTCGGCGGCCGAGGAATCCAGCCGGAACAGCGCGTACATCTCCGGCGACCACCACCAGGCTCCGCTCCGGCGGTCGAACCGGTACCGCCCGGCGACCCGCCGGGCGGGGGCGCGCGGCGGCTCGGCGGCCGGCGACCCCTGGGAGCGGGCGACACCGGGACGTCCGGGGACGGACGCGCGGTGGCGGGGGGCGGGTGCGGGCGGAGCGGAGGGCGGCATGGTGGACATAGCGACTCCGAACAGGCGCCGGCTGGGGCACCGCGCAGCCGTTGTTTCGACGTCCGCGGGACTGCCGGCCGCTCGGGGAGCCGGCTGCCTCAGCCGCTCCGGACGGTACGTCCCCGCGCCGCAGCGCACCTCCGCAAGCACCGGCGCGAAACGGGAAAGACCGAAAAGGACCCCGCTGGACGCCGTGTCGTCACGCTCCGCACCAGGGCCTTAGGTCCCAGTGACCGGCCGGCGCGGTGGACGGCCGGTGCCTGGTGCCGTCAGCCGTTCGTGCCTCGCTGCGCTGCTCATGGGGCTGTCGTGGTGCGGCGCAGCAAACGGACGGCGGCGGCGAGGACGGCGGCGGCGGTCCACACCCGCCGGGAGAGCCGGACGGCCCGGAGGACGTCGCCGGCGGCGGGCGCGCGGCCGCTGCCGAGCACGGGCCGGTCCTCGACCCGGCTGCCGTAGACGTTCCGGCCGCCCAGTCGCAGGCCCAGCGCGCCGGCCAGGGCGGCCTCGCACCGGCCGGCGTTGGGGCTGGGATGGGCGGCGCCGTCCCGCCGCCAGGTCCGCAGCGCCCCGCGGGCCGAACCGCCGGCGAGCGGGGCCGAGGCCACGGTCAGCGCGGCGGTCAGCCGCGCCGGCGCCCAGTTGGCCACATCATCGGCGCGCGCGGCCGCCCAGCCGAAGCGGGCGTAGCGGGGGGAGCGGTGGCCGACCATCGCGTCGAGGGTGTTGACCGCGCGGTAGGCCAGCAGCCCGGGCAGGCCGGCGACCGCGCCCCAGAACAGCGGGGCGACGGCGGCGTCGGAGGTGTTCTCCGCGACCGACTCCACGGTCGCGCGGGCCAGTTCCGCCCCGTCGAGCGCGCGCGGGTCCCGGCCGGCCAGGGTGGGCAGGAGGGCCCGCGCCGCGGGCAGGTCGTCGGCGGCCAGCCTGCGGTGCATCGCCGCCGCGGCCCGCCCGAGGGAGGTCCCGCCCAGCACCGTCCACGTCGCGGCGGCGGTGATCAGCGTCCGGGCGGCCGGCCGGCCCGCGGTGCCGCGGTGCAGCACCGTGCCCAGCCCGCCGGCGGCGACGACGAGCGCGGCGGCGTAGCCGGCGCCCACCGGGCGGGAGTCGCGCCACACCCGCCGCTCCAGCGCGGCGGCGGCGGCGCCGAACCCGGCAACGGGGTGCCCGCGGCGGGGATCGGCCAGGAGCAGATCGGCGGCCGCGCCCAGGGCCAGTCCCAGGGCGGTGGGCAGATCGCTCCGGCCAGAGGTGCCAGCCACGATCCGGCGCGCACGCCCGCTCCCCGCCCGATGCATGCCCGACATCGTGTCAACCGGCCCGCGGAGAGCCGTCCCTAGGATCAACCGACATGCGCCTGCCCGGCCGTTACGACGGCGTCGCCCGGCCGATCGTCACCTACGGCAGCGATCCGGTCCTCCACCGGCCGTGCGCGCCGGTGACCACGTTCGACAAGGCGCTGCGACACCTCGTCCTCGACATGTTCGCCAGCATGGAGGCCGCCGACGGCGTCGGGCTGGCGGCCAACCAGATCGGCGTGGACGCCCGCATCTTCGTCCTCGACTGCCCCGACGCGGCCGGCGAGGACGTCGTCGGCTACGTGGTCAATCCCAGGCTGACCCTGCCCGGCCCGGTCGGCGACGAGCCGGCGGAGGAGGCCACCGAGGAGGGCTGCCTGTCGGTCCCCGGGCCCTACGCGGTGGTGTCCCGGGCCTTCCGCGCCCGGGTGAACGGCGTGGACGCCGCCGGCCGACCGGTGTCGATCGAGGCCACGGGCATGGCCGCGCGCTGCCTGCAGCACGAGATGGACCACCTGGAGGGAACCGTCTACGTCGACCTGCTCCCCGCCGAGGAGCGGGCGCGGCTGCTGGCCGAGGCGGCCGGGCCGGGCGGGGAGCTGCCGGCATGAGCGCTCCCTCGAGTGTCCGGCCGTCCGCGGGTGCCGCCGCGCCGGTCGTGGTCGTCGGCATCGGGGCCGACGGATGGGACGGCCTCGCGCCGACCTCGCGGGCGGAGGTGGAGCGGGCCGAGGTGCTGATGGGCAGCACCCGCCAGCTCGACCTCGTCCCGCCGTCGGTGCCGGCGCAGCGGGTGCCCTGGCCCTCGCCGCTGAGCGAGGCGCTGCCCCGGATCCTCGAGGAGCACGCCGGCCGCGCCGTCGTCGTCCTGGCCAGCGGCGACCCGATGCTGTCCGGCATCGGCACCACGCTGACCCGCCTGCTCGGTGCCGAGCGGGTGCGGGTGCTGCCGGCGCCGTCGTCGGTGTCCCTGGCCTGCGCCCGGCTGGGCTGGGCGGTGGAGGACACCGACGTGGTCACCCTGGTCGGCCGGCCGATCGAGCTGCTCCACCCGCACGTGCAGCCCGGCCGGCGGCTGCTGGTCCTCGGCTCGGACGGGCAGACGCCGGCGCAGGTGGCCGCGCTGCTGGCCGACCGCGGCTACGGGCAGAGCCTGGTCACCGTCCTCGGCGGGCTCGGCGGCCCGGACGAGGTCGTGCGCACCGGCACCGCGGCGACCTGGTCCCAGCCCGCGCCGGCGCTGGTGGTCACCGCGGTGGAGTGCCGGGCCGACCGCGGCACGATGCCGCTGCCCACCACGCCGGGGCTGCCCGACGGCGCCTACGAGTCCGACGGGCAACTGACCAAGTCCGAGGTGCGGGCGATCACCCTGGCCCGGCTGGCGGCGGTGCCCGGCCAGCTGCTGTGGGACGTCGGCGCCGGCGCGGGGTCGATCGGCATCGAGTGGATGCGGGCCCACCCCGCCTCCCGCGCGGTGGCCGTGGAGGCCTCCGCGGAGCGGGCGGAGCGGATCGCCCACAACGCCGCCCGGCTCGGCGTCCCCTACCTGCGGGTGGTGCACGGCCACGCCCCCGAGGTGCTCTCCCGGCTCGGCGCGCCGGACGCGGTCTTCGTCGGCGGCGGGCTCACCACACCGCTGCTGCTGGAGACCTGCTGGGAGGCCCTGCCGGTCGGCGGCCGGCTGGTGGCAAACGCGGTGACCGTGGAGAGCGAGGCGGTGCTCGCCCAGTGGCACGCCCGGGTCGGCGGGGAGCTGGTCCGGGTGGCGGTGCAACGGGCCGAGCCGGTCGGCTCCTTCACCGGCTGGAAGCCCGCCATGCCCGTGACGATCTGGTCGGTGACGCGGTGGTGACCGCTGCTGTTGCGCTTTATCGCGATAAAGCTCCGCGCTTTGTCGCGATAAAGCTCGGGGTGGGGGGCGCGTGACCGTCCACTTCATCGGCGCGGGGCCGGGGGCCGCGGATCTGATCACGCTGCGGGCGGCGCGGATCATCGCCGCCGCGCCGGTCTGCCTCTACGCCGGCGCGCTGGTGCCCCGCGAGCTGCTGGCCACCGCGCCGCCGGGGGCGCGCCTGGTCGACACCGCCGACCTCGACCTCGACCAGATCACCGCCGAACTCGTCGCCGCGCACGAGTCCGGGCTGGACGTGGCGCGGCTGCACTCCGGGGACCCGTCGATCTACAGCGCGATGGCCGAGCAGATGCGCCGGCTGGACGCGGCCGGGGTGCCCTACGACGTCGTCCCCGGCGTGCCGGCGTTCGCCGCGGCGGCCGCGGCGCTCGGGCGGGAGCTCACCGTGCCCGGGGTGGGGCAGACCGTCGTTCTCACCCGGACGTCGGCCCGGTCCACGCCCATGCCGCCCGGGGAGTCGCTGGCCGCCTACGCCGCGACCGGGGCGACCCTGGTGCTGCACCTGGCCGTGCAGCGGATCGCCGAGCTGGTGCCCGAGCTGGTGCCCCACTACGGCGTGAACTGCCCGGCCGCCGTCGTCGCCTACGCGAGCCGGGACGACGAGCTGGTGCTGCGCGGCACGCTCGCCGACATCGCCGGCCAGGTCGAGGAGGCCGGGGTGCGGCGGACGGCGGTGGTCATCGTCGGGCCCGTGCTCGCCGCCGAGCAGTTCCCCGACAGCCACCTGTACTCGACCACCCGGGCGCGCTAGTGGAGTGGGAGGGGCGCACGTTCCGCGCCGTCCCACTCCGCTCAGGCGCGGCCGACGATCGTGCCGGCGCGGTCGATCACCACGACGTCGACGGCGACCGGTGCCCCGCGCAGCACGCCGAGCGCGGTCTCCCGCGCCCCGGCCGCGACGAGGTCGCCCAGCGGCAGCCCGACGGCCCGGCACTGCTGCAGCGCGTCGAGGGCGGTGTTGGCGTGCCGCACGCCCTCGACCAGCTCCGGCGGCCCGCCGGCGCCCCGCACCCGCTCGGCCAGCGACGCGAAGGACACCTGCGAGCGCCCGGAGTGCAGGTCGAGGTGCCCGTCGGCGAGCTTGGCCAGCTTCCCGATGCCCCCGGCGACGGTCAGCCGCGGCACGGGGTGCCGGCGCAGGTACTTCAGCACCGCGCCGGCGAAGTCCCCCATGTCCAGCAGCGCGTCCTCGGGCAGGCCGTACAGGTCCTGCACCACCCGCTCGCTGGTGGAGCCGGTGCACCCGGCCACGTGCCGGTGCCCGACGGCGCGGGCGACGTCGATGCCGCGGCGGATCGAGTCGATCCACGACGAGCAGGAGTAGGGGACGACGACGCCGGTCGTGCCGAGGACCGACAGCCCGCCGACGATGCCCAGCCGCGGGTTCCAGGTCTTCCGCGCCAGCTCCTCGCCGTTCTCGATCGACACCTCGACGACGACGTCGCCGGAGCCGCCGTGCCGCGCGGCGACGGCCGCCACGTGCTCGCGGATGAACTGCCGCGGCATCGGGTTGATCGCGGGCTCGCCCACCGGCAACGGCAGGCCGGGCTTGGTCACCGTTCCCACCCCCGGGCCGGCGCGGAACGCGACCCCGCTGCCCGGCGCGCGGGAGGTCACCCGCGCGCACACCAGCGCCCCGTGGGTGACGTCGGGGTCGTCGCCGGCGTCCTTCACCACGCCGGCGAGGGCGGCGCCGTCCTCGAGCAGCTCGCGGGCCAGGGCGAAGGCGGGATGCTTGTCGTTGGGCAGGTCGATCCGCACCGGGTCGGGGAACTCCCCGGTGAGCAGGGCGGTGTAGGCGGCGGTGGTGGCGGCGGTCGCGCAGGCTCCCGTCGTCCAGCCGTAGCGCAGCCCGCTGCCGCGCTCGCGCCCTCCCGTCGTCACCGCCTCAGCATGCACGGAGGGTTCCGACGTCCCCCCAGCCCCCGAGATGCGCCCGCCGGTTGCTTCCGCACAGGAGGAAGCAGCCGCGCGCCGCATCCGGCCGCCGGGGGGACCCGGTGACCGGCCGGGTGCTCGTGCTCGGCGGCACGGGAGAGGCCCGCCGGCTGGCCGGGGCGCTGGTGGCCGACGGCGTCGACGTCCTCAGCTCGCTGGCCGGGCGGGTGGCCGAGCCGGTGCTCCCGCCGGGCCGGGTGCGGATCGGCGGGTTCGGCGGCGCGGCCGGCCTGGCGGAGGCGCTGCGCGACGTCGACCTGCTCGTCGACGCCACCCATCCCTTCGCCGCCACCATGTCCGGGCACGCCGCAGCGGCCGCCGCCGCCACCGGCAGGCCGCTGCTGCGGCTGCAGCGCCCGGGGTGGACGCCGCAGCCGGGCGACGACTGGCGCTGGGTCGACTCCCTGGACGCCGCCGCGGCCGCGGTCGCCGGCTCCGGGTCGGTCTTCCTCACCACCGGGCGGCAGGGCCTGGCCGCGTTCGCCGGGCTGACCGCACGGTGCCTGGTGCGCTCGGTCGACCCGCCGCCCCCGCCGCTGCCGGAGCGGACGACGGTCGTGCTGGCCCGCGGACCGTTCACGGTCGAGGACGAGGTGGCGCTGATGCGTTCGCACGCCGTCGACGTCGTCGTCACCAAGGACAGCGGCGGGTCCATGACCGCCGCGAAGCTCACCGCCGCCCGCCGGCTCGGGGTGCCGGTCGTCCTCGTGCGTCGGCCGCCGGTGCCCCCCGGCGTGCCGGTGGTGGCGACCGTGGAGGAGGCGCTGGCGTGGGTGCGGCGGCAGTGACCGCCGCGCCGTGTCAGCGGCGGAAGGCCCAGGCGGCCAGCCAGACGACGCCGACGGTCAGGGCCAGGGCTCCCGGCACGTGGGTCGCGATCGCGCCGGAGCTGCCCAGGTACGCCTGCACGAAGGTGAGGACGAAGACGGCGGCGGCCAGCACGGCCGGCCACCGGACGGCCGACCGGCGCACGTGCAGAACGGTCGCCACCAGGGTGAGGCCGGTGGCGACGTGGAGGGCGATCGCGCCGGCCCCGTGCCCCGTGAGGGCGTCGGCCCCGGTCAGGAGCCGTCCGGCCGACACGAACTGCCAGAGCAGGACCAGCAGGGACAGGACCGCGCCGGCCTGCACCAGGCGGATCGTCGACGAGGGGGCACCTACGGCGGTCTGGCTCATCCGGCTCCTCCGGCGTTCCGCCCGGGCGACGCGGCCCCCGGGATGCTTGACGATTGGAACAGTCCGGCCGGGCCCGCACCACCCCGTCCGGCCCGGCGCCCGCCCCCCGATCCTGGGGGAGGCGTGACCGAGCTCGCGAGGTCAGGGGGAGGGGCCGCGCCCCGGCTGGTCCTGTTCGACCTCGACGGCACCCTGGTCGACTCCACGCCCGGCATCCGGGCCTCGGTGCGGTACGCCGCCGCGGCGCTGGGGCTGCCCGAGCCGACCCCGGCGCAGCTGCGCGACATGGTGGGCCCGCCGCTGCAGGACGGCTTCGCCCTCGTCCTTGGCGTGCCGCCGGCCGACGTGCCGCGCGCCGTCGCCGCCTACCGGGAGCACTACGCCGGCGGCGCGCTCCTGGACGTGACCGTGCACGACGGCATCCCGGCGCTGCTGACCACGCTCCGGGCCGACGGCGCCCTGCTTGCGGTGGCCACCAGCAAGCCGGAGATCTTCGCCGTCCGGGTGCTGCAGCACACCGGGCTGCGGCCGTTCTTCGCCGGCGTGTACGGGGCCACCCTCGACGGCGCCGTCCGGCACAAGGACCAGGTGGTCGCCGCCGCCCTCGCCGCGCATCCGCAGGGGCGGCGGCCGGTGCTCGTCGGCGACCGGGCACACGACGTCCTGGGCGCGGCGGCCCACGGCCTGCCGTGCGTCGGCGCGGGCTGGGGCCCGGCTCCGGACGGCGAACTGGCCCGGGCGGGAGCGGCGGTCGTCGTCGCCACCCCGGCGGAGGTGCCTGCGGCCCTGGCCCGGCTGTAGCCCGGGGAGGCTCAGACGGGGAGCGCCTCGGCGACCGGCTCGGCTGCGGCCCGCCGCTGCACCCGGCGGCTGCGCCGGAGGCCGGCCACGGCCAGCAGCGCCAGCCCGATCACGAACGCGCCGTAGACCTGCGCCGTCGTCTCCAGGCCCACCTCCCCGGCGGCAATCCCGGCGAGGATCGCCGGCACGCTGAACGCGAGGTACCCGACGACGAAGACGCTGGAGAGCAGCCCGGCCCGCTCGCCGGGCGCCACTCCGAGGGTCACGGTGGCGACGGCGCCGAGGAACGCGGTGCCGAAGCCGAAGCCGGAGACGACCGAGGCGAGGAAGAACAGCGCGATGCCGCCGACGACCAGCGAGGCGACCAGGCCCGCGACGCCGGCGGCGAACACCAGCGAGCCCAGGGCCATCGCCCGCCCGGCCGGCAGCCGCCGCATGGTGATCGAGCCCAGCGTGCCGGTGCCCTGCATCGCGAGGATGAGCAGGCTGCCGACGAGGTGGTCCTCGATGCCGAAGACGCCGGCGGCCAGCGAGGGGCCCAGCGACAGGTAGAGCCCGCCCAGAGCCCACAGGGCGACCAGGCAGGGCAGGGCGACGAGGAACGCCGCCCGCTGGGCCGGGGGGACGTGCACCTGCGGGCGCAGCGAGGCCAGCGCGCCCGGCAGCCGCGGGGAGGTCTCCGGCAGCAGCGGCACCGCGGCCGCGGCGAGCAGGAAGACGGCGGTGAGCACGCCGAACACCCAGTCGGTCGGCGCCGGCACGAACTCGACCACCAGCGCCGCCCCCACGGCGCCCAGGGACAGCCCGAGCCCGGGGGAGGCGCTGTTGACGAGTGCGCCGAGCGGGCGGTCGCTGCGCTGGAGGTCCAGCAGCACCGCGCCCAGGGTGCCGGTGAGCATCCCCATCGACAGCCCCTGCACGACCCGGGCGGCCAGCAGCCAGCCGACCCCGTCGGCGAGCAGGAAGACCCCCATCGCGGCCACCTGCAGCAGCAGGCCCGCGACCAGCACCGGCCGCCGGCCGACGTGGTCGGAGAGGGCGCCCACCACCAGCAGCGCGGCCAGCAGGGCGAAGGCGTAGATGCCGAAGACCGTCGTCAGCACGCCGGCGGAGAAGCCGAACTCCTCCTGGTAGACGCGGTAGAGCGGCGAGGGCACGCCCGAGGCGGCCAGCACCAGCACCAGCAGGACGGCGACCGACCAGAACGCGGCCGGCCGGGGGATCCGGCGGGAGGAGGGCACGACAGGGAGCAAGCGCTCCCGCCGCAGCCGCATTCCCGCCGGCGTCCCCCCGGGCTCAGCTGCCGTCGCGGGCGAAGCCCGGCGGCACGATCACGTCCTCGCGGGTGAGGTCGTGGACCGAGGGCTTCCCGAGGCCGAGCAGCGTCTCGTCGATGCCCTGCCGGATGATCGACAGCACGTTCTGCACGCCGCGCTCGCCGTTGGCGGCCATGCCCCACAGGTAGGCGCGGCCGATCATCACGGCCCGGGCGCCCAGCGCCATCGCCTTGACCACGTCGGCGCCGCGGCGGATCCCGCCGTCCATGAGCACCTCTACCTGGTCACCGACCGCGTCGGCGATCGCCGGCAGCGAGCGGATCGCCCCTGGCGTGCTGTCGAGGTTGTTGCCGCCGTGGGTGGAGACGGAGATGGCGGTGACGCCGGCGTCAACCGCGCGGCGGGCGTCGTCGACCCGGGTGATCCCCTTGAGCATGAACGGCCCGCCCCACTGCTCGCGCAGCCAGGCGACGTCCTCCCAGCGCGGCAGCGGGGTGCCCATCCACTCGCCGTAGGCGCCGAAGAAGTTGGGCGGCTCCTGCCCGTCGAGGGCCAGGTTGGGGACGCTGAGCTCGGGGATCGACCCGGTGCGCAGGTAGGTGGCCAGCCAGCGGGGCTTGCGCAGCACCTCGGGGGCGAACTTGAGCGCGTTCTTGACGTCGATCTTCTCGGGGATCGGCGGGCTGCCCCAGTCGCGCCGGGAGGCGAAGGACCAGTCGAGGGTCATGATCAGGCCCTTGGCACCGGCGGCGCGGGCCCGCTCGGCGCGGGCGAGGATCGTCTCGCGGGCGCCCACCCAGTACATCTGGAAGAACAGCTTGGGGTTGGCCGCGCCGACCTCCTCGACCGGCTTGCTCGCGAACGACGACAGGCCGATCACGGTGTCCGCGGCCGCGGCGGCGCGGGCGACGGCGACCTCGCCGTCGGGGTGCACCGCCTGCACGCCGGTGGGCGAGACGAGCACGGGCATGGAGACCTCCTGGCCCATGACCGTCGTCGCCGTCTCACGCTTGCCGGGCAGGTCGGCGACGTGCGGGCGGAAGCCGATCTCGTCGAAGGCGGCGACGTTGTCCCTCGCCGTCAGCCCCTTCTCCGTGCCGGCGACCAGCGCCATGTACACCGACCGGGGCAGCCGCTTGCGCGCCCGGTGCTGGGCCTCCTCGACGGTCTCGAACCAGTCCTTCGTGCTCGCCATCTCGCCTCCGCGGTCGTCTCGGCCGGCCGGCGCCACCGGGGTGACGCCGGCCACGTCCGCGCCATCGTGCCAGGCGTGGCACTGAGTGTCACGAGCCGTGCGTCAGAGGTCGGGATGGGTCCGCGGGGTCCAGACCGCGCCGGAGGGGCCGACCCGGGTCTGCGAGGAGCCGACCAGCACCAGGCAGCGCATGTCGACGCTCTCGGGGTCGAGCTCGCCGAGCGCGGTGACGGTGACCTGCTCCTCGGGGCCGCCGACGTCGCGGCCGACCACCACCACGGTGTCGGGTGCGCGGTTCTCCAGGAGCACCTTCTGCGCCTCCCCGAGCTGGTGCGGGCGGGTCCGGGAGCGGGGGTTGTAGAGGGCGATGACCAGGTCGGCGGCGGCCGCGTGCCGCAGCCGGTCCACCACGACGTCCCACGGCTTGCGGACGTCGGACAGCGACAGGACGGCGAAGTCGTGCCCGAGCGGGGCACCGACCCGGGAGGCCACCGCCTGGGCCGCGGTCACCCCGGGCAGCACCCGCACCGGGACGCCGGCGAACTCCGGCCGCTCCGCCACCTCCAGCACCGCGGCGGCCATGGCGAACACGCCCGGGTCGCCGCTGGAGACGACTGCGACCCGCCGTCCGGTCCGGGCCAGCTCCAGGGCGTGCGCGGCCCGCTCGGCCTCCACCCGGTTGTCGCTGGGGTACCGGGTCTGCCGCGGGTTGGCCGGCACTCGGTCCAGGTAGGGGCCGTAGCCGACCAGGTCGTCGGCGGCGGCCAGCGCCTCGGCGGCCTCCGGCGTGGTCCACGCGCGCTTGCCCGGGCCGAGGCCGACGACGACCACCTCACCGGTGCGCGGCGCGTGCTCGTCGTGCTGCTCGGGGCCGGGCGTCGGCCCGGTCAGCGGGCTGGGCAGAAGGGCGAGGGAGAAGTAGGGGACGGTGGCCGGGTCGACGTCGGCCAGCGGCAGGGTGCGCTGCCGGTTCGTCGTGGCCCGCTCCACGTAGATGGCCCGGTCGAGGACGCCCGCGCGCTCGAAGGCCTCCCGGACCTCGCCGAACGTGCGGCCGAGCTTCATCACCGCCGCCGAGTCGGTCGTCGCCAGCCACTCGGCGAGCTCGTCGGCGCCCAGCGTGCCGGGCAGCACGGTGAGCACCTCGTCGCGCTCCACCAGCGGCCGGCCGACCACGGCGGCCGCGCCGCTGACGCTGGTCACCCCGGGCACCACCTCGGTCGGGTACCGGTGCGCGAGCCGTTTGTGCATGTGCATGTAGGAGCCGTAGAAGAACGGGTCCCCCTCGGCGAGGACGACGACGTCGCGGCCGGCGTCGAGGTGGGCGGCCAGCCGGGCGGCGGCGGCCTCGTAGAACTCGTCGATGGCGCCCTGGTAGCCGCCGGGGTGGTCGGTGGTCTCCGTCGTGACCGGGTAGACCAGCAGTTCCTCGATCTGGTCCTCGCGCAGGTACGGCGCGGCCACCGCGCGGGCCACCGACCGGCCGTGCTGGGCGGCGTGGAAGGCGACGACATCGGCGGCGCCGATCAGCCGCGCGGCCTTGACGGTGACCAGCTCGGGGTCCCCGGGTCCCAGCCCGACGCCGTACAACCGCCCCTGTCCGCTCATTGCTGTCCGTTCGCTCCCGCGGGGCGCTCCGCTCCTCGCTCGTTCCTCGCTGCGATGCTCACGCCCCTGTCCGCTCATTCGACGTCGCTCGCGATCGCGTTGACCGCCGCCGCGGTGATCGCGCTGCCGCCGCGCCGGCCCCGCACGACCAAGTGCTCGAGGTCGGAGGCGGCCAGCGCCTCCTTGCTCTCCGCCGCGCCGACGAAGCCGACCGGGATGCCGAGCACCGCGGCCGGGCGGGGGGCCCCGGCGGCGATCATCTCCAGCAGGTGGAACAGCGCGGTCGGGGCGTTGCCGACGGCCACGACGGCGCCGGCGAGCCGGTCCCGCCACAGCTCCAGGGCGGCGGCGGTGCGGGTGGTGCCCAGCTCGGCGGCCAGCCCGGGGGTGCGCGGGTCGTTGAGCGTGCACACGACGTCGTTGTCCTTCGGCAGCCGTCGGCGGGTGATGCCCGAGGCGACCATCTGCGCGTCGCAGAGCACCGGCGCCCCCGCGTCCAGCGCCTTGCGGGCGGCCCGCACGACGCCGGGGGAGAAGGCGAGGTCGTCGACCAGGTCGACCTGGCCGCAGGCGTGGATCATGCGGACGGCGACCCGCGCCACGTCGTCCGGCAGCCCGGAGAGGTCGGCCTCGGCGCGGATGGTGGCGAAGGACTGCCGGTAGATCGCGGCGCCGTCGTGCTCGTACTCGTACATCAGCTGCGGGGTCTCCGTCGACTCGGGATGCGATTCGCGAGGCTACTTCGCGGCCGGTTCGGGACCGTCCCCGCCGGGGTACCGGGCAGCGCCATGACGCTCCCTCGGGTTCTCGTCCTCGTGCTCGCCGGTGGAGCGGGGGGCCGCCTCGAGCTGCTGACCGAGCGCCGCGCCAAGCCCGCCGTCCCTTTCGCCGGGGTCTACCGGCTGGTCGACTTCCCGCTCAGCAACTGCCAGCACTCCGCGATCGCCGACGTGTGGGTCTCGGTGCAGTTCCATCCGGCGTCCCTGGCGAAGCACCTGGCCAACGGCCGGCCGTGGGACCTCGACCGCACCCGCGGCGGCCTGATGGCCCTGCCGCCGCACCGCGGCACCGAGCGGGAGGGCTGGAACACCGGCACGGCGGATTCGCTGTGGCGCTCGGCGGGCCTGGTCCGCGAGTTCGGCGCCGACGCGCTGGTCGTCGTCAGCGCCGACGCGGTCTACAAGCTGGACTACCGGGAGGTCGTCGAGGCGCACCTCGGCTCCGGCGCGGAGGTGACCATGGTGACCACCGAGGTCGCCGCCGACGACGCCGCCCGCTACGGCATCGTCGAACTCGGCGACGGCGACCGGATCCGGGACTACGCCTACAAGCCCGACCGGCCGCCGACCACCACGGCGACCAACGAGGTGTTCGTCTTCTCCCCGGACCCGACCCTGGACCGCCTCGAGGCCCTGGCCGGCGAGGTGGGGGAGGAGGGCCTGCAGGACCTCGGCAACCACCTGCTGCCCGCGCAGACCCGCGACGGGCTGGCCCGGGCCTTTCCCTTCGACGGCTACTGGCGCGACGTCGGCACGGTGCCGGCCTACTGGCAGGCCCACCGCGACTTCCTCTCCGAGGAGCCGCCGCTGGACCTCGACGACCCGGCGTGGCCGGTGCACACCCGCGGCGGCCGGCACAGCGCGGCCCGGATCCTCAAGGGCGCGGTGGTCGAGGGCAGCCTGGTCTCCGGCGGCACCCGGGTGGCCGGGGAGGTGTGCGGCTCGGTGCTCTCGCCGGGGGTGGTGGTGGAGGCCGGGGCGACCGTCGTGGACTCGGTGCTCCTGCCCGGCGTGCGCGTGCGCTCGGGGGCCACGGTGACGCGCGCCGTCCTCGACGACCGGGTCGAGGTGGGCGAGGACGCCACGGTGGGCGGCGAGGGCGACATCACCCTCGTGGGCCGGGAGGCCCAGGTGGACGCCGGCGCGCGGGTCGAGGCCGGGGGGCGGCTGCCCGACCCCGAGCGCTGACCTCCTACCCGTCCACCCGGTAGCCCGTGCCGGTGGCGACCACGTCGAGGACGTCGCCGCGGGGGCGGCCGCAGCGGCGCTCGCAGCCGGCCCAGTGCTGCCGGGCGCCGTCCGCCGGCAAGGCGCCGCTGGCCACGGCGGCGGTGGCGTCGGCGCGGACGTCGGCCAGTGACCGGGCGCAGCCGGGCCGCCCGGCGCAGGCGGTGACCCGGAGCCAGGGGGTGGCCGGGTCGAGCACCAGCCCCGCGGCGGCGAGCGCCCCGACCGCCGCGGCGTCGGGCAGGTCGGGGAGCGCGACGCTGCGCCACGGGGTCACCTGGACCTCGGCCGCGGTGGCGGCGAGCAGGTCGGCCTGCGCGGCGGTCAGCCGGCCGAGCGGGACGACGGCGACCAGCGCCGTCCGGCCGTCCGCCTGCCCGACCACCCCCGCCGGGCCCGTGACCGGTGCGGCCGGCACCGCGCCGGCGTCGCCGCGCCGGTGCCCGGGGAGACGGACGGCGACGCGGGCCGGGCCGTCGCCGAGCTCGGCCAGCCGCCAGGCGGTGCCGCCCTGCGCCGCCCGCTCGTCGAGGAAGGCGCGGGTCGCCGCCAGGACCAGGCCGACGGCCTCGTCCGGGCCGGCCCGCAGGCCGCTGTCCACGCCGCCGAGGGTCAGCGCGACGGCGTCCGGGCCCAGCGCGAGCAGGCCGACGTCCCCGCCGAGGCCTGCGACGTCGCCGCGGCCGTCGTCCAGGGTGGCGAGGAACCGGCCGGGCAGCTCCGCGAGCCGCGGATCGGCGCACAGGTCGGCGTCGAGCGCGGCGCCCCAGGGCCGGACGTCGAGGTGCCCGCCGGGCGTGCGGCCGGAGAGCGTGCTCGCCAGGACGTTGCGCACCCGCTCGTGCGTGGCGCTGGGCAGCAGGCCCGCCCCGGCCAGCCGCCCGCCGAGCTCGGCCTCCGTGCCCTCCGCGAGCCCGCGCAGCTGGAGGTTGCCGCGGCTGGTCAGCTCCAGGGCGCCGTCGCCGAGGTCGCGGGCGGCGCCGGTGAGCACCCGCAGCTGGGCGGCGGTGAGCGCGCCGCCGGGCACCCGCACGCGGGCCAGGGCGCCGTCGGCCGCCGGGTGGGTCTGCAGCGCGCCGGGGCAGGCGTCGGCCCGGTCGCGGAACGGAGCGGCGGCGGTCATGGCGCAGGCGAGGGTACGTCCTGTGCGCCCGGGCCCGGGAAGGTCGCCGGCGCCTGCGCCGTTGCTCCTGGCATGAGCCAGCCGTTCGAGATCGACCTGCACTCGGAGTACCTGCGGGCGGACCTGCTCCTTGCGATGGGCCAGCCCACCGAGGCGGCGCGCATCCTCGAGCCCGTGGTGGAGGCCGAGCCGGCCAACCAGGCGGCGCTGGAGCTGCTGGCGCGCTCCTACTTCGGCTCGGCACAGCTGGGGCGCGCCGAGGAGGCGCTCGCCCTGCTGGTGCGGCTGGCCCCGGCCAACGGGTGGGCCCGCCGCGCGCTCGCGCGCACGCTGGAGCGGCAGAGCCGGGCCTCCGAGGCCGTACCGCACCACCGCATGGCCGACGCCCTCGGCGCGGAGTGAGGCGCGGGAGGCGGTGTGAGGGGCCTGGGAAGCCGGCTGCTCCACGCGGCCTTCGGGATTCCGCGCGGCCTGCTCGGCCGCCTCGGC
>DATAAV010000034.1:0-3593 GCA_036259935.1 Geodermatophilus sp. | reverse complement strand
GTGGCCAGCATCCGGTGCCCGCCCTCGGTGAGCACCGACTCGGGGTGGAACTGCACGCCCTCGATGGGCAGCTCGCGGTGCCGCAGCGCCATGACGATGCCCGAGGGTGTGGTCCCGGTGATCTCGAGCTCCGCGGGCACGGTGGCCGGGTCGACCGCCAGCGAGTGGTAGCGGGTGGCGGTGAACGGCGAGGGCAGGCCGGCCAGCACACCGGCGCCGTGGTGCACCACCTGGCTGGTCTTGCCGTGCAGCAACTCCGGCGCGCGGACCACCGTGGCGCCGAAGGCCTCGGCGATGGCCTGGTGGCCGAGGCAGACCCCGAGCACGGGCGTCCCGGCGTCGGCGGCCGCCCGGACCATGGGCACGGTGACCCCGGCGTCGACCGGCGCCCCCGGGCCCGGCGACAGCAGCACGCCGGCGACGTCGAGGCCGGCCAGTTCGTCGACGGTCACGGCGTCGTTGCGCCGCACGATGCAGTGCACACCCAGCTGGCCCAGGTACTGGACCAGGTTGTAGACGAAGCTGTCGAAGTTGTCGACGACGAGGACGGGACGGCTCACGGCGAGGCTCGATCTCCGGGGACGGCGGGGCAACAGCGCGCGGGCGGCGGCGTCGTCGCCCGTTCCAGGTGTACCCGCCGCACCCGGTCACTGCTCCGCGGCGGTGGCGTACTCCATGTCCAGAGAGCCATCGTAGGCGGGGACGGTCACCTCGGGCCGCTCGCGGACCGCGAAGCCCAGGCCGAAGGCCTGCACCGCCTGCTGGAACACCGCCACCTGGGGAGAGGCGGCCAGCTGCGCCCGGATGGCCTGGGCATCCCCGACGGCGGTGACCACGAACGGCGGCGAGTAGGTCCGGCCCTGCAGCAGCAGCACGTTGCCCACGCAGCGCACCGCGCTGGTGGCGATCAGCCGCTGGTCCATGACCGCCACCCCGTCGGCCCCGGCCGCCCACACGGCGTTCACCACCGCCTGGACGTCGGACTGGTGGATGACGACGTCGTCCGGCCGGGCCCCGGCCGGCAGCGACCCGTCGGGCCGCCGCGGGGCGTCGTCCAGGGTGATCTCCACGCCGGACCCGGTCAGCTCCACCAGCCCCGCGGAGAGCGCGCCGGCGTTCCCGTCGGCCTGGGCCGCGGCCACGTCCCCGTTGCGGCCCGCCGCCTGATCGGTGAGCGTCTGCACCTGCGCCCGCAGGGCGGTCAGCTGCCGCTCCTGGTCGGCCAGCACGGCGGTGCGCTGGTCGATCAGCGCGGACAGCTGGGTCACCTCACCGGCCCGCAGGTCGCTGCCTTGAGCGGTCTTACCGGAGGTGGCGAACAGCAGCCCGGCGGCCAGCGCCACCACGGGCACCAGCGCCGCCCACGCCGACCGGCTGCGGGTGGTGGTGCGGGCCACGGGGCACCTCCTGGGACGTCGGACGCACGCCGGACCGGGGGGCCACGCCGACGGTCCGACCGGCGGCTGGCGCATCGTCCTGTATCCGCAGCTTAGGCTGGACGGCGACACGGCCGGCGGCACGAACCCCGGCCCCCGGAGGGAGTTCGCACGGTGCCCAAGTCCAAGGTGCGCAAGAAGTCGGTCTACACGCCGCCGCAGGACGTCCTGCAGTCCCGAGCGGCCCGCACACGGGCGGTGCAGCCCAGCCCCCGGTGGTACGCCCCGGTGATGGTCGGGCTCATGCTGCTCGGTCTGCTGTGGATCGTCGTGTACTACGTCGCCGGCGACCGGATCCCGTTCATGGTGTCGCTGTCGGCGTGGAACTTCGCCATCGGCTTCGGCGCCATGGTCGCCGGGCTGGTCATGTCCATGCGCTGGCGCTGAGCCCCTCGGCCGATCTCCAGAGGCCCCCGTCCCGCACCGGGACGGGGGCCTCCGTCGTCCGCGCCTTGCGCCGGCTGTGCACAGGCGGTGCTGTGCACAGCCGGCTGCGCGCGTCCACAGGTCGACAAAGCGCTGAACCCCCAGGGTTGTCCACCGAGTGTGGAGAACGCTTGTTCGACCGGGCACCGCTGACCTGCGCTTTCCTGCCCGCTGGGACAGGTGTGACACGACGGGCATCCGGGTAACTACACGCCTGTTCTTCTGTCCCCAGCTGTGTACCCAGCTGTGGACAAGGAGACATGGGGGCGCCTGCGGGACGGTCACCGCCCCGCCGCCCTACCCGCCGGTCCCCAAGTCGACACGCGGCGCGACCACGGCGAACGCCGTTCCGGGACGCCCGTCCCCCAGGCCGTTCCCGCCTCCGGCGGCCCGGCGACTCCCATGGGGATATCCCCAGCCCCTCGGCCGCGCCTGGGAGGCTCGGGGCTGTGGAGTGGTCGCCACCGCCGGGAGAAACAGCGGCGCTCACCGTTCTGGGTGCCGGGCTGGGGACGGCGGTGCTGTTCCTGGATCCGCTCGGCCGGCTGCTGGTGGGTGCGGCCGCGCTGCTGCTGCTCGCCCTCGCCGCCCGGGACCGGTTCCTGCGGCCACGGCTGTCGGCGGGGCCGTCCGGGGTCGTCGTCCGCACGCTGGGCGGGCGGATCGCGCTGCCCTGGCCCGGGCTGCGGGTGGCGGTGCGGGAGTCGCGCCGGTGGGGCGTCCGGTCGCGGGTGCTGGAACTGGACACCGCGAGCGGTCCCGACGACCCGGGGGTGCTGGTGCTCCTCGGCCGCCGGGACCTCGGCGCCGACCCGGGCGACGTGGCCCGGGCGCTGCGTGCCCTGGACCCGCGGACGTCCTAGAGGACGACGAGCGTGGGCACGGTGAGCGCCAGGACGGCGAGGGTGCCCCCGAGCAGCATCAGGCCGAGGACCTGCACCTCGGTGCGCCGCCGCGCCAGCACCAGGATCCCGGCCGTGACGAACCCGGTGACCAGCCCGCCGAGGTGGCCGAGCAGGGAGACCCCGGGCAGGAAGCTGATCACCACGTTGATCGCCAGGAGGGTGAGCAGCCCGCGGAGGTCCTGGCGGTGGGCCAGCATGAGCACGGCGAGGCCGCCGAGCAGGCCGTAGATGGCCGCGGACGCGCCGGCGACCGGCCGCCCCGGCTCCCCGAACATCTGCAGCGCCACCGCACCGCCCAACGCGGAGAACAGGTAGAGGACCAGGAAGCGCCACCGGCCCAGGCGGTGCTCCAGCTCCGAGCCGAACAGCAGCAGTCCCAGCATGTTGAGCACCAGGTGCGTGGGGCCGATGTGCAGGAAGGCGGCGGTGAGCAGCCGCCAGTCCTCGCCGAGGTACACCAGGATCGGCACCTGGGAGAGCTCGGCGAACAGGGGCGAGCGGAAGTTGTCCAGCGGGTCGGCCCCGGCCAGCGCGGCCGAGACCGCGGTGACGACGAACATCACCACGTTGAGGCTGATGAGGCCGAGGGTCACCCCACCCCAGCGTCGGCCGGCCCTCCGGAGGGCGGGGGTCGGCCGCGGCCGCCGGACACCCGCCGAGCCCGCGCGGATGCACTCCGGGCACTGGAAGCCGACCGGAGCCGGCGTCATGCACTCAGGGCAGATGGGCCGGCCGCAGCGCGCGCAGAAGATGCGGGTGGGCCGGTCCGGGTGCCGGTAGCAGGTGGTCGTCGGGGGTGCCGGCTGCGGATCGGTCATGCCGGCAT
>DATAAV010000033.1:0-1549 GCA_036259935.1 Geodermatophilus sp. | reverse complement strand
GCTGGCCCGCCGGCTGGCCGTGCGGCTGTCGGCGCGACGGCGGCACGGCCGGGAGGGCCGGCTGGACTTCCGCAGGACCGTCCGCGCCTCCCTGGGCACCGGCGGCGTGCCGGTGGTCACCCACCACCGGCCGCGCAGGGTACACAAACCGGAGCTGGTGGTGCTCTGCGACGTCAGCGGGTCGGTGGCCGGATTCAGCCACTTCACCCTGATGCTGACCCAGGCGCTGCGCGAACACTTCGCCGGCGTGCGCGCCTTCGCCTTCGTCGACTCCACCGACGAGGTCACCCGGTTCTTCCGCCCCGGCGCCGACGTCGCCGACGCCGTGGCCAGGATCGGCCGGGAGGCCGACGTCGTCGCCTACGACGGGCACAGCGACTACGGCACCGCCTTCGAGGTCTTCGCCGACCGGTGGCCCGGCGCGGTGGGACCCAAGACCTCGCTGCTGGTTCTGGGCGACGGCCGGACCAACTACCGGCCGCCCGGCGTACCGGTGCTCGCCGACCTGGCCGGCCGGGCCCGGTCGGCGCACTGGCTCAACCCCGAGCCGTGCCGGCTGTGGGGGACCGGCGACTCCGCCGCCGACCGCTACGGCGAGGTCATCGACATGGTGGAGTGCCGCAACGCCGCCCAGCTGGCCGAGTTCGTCACCACCCTCTGATCCGGAGATCCGCCCCGGCGTGCCCTTTTTCGTGACTGCATGTCGACAGGTCGACATCTCTCCGTGTCGCCATGCGCTGGAACGAGCGTGTCGGTGGCTCATTCCCGGGCCGGGCGTAACCGCGCGGCCGTCGTGCCGTTGCCCAGCGTGGGTGCCGGGGTCCACTCCGGACCCGGGCGGCGCACCGGAGACGGCGGCGGGCCCGGCTCCGGGGGCGACCGGCCGCACGGGGGAGCCGGTTGCGCGGACCACCCGGCGCCCGCCTCGAGGCCGGGGACGGACGTCTCGCTGGTGCTGCGCCGGGCTTCGGAGGCCGGCCTCCCGACCGCCCGGATACGCTCGGCCGGTGGCTGGTCGCAGGCTCGGGGTGATGGGTGGCACGTTCGACCCCATCCACCACGGCCACCTCGTGGCCGCCAGCGAGGTCGCCAGCCTGTTCGGGCTGGACGAGGTCGTGTTCGTGCCCACCGGTCAGCCGTGGCAGAAGAGCCACCGCGTGGTCAGCCCGGCCGAGGACCGCTACCTGATGACGGTCATCGCCACCGCCTCCAACCCCCGCTTCTCGGTGAGCCGGGTCGACATCGACCGCGGCGGGCCGACCTACACCATCGACACGCTCACCGACCTGCGCCGGCAGCGGCCGGACGACGAATTGTTCTTCATCACCGGTGCCGACGCGCTGTCGCAGATCCTCAGCTGGCGGGACAGCGAGCGGTGCTTCGAGCTGGCGCACTTCATCGGCGTGACCCGACCGGGTTTCCACCTGGCCGACGCCCACCTGCCGGAGGGTGTGGTGAGTCTGGTCGAGGTGCCGGCTCTGTCGATCAGCTCCAGCGACTGCCGCGATCGGGTGGGCCGCGGCATGCCGGTCTGGTACCTCGTGCCCGA
>DATAAV010000032.1:0-17123 GCA_036259935.1 Geodermatophilus sp. | reverse complement strand
GGTCGCCGTGACCGTGCTGTCGGCAGGGTTCCACGAGTTCGGGCACGCCGCGGCCGCACGGTACGGCGGCGCCACGCCGGGGGCGATGGGCTTCGGCATCTACCTGTTCTGGCCGGCCTTCTACACCGACGTCACCGACAGCTACCGCCTGGGGCGCGCCGGCCGCGTGCGCACCGACCTCGGCGGGCTGTACTTCAACGCGTTGGTCGTGCTCGGGACGTTCGGCGTGTGGGCGCTCACCGGCTGGCACGCGGTGCTGCTCGTGGTGGCGACCCAGGTGCTGCAGATGGTCCGGCAGCTGGCGCCGCTGCTGCGCTTCGACGGCTACCACGTACTGGCCGACCTCACCGGCGTCCCCGACCTCTACCAGCGGATCGGGCCCGTCCTCAGTGGCCTGCTGCCCGGCCGGTGGCATCAGCCGGGGGCGACCGCGCTGAAGACCTGGGCCCGGGTGGTCGTGATCGTCTGGGTCCTGCTCGTCGTCCCGCTGATGGCCGCCTCCCTGCTGCTCCTGGTGCTCGCCCTGCCGCGGGTGCTGGCCACGGCCTGGGCGTCGTTGCGGCGGCAGGGCGGGCTGGCGAGCGAGGCGTTCGGCGACGGCGACTTCCTGGAGGTCCTCGCCCGGGGGGTGGGGATGCTGGCGGTGGTCGTGCCGCTGCTCGGCGTCGGCTACGTCGTCCTGCGGCTGGTGCGGCGGACCGCGCTCGCGGTCTGGCGGCGCACCGAGGGACGACCGGTCCGGCGAGCGGTGGCCTGCCTGGTGGCCGCGGCGCTGGTGGCCGGGCTCGGCTGGGCCTGGTGGCCCGGAGGGGACCGGTACCGGCCGGTGCAGGCCTTCGAGGGCGGCACGGTGCTCGACGCCCTCCCGGCCGCGCGCGGCACGTCCTCGGAGGCCGCGGTCGGCGGAGGGCTCACAGTCTGGCCGGAGGACGCCGGTCAGCTGCCCACCGCCGACGACCCGGCGCTCGCCCTGGTGCTGGTGCCCTCCGCACCCGCCGTCGCCGCCGGCGCCGGCGCCGGCGAGGAGGTGGAGGAGGGCGGCGGCGCGACCGAGCCCGCCCCCACCTGGGTGTTCCCCTTCGACCGCCCGCTGCCGCCGGGGGAGGGCGACAACCAGGCGCTGGCGGTCAACACCCGGGACGGCTCGGTCCGCTACGACGTGTCCTTCGCCCTGGTGTGGGCCGACGACGGCGCCGTGGTGAACCGCAACGAGGCCTACGCGTTCGCCAGCTGCACCGGCTGCCGCACGGTCGCGGTCGGCTTCCAGGTGGTCCTCGTGCTCGGCTCGGTCGACGTCGTGGTGCCGCAGAACGTCGCCGCCGCGGTCAACTACGCCTGCCTCGAGTGCGTGACCTACGCGCTGGCCACCCAGCTGGTGGTGGCCCTCCCCGGCGCGCTCGGGGAGGAGGGCAGCGCCGAGCTGGCCGCGATCTGGGAGGAGCTGCGGGCGTTCGGCGAGTCGATCGAGGGCGTGCCGCTGTCGGAGCTGCGCGCCCGGCTGACCGAGTACGAGGCGCGCATCCTGGCCGTCGTCCGGGAGCACGCCGCCGAGGAGTCCCCGGCGGCCGGGGAACCGTCCGAGGCACCGGGCGCGGGGACCGGGAGCGAGCCGACGACGACCGGCCCGCAGGGGGAAGCCGACCCGCAGGAGGCGCCGGCCACCACGGAGGAGGCGACGCCGACCTTCCCAGCCTCCGAGCCGGGCGGATCCTCCGCGACGTCGTCGACGACGGCGGAGGCGCCGGTGACCTCCTCGAGCGCCCCCACGACGACGGCCCCCGGCACGCCCGCCGCCGCGACGACGGCCGCTCCCTCCGGCTGACCGCACCCCGGCCTCCGCCGGGCGGGTTGATCACCGGGCGGTGACAATGGGCCGGTCCGTCGTCGGCGTCCAGGAGGTCGCGTGTCCGAGTCGTCCGCCCCCACCGGGATCCGCCATCCGGAGCTGCTGGCCATCTACTGCAACGACCACCTGGCCGCCGCCACCGGCGGCATCGAGCTGGTCGGCCGCATGCTCGGTCGACACCGCGGGACGGAGTACGAGGCCCGGCTCCAGGAGCTGCTCGACGAGCTGCGCGAGGAGCGGGCAGGGCTGCGCGACACCATGGCCGCCCTCGACTTCCCCGTCCGGCAGTACAAGCAGGCGGCCAGCTGGATCAGCGAGAAGCTCGCGCGCGCCAAGCTCAACGGGTACCTGCTGTCCCGCTCACCGCTCAGCGACCTGGTGGAGTTCGAGTTCATCGCCACGGCGGTGCTGGCCAAGCGGGCCGGTTTCGAGACCCTGCGGGCGGCCGCCGAGGCCGACCGGCGGATCGACGCGGCGCTGTTCGACCGGCTCATCGCCCAGGCCGACAAGCAGCACCGCTGGCTGGCCGACGCCCGCCGCGAGGTTGCCTCCGGCGTCTTCGGCGGGCACCCGGGCCCGGCCGACGCCGCCGCCGACACCTGACGGGCGCCCGCCATCCCCGGGTAGAACCCAGGGACATGTGCCACGACCCCGACAGCCGGCCGCCCGCACCGCCTCGCAGCGGGGAGGTCGCCGAGAAGGCCCTGCTGACCCTCACCTCCACCGACGGCACGCCGTTCTCCGCCGCCTACGCCGCCCCGGCCGGTCCGGCGAGGGCGGGCGTCGTCGTCCTGCCCGACATCCGTGGCCTGCACCCGTACTACGTGGCGCTGACCGAGCGTTTCGCCGAAGCGGGCATCCCTGCCGTGGCCATGGACTGGTTCGGGCGCACCGCCGGGCTGTGCGAGGCCGGGACCCGCGCGCCGGACTTCGACTGGCAGGCGCACATCCCCAAGACCACCGCCGAGGGGATCGACGCCGACATCGCCGCGGCGATCGCCCACCTCCGCGGCCGCACCCGCCCGGACCTGCCGGTGGTCACCGTCGGCTTCTGCTTCGGCGGCAGCCACTCCTGGCGCCAGAGCAGCGGCGACCTGGACCTGGCCGGCTGCATCGGGTTCTACGGCCGGCCCCAGGTGGTCGGCGAGGCCGCCGGCCGCGCCCGGCGCCCGACGCTGATGATCATCGCCGGCGCGGACGCCGCGACCCCCGTGGAGGAGCAGCTGCGCCTGGCCGAGACCATGCGCGCCGCCGGGGCCGAGGTCGTCACCGCCGTCTACGACGGCGCGCCGCACTCCTTCTTCGACCGCGCCGCCGACCGGTGGCAGGAGGCCTGCGCGGACGCCTGGCGGCAGGTCCTGGCGCTGATCGACCGGATCGCGCCGGCCTGAACCGCAGGCCTGCCCGGCCGGCCCGGCCGCGAGCTCCTACGCTCCGGTACGTGACCGAGCAGCAGGGGGACGGCCGCGGGCCGGGCAGCGCCGACCCGGCCGGGGACGACATCGACCCGGGCGTCATCGAGCTGGCGGGCCGCATCTTCGACATGGCGCGGGCCGGGCACACCGAGGAGCTCGCCGCCTACGTCGACGCCGGCGTGCCGGTGGACCTGACCAACGACAAGGGCGACACCCTGCTGATCCTGGCCGCCTACCACGACCACCCGGACACGGTCGCCGCGCTGCTGGCCCGCGGCGCCGACCACGGCCGGGCCAACGACCGGGGGCAGACGCCGCTGGCCGCGGCGGTCTTCCGGCGGTCGCGGGACTCCGTGGGGCAGCTGCTCGCCGCCGGGGCCGACCCGGACGCCGGCAGCCCGAGCGCCCGGGGGACCGCGGCCTTCTTCGACCTTCCGGAGATGACCGAGATGCTCGATCGCGGCGGTCGCTGAAACCGCCCGCCGGGGCATGTCAGTCTGGAGCCGGGCAGACCGGCACCGCACGGGGGAGAGCGGAGTGGACATGGTCGGGAGCGACGTCCCGCAGGCTGCCGCGCGCGGGCTCTTCCGCGTCCGCGGCGCCGTCTGAGTCGAGGGACGGCCGAGATGGTCGCGCAGCCGGACCTGCCCGAGGGCAGCCCGCCGGCGCTCCAGGAGGCGACCGGGGGCGCCACCGCGCTCCCGCCCCCCGACGCCGCGGCGGTCGCGGCCGCCGCCGGGGAGCTGTCGGCGGAGCCCGGGGAGCCCGTCGAGCAGCCGGCGATCGCGGGTGCCGCGGGCCTGCCGCGCTGGCTGGTGCTGCTGGTGGGCGGCGCGGCCGCCACGATCGCCATCGCCGGCGTGCGGTCGATCGCCTGGCTGGTGGCCCCGGTGATGCTCGCACTGGTCGTCGTCATCGCCCTGATGCCTGTGCAGCGCTGGCTGCAGCGGCACGGCTGGCCGCGCTGGGCCAGTGCCACGGTGCTGCTGGTCCTGGTCTGGACCGTGCTGCTGGCCTTCGTGGCCCTGCTCGTGCTCTCCATCGCCCAGTTCGCCGCGCTGCTGCCCAACTACGCCGACCAGGCCGAACTCCTCATCGCCGACGTCGTCGCCGACCTCAACGACGCCGGCATCGTCTCCGGGCAGCTGTCCGACCTCGTGGCCCGCATCGACTACGGCCAGTTCGTCGGGGTGGCCACCGGACTGCTGACCCGCCTCAGCGACACGGCGACCACGCTGGTCCTGCTGCTGTCGGCCCTGGTCTTCCTGGCCATCGAGTCCGGCGGGTTCGGCCGGCGCCTCGCCCTGGTCGCCGCCGAGCGGCCGCACCTGCCGATCGCCCTCGGCCTGTTCGCCCGCGGGACCCGCAGCTACCTGCTCGTGAGCACGGTCTTCGGCGGGATCGTCGCCGTGGGGGACGCTGTCGCGCTGGCCTGGCTGGGCATCCCGCTGCCGATCGTCTGGGGCCTGCTGTCGTTCATCACCAACTACGTGCCGAACATCGGCTTCGTGCTGGGGTTGGTCCCGCCCGCGATCCTCGGTCTGCTCGACGGTGGCTGGACCAAGTTCTGGACCGTCGTGGCGGTCTACGCGCTGCTCAACTTCGTCGTCCAGACCCTGATCCAGCCGCGCTTCGTCGGTGACTCGGTGGGCCTGTCGATGACCGTCACCTTCCTGGCGCTGCTGTTCTGGGGCTGGGTCCTCGGTGCCCTCGGCGCCCTGCTGGCCATCCCGCTGACACTGCTGCTGAAGGCGCTGCTGGTGGACGTCGACCCGCGGGGGCACTGGCTCGACGCGATGCTCCGGGAGGAGCCGCGGGCTCCCCGCACCAGCCGCGCCCGGCAACGGGCCAACGCCCGCCGCGCGGCGCTGGCCTCCGTGCAGGCCCTGCACCTGCCCCGGCCCGGACGCCGTCACTCCCAGGACTGAACGCCCAGGTCAGGGCGGAATGTCACCCCCTTGTGGAACGTTGTCCACAGGTCGGGCGTCCGCCCGGCAGATCCTGCAGGGAGGACGACGATGAAGGGCGACCGAGTCGAGGTCGTGATCGATGCCGGCGGCAGCACGCGCACGTACGAGATCGAGGCCACCCGGGCCGGCCGGCGGGTGGACGTCAGCCACGGCCGCGGGCTCGTGGAGGTCACCGAGACCACGCGGGGCGGGACGCCGGTCCGCACCGCGCGGTTCATGGCCGCGCGGGTGCTCGCGCTCGTGGAGCACCCGGCTCCCCGCGGCGCGCTGGACGACGACGCCGCGGTGACCCACCTGCGGCAGTCCGCCTGACCCCGGGCGCTGCGGTGCAGGAACTGGTGGTCATGGCCGGCGTGCAGGGCAGCGGCAAGTCCACCTGGGTGCGCGAGCACCTCGCGGCCACGCATGCGGTGGTGAGCAAGGACCACTGGCCGAACGCGCGCCGGCGGGAGGCCCGCCAGCGGCGCGTGGTCGCCGAGCTGCTCGCCGCCGGGCACAGCGTGGTCGTGGACAACACCAACCCCACACCGGAGGACCGGGCGGCCCTGGTGGCCGCCGCCCGGGCGGCCGAGGTGCCGGTCCGCGCGGTGTGGATGGACACCCCGCTGGACGCCTGCTTTGAGCGCAACGCCGGCCGGGAGGGCCGCGCGCGGGTACCGCTGGTCGGTGTCCTGGCCACCTGCGGGCGGTTCGTCCCCCCGACGCCGGCGGAGGGCTTCGACCGGGTCGACGTCGTCCGGCCCGGCGCCGCGGCGCGTGCCGGGGCCCGGGGACCGGCTCCGGTGCGGTAGACCTGTCGGACCGTCCAGTCCGTCTGCCCGGAGGTCTGCCCGTGCTGGCCAGCATCGGTTACGCCGTCGCCTACACCGGAGTCGGCATCGTGCTGCTGACCCTGGGGTTCTTCGCCCTCGACCTGCTGACCCCCGGGCGACTCGGACGGCACATCCACGAGGAGCGCTCGGTCAACGCCGCGCTGGTCCTCGCCGCCGGGTTCCTCGCGCAGGGCACGGTCATCTTCGCCGCGATCTGGACGAACGCGACCAGCGGCTTCGGCCAGGCGCTGCTCTACACCGTGGTCTTCGGCGTGCTCGGCGTGCTGCTCCAGGCGGTGGCCTTCGTCGTCCTCGACCTGATCACGCCCGGACGTCTGGGCCGGCACGTCACCGAGGTGCCGTTCCATCCGGCCAGCCTCGTCCTCGCGGCGGTCCAGCTCGCGGTGGCGGGGATCATCGTCGCCTCCATCTGGCCCTGATCCCCGATCCGGCTCCCGTCCCGCGGGTCCCCCGCCGGCCCGGTATTACCCGCCCGTAACCTGTGTCGGGCATCTCTCCGCCGCTGCCGGATCACCCGATCGGGTGCTTCCCGACGACGCGGCGGCGGGAGCCGACCGGCACCGACCTGACCGGCACGGACGTGGCCGGAACAGATCTGAAGGGAACGTTCATGAGCGAGGCAACGGCCCGCGTGGCCATCGTGACCGGGGCGGCGCGCGGCATCGGTGCCGGCACCGCCCAGCGGCTGGCCCGGGACGGCTTCGCCGTCGCGGTGCTGGACCTGGAGGAGTCCGCCGGCAAGAGCACCGTGGAGGCGATCGAGGCCGACGGCGGCCGGGCGCTGGCCGTGGGTGCCGACGTCAGCGACGCCGAGCAGGTGGAGGCCGCCGTGGCGCGCGTCGTGGCCGAGCTCGGCGCGCCGACCGTGCTGGTCAACAACGCCGGGGTGACCCGCGACAACCTGCTGTTCAAGATGACCGAGGCCGACTGGGACACGGTCATGAACGTCCACATGCGCGGGGCCTTCCTCATGAGCCGCGCCGTGCAGAAGTACATGATCGAGGCCCGCTGGGGCCGGATCGTCAATCTCTCCAGCGTCTCGGCGCTGGGCAACCGCGGCCAGGCCAACTACTCCGCGGCCAAGGCCGGCCTGCAGGGCTTTACCAAGACCCTCGCCATCGAGCTGGGCAAGTTCGGCGTGACCGTCAACGCGATCGCCCCCGGGTTCATCCAGACCGAGATGACCAAGGCGACCGCCGAGCGGCTCGGCGTCCCGTTCGAGGACTTCATCGCCGCCGCCGCCAAGGAGATCCCCGTGGCGCGGGTCGGCCAGCCGGAGGACATCGCCCACGTGGTGTCCTTCTTCGTCAGCGAGGGGGCCGGCTTCGTCAACGGCCAGGTGGTCTACGCCGCCGGCGGCCCGAAGGTCTGACCGCCCGAAGGGGCCGGCCGGGAGTGCTCCCGGCCGGCCCCTCGGCGTTCCTCCGCGGACGGCGGCGAGCGGCATAGCGGCCGAACGGAAGGTGTTGCTCCCCCGTGACCTCTTTCCCCCTGCGGCTGGTGCTGCTCGGTGACTCGATCGCGTACGGCACGGGGGCGCTCCGCGCCGAGGAGACCCTGGGCCCCCGCCTGGCCGCCGTCCTGGCCGCCGAGGGCTACCGCGTCGACCTGCACGTGCTCGCCGTCCCCGGAGCGGTGTCCCGCGATCTCGCCGGGCAGGTGCGGCGGGCCGCGCCGCTCGCCGCCGACCTCGCGGTGATCGTGATCGGGGCCAACGACCTCACCCGCCTGGTCCCGCCGGTGCAGGCCGCCGCGGCGCTGTCCTCCGCGGTCGCCGGGCTGCGGGCGGCCGGCACCGACGTGGTCGTCGTCCCGGCGCCGGACATGTCCAGCGTGCCGTTCGTGCCGCCGGCGTTCCGCCCGGTCGTGCAGGCCGCCTGCGCGCAGCTGCAGCGGCAGCAGACGGCGGTCGCGGAGGCCGCCGGCGCCGCGGTCGCCCCCGTGGCCACCGCGGTCGGCGTCGCGTTCGCCGCCGACCCGGCGCTGTTCTCCGCCGACCGCTTCCACCCGTCCTCGGCCGGCTACGCGCACATCGCCGAGGCGCTGGCGCCGTTCCTCGTCGCCGCCGCGCACGCCCGCCGGGACGGCGCCGCGGCCTGAGGCGGACGGCCGCCCGCTCAGGCCGCCGGGGCCCGCACCGGTGGCTCGAGCCGGGGCCGGCGGGGCTCGACGAAGCGGGTGAGCAGCGGGCCGGACACGGCCAGCACCAGCACGTAGCCGGTGGCCACCGGTCCCAGCTCGGGGATCCCCGCCGCCACCGCCAGCCCGGCGATGACGATCGAGAACTCCCCGCGGGCGACCAGCGCGGTGCCGGCTCGCAGCCGGCCCGGCCGGGCCACGCCGTCGCGCTGGGCGGCCCACCAGCCGGTGGCCACCTTGGTGGCCGTGGTGACGACGGCCAGCAGCAGCGCCGCGGGGAGCGCGGGCAGCACCGCGCCGGGGTCGGTGGACAGCCCGAAGGCGACGAAGAACGTCGCCGCGAACAAGTCGCGCAGCGGGCCGAGCAGGCGCCGGACCCGCTCGGCGAAGGACGCCGGCAGCGCCAGCCCCACGAGGAAGGCACCCACCGCCGCCGAGGCGCCCAGCGCCTGGGCCAGGCCGGCGACCAGCAGGGTCAGACCGACCATCCGCAACAGCACCTGCTCGTCGTCGGGGGAGGCCAGCAGCCGGCCCAGCCGGTCGCCGTGCCGCTGCGCGGCGAGCAGCACCAGCAGCACCGCGCCGACGGCCAGCCCGATCCCCGCCACCGCCGAGGCCGCGCCGCCGCCGGCCAGCGAGACCACCAGCAGCGGCAGGAACAGCGCCATCGCCAGGTCCTCGAGCACGAGGACGGCGAGCACCGCCGGCGTCTCGCGGTTGGCCAGCCGGCCCAGGTCGACGAGCAGCCGGGCGACGATGCCCGAGGAGGAGATGTAGGTGACCCCGGCCAGGGCGAGCGCGCCCTGCCAGGGGAGGCCGAGCAGCAGGCCCGCGACGAAACCGGGCGGCGCGTTGAGCAGCAGGTCCACCAGGCCGGAGGGGCCGTGGCGGCGCAGCGAGGCGAACAGTTCCGGCGCGGAGAACTCCAGGCCCAGCGCGAACAGCAGCAGGACCACGCCGATCTCGGCGGCCGCCTGGAGGAACGGCTGGCTGGTGCTCAGCGGGGCCAGCCCGCCCTCGCCGAAGGCGAGCGCGGCGACCAGCACGAACGGCACCGGGGACAGGCCCAGCCGGCGGGCCAGCAGCCCGAGCAGCGACAGGCCGACGAAGAGCAGCCCCAGCTCGACCAGCAGGAGGGCGACGTGGTCCACCGGGCGCCCTACGCCGCCATGGACAGGTGCCGCTCCAGTTCCTCCAACCCCCGCTCGGAGCCGATGGCGACCAGGACGTCACCGGCGCGGAGCACATCCCTCGGGCCCGGGGAGGGGACGACCTCGGCGTCCCGGACGATCGCCACGATCGAGCACCCGGTGAGGGTGCGGGCGCGGGTGTCACCGAGTGGGCGGCCGACGAACGACGAGCCGGCGCGGATCGGGAACCGCCCCGACTCGAGGCCGGGCACCTCGCGGGACAGGTCGGCGAACCGCTGGGTCAGCCGGGGGGCGCCCAGCACGTCCGCGACGGCGTCGACCTCCTCGGCGTCGAGCCGGATGACGCTGCGTGCCCGGTCGGGGTCGGAGCGGTCGTAGACGGCGATCTCGGCGCCGCCGGTCCGCTGGACGACGAGGGCGAGCACGTCCCCGGCGCGGGTGCGCAGCTCGTAGCGGACGCCGATGCCCGGCAGCATGGTCTCCTCCAGCTCCACTGCGGCATCGTCGCAGACCGGCCCGGCCGGCGGCCCCGCTCAGCCGCCGGCGGGGCAGGCGAGCAGCTCGGCCAGGTGCAGGCCGCGGCGGCCGGCCAGCTGGTCGAGCTGGGTGCGGCAGGAGAAGCCGTCGGCCAGCACGACGGCGTCCGGGCCGGCCTCCCGGACGGCGGGCAGCAGCTGCTGCTCGGCGATCGTCACCGACACGTCGTGGTGGCCGCGCTCGACCCCCCAGTTGCCGGCCAGCCCGCAGCAGCTGCCCACCCGGCGCACGATCGCCCCGGCGGCGCGAAGCAGCCGCTCGTCGGTCGCCCAGCCCAGCACCGCGTGGTGGTGGCAGTGCGGCTGCGCGACGACCTCGACGCCGGCCAGCGAGGGCGGCTGCCATCCCGGCGTGCCGGTCAGCAGCTCGGCCAGGGTGCGGGTCCCGGCGGCCAGCCGGTGCGCGGCATCGTCGTCGAGCAGCTCGAGCGCCTCGCCGCGCAGCACCGCGGTGCACGACGGCTCCAGCCCCACCACCGGGACGCCGGCGTCGGCCAGCGGCGCGAGCGTCCCCACCGTGCGCCGCAGGATCCGCTGCGCGGTGTCGAGCTGGCCGGTGGTGATCCAGGTCAGCCCGCAGCAGGTGTCGGCCGGGGGGACCTGCACCCGGTAGCCGGCCGCCTCCAGCACGGTGACCGCGGCCTCGGCGACGTGCGGCGCGAAGTGGTCGGTGAACGAGTCCACCCACAGCGCGACCGGCCGGCCGTCCCCGGACGGCTGCGGGCGCTGCTCCCATGCCTGCCGGAAGGTGCGGCGGGCGAACGGCGGCAGGGTCCGGCGCTGGTCGACCCCCGCGCTCCACTTCGCCACCCGGCCGCCCAGCCGGGAGGTCATGACGGCGTTGACCGCGCGCGGCGCCCGGGCGGCCAGGTCGGCCCAGCGCGGCAGCCGGCCCAGTGTGTAGTGGGAGCGGGGCCGCAGCCGGCGCCGGTAGCTCTGGTGGAGCACCTCGGCCTTGTAGGCGGCCATGTCCACGCCGGTGGGGCAGTCCCGGGAGCAGCCCTTGCACGACAGGCACAGGTCGAGGGCGGCGTGCACCTCCGGCGAGCGCCAGTCGCGCACCGGACCGCCGGGGGCGAGCATCTCCTGCAGCACCCGGGCCCGGCCGCGGGTGGTGTCCTTCTCCTCCCGGGTGGCCGGCCACGACGGGCACATCACCCCGCCGGTGCCGGCGAGGTCGGCGCGGCACTTGCCGACGCCGGTGCAGCGGTGCACGGCCGCGCTGAAGTCGCCGCCGTCGTGCCGGTAGGCCAGCGCCAGCCCCTGTCGCAGCGGCGGCGCGGCGGCCACCCGGATGTCGTCGTCCATCGCCGCCGGGCGCACCAGGATGCCGGGGTTGAGCACGTCGTCCGGGTCGAACAGCCCCTTGACCCGCTCGAACAGCGACAGGACGGCGGGGGAGTACATGTGGTGCAGCAGCTCGCTGCGGGCCCGGCCGTCGCCGTGCTCGCCGGACATCGAGCCGCCGTACCCGGCGACCAGCCGGGCGGCGTCGGAGACGAAGGCCCGGTAGGCGCTGCGGCCGCCGTCGTCGGCCCGGCCCAGCGGGAAGTCGATGCGCACGTGGACGCAGCCGTCGCCGAAGTGCCCGTACGGGACCCCGTCGAGCCCGTGCTCGGCCAGCAGCGCATCGAAGCCGCGCAGGTAGGGGCCGAGCTGCTCGACCGGGACGGCGGCGTCCTCCCAGCCGGCGTGCGCCGGGCGGCCCTCGCCGGTGCGGGCGGCGAGCCCCGCGCCGTCCTCGCGGATGCGCCAGATGGCGGCCGCCTCCGCCGGGTCGGTCACCACCAGGGAGTCCACGGCACCGGCGTCGGCGAGCACGGCTCGGGCCTTGGCGGCGACCTCGGCGACGGTGTCCCCGGTCAGCTCGACGATCAGCCAGCCGTCCCCGCGGGGCAGGTCGGGCACCACGGCGGCGGGCACGTCCCGCAGCCGCTGGACGATGCGCTGGTCGAGGCCCTCGCAGGCGGTCGGCTCGTGCCGCAGCAGGCCCGGGGTGGCGTCGGCGGCGTCGGCCATCGAGGGGTAGCCGAGCACGACCAGCCCGCGGTGCGGCGCGTCGGCGACCAGCCGCACGGTGGCGCCCAGGACCAGCGCCAGGGTGCCCTCGCTGCCGACCAGCGCCCGGGCCGCGTCGAACCCGCGCTCGGGCAGCAGGTGCTCCAGCGAGTAGCCCGACACCTGGCGGCCGAACCGGCCCAGCTCCGTGCGGATCGCCGCCAGCTCGGCCTGCACCAGCCGGTGCAGCTCCCCGAGCACGCCGTCCGCCGGAGCTCCACCGCCCCCCGCCGGGCCCAGCCGGAGGTGCTCGCCGGCGCCGGTGACGACGTCGAGGGCGACGACGTTGTCGGCGGTCCGGCCGTAGCCCAGCGCCCGCGACCCGCAGGCGTTGTTGCCGATCATCCCGCCGATCGTGCAGCGGTTGTGCGTGCTGGGGTCCGGGCCGAAGCGCAGCCCGTACGGCCGGGCGGCCGTCTGCAGCGCCGCCTGCACCACGCCCGGGTCGACGGTGGCCGTGCGCGCCTCCGGGTCGACCGACCGCACCCGGCCCAGGTGCCGGCTGGTGTCCACGACCACGCCCGGGCCGACCGCGTTGCCGGCGATCGACGTGCCCGCGCCGCGCGCGGTCAGCGGGACCCCGAGCTCCCGGCAGACCGCCAGGGTCGCCGCCAGCTCGTCGGGATGCCGGGGGCGCACCACCGCCCGGGGCAGCACCCGGTACAGCGACCCGTCGGAGGAGTACAGCGCCCGGGCCAGGCCGGAACCGTCGACGTCGCCGACCCCGGCCCGGTCCAACGCGGCGAGCAGGTCGGCGTCGGACAGGTCGGTCCTGATCACCCCGCCAGTCTGCCCGGTGACCGACCCGACCGCGCCCGCTCGGCCGGGGCCGCGTCCCTAGTTGCGGTCGGCCCCGCCCTCCGGCAGGTGGGTCCGCGCCCACAGCGCCGCCGAGGTGCGGTCGCGCACCCCGATCCGCTGGAACACGCTGGTGAGGTGGGCCTTCACGGTGCCCTCCCGGATGCCGAGTATGCGGGCGATCTGCTTGTTGGCCAGGCCCCGGCCGACCAGGGCCAGCACCTCCTGCTCCCGCTCGGTGAGCTCCGTGGCCGGCGCCGGGCCGCGCCGGGCGCGCAGCAGGGTGCGCGCGACCCGGGGGTCGAGCGGGGAGTGGCCGCGGGCCGCCGAGCGGATCGCCTCCAGGAGGTCGGCGGGCTCGGTGTCCTTGAGGACGTAGCCCACGGCGCCGGCGTCCAGCGCCTCCACCACCCGCTGCTGGTCGGAGAAGGAGGTCAGTACCACCACGTCGACGTCGGGGTGCTCCTCGGTCAGGCGCCGGGTGGCCGCGACGCCGTCCAGGACCGGCATGGACAGGTCCATCAGCACCACCTGCGGAGCCAGCTTGTCGACGGCGGCCAGCGCCTCGGCGCCGTCGGCGGCAGTGCCGACCACCCGCATGTCGTCGGCCGTCGCGATCAGGCCGCTCAGGCCCGACCGCATGAGCGCGTGGTCGTCGACCACCAGGACCTCGATCACGACGTGGGCACCTCCAGCCGCAGGGTCGTACCCGCGCCGGGGGCCGACCGCACGCTCAGTGTGGCGCCCTCGGCGGCGGCCAGGTCGGCCAGCAGGTGCAGGCCCAGGTGGCCGCCGGCCGGCGGGTCGAGCGCCGGGCCGACGTCGAAGCCGACCCCGTCGTCGGAGACCTCGAGGACGAGGCGGCCGGCCAGCTGCTCGACGGCGACCTCGACGGTCCGCGCCTGGGCGTGCTTGACGACGTTGCGCAGCGCCTCCTGCACCGTGCGCAGGACGAGGGCCGCGGCGTCCGGCGGCGGGTCGAGGGAGTCGTCGACGCGGACCTGCACGTCGATCCCGCGGGGGCGCAGCCGGTCGGCGAGGTCGGCCAGTGCCATCGGCAGCCCGGCCCGGTCGAGGTCCGGCGGGTAGATCTCCACCAGCAGGGACCGCAGGGAGCCGACCGACTCGCGCAGGGCGGCGGCGGCCTGGCCGAGGGTCGGGGCGACCTCGCGGGCCGGGTCGCCGGTCCCGGCGCGCAGCTGGTCGGCGGCGCCCGCCACCAGCAGGGCCGAGGCGGAGACGTCCTGCACGATGCCGTCGTGCAGGCTGCCGGCGATCCGCCGGCGCTCCTCGGTCGAGGCGTCGAGGGCCCGCGCCTGCAGCAGCTCGCGCTCGCGCTGGACGGTGCGCAGCTGGGTCACCATGCGGTGGGCCAGCGGCACCTGGACCACCACGAGGGTGAGCAGCACCGCGACCGAGATCGGCGCGAACTCCCACCAGATCTCGAACTGCCGGTCCTTGGCCATCTGGTAGACGGTGTAGGTCTCCAGCAGGAGCGGCTGCCCATCGGGGCCGTGGATCTGGCGGTAGACCTCCAGGAGCTGACCGGCCGACCGCTCGTACCGGTTCTCGGGCCGGCTGAGGTCGCTGAGCTCGGCCCGCGTGACGCCGTCGCGCAGGGCCTGCCGGTCGTCGTCGTCCAGGGGGTAGACGGCGCCGATCAGCTCCGGCTCGTCGGAGTAGACGATCCGTCCGTCGGGTGCCCAGATCTTCACCCGCACGATGCCGATCGCCTCCAGGCGGCTGCGGAGGGCGGCGTCGAACTCCTCGATGGCCGCGGGATCGTCGGCCAGCAGCCGCTCGTCGATGTTCGGCTCCACCAGGACGGTGGCCAGCAGGTCGGTGATGTGGCGGGCGTCGGCGAGGGCCTCGTCCTCGGCCGCCTCCACGCTGGCCAGCACCCCGCCGGCCAGCAGCAGGAGCACGGCGACGACGTTGGCCATGATGAAGCGCCCGACGACCCGGCCGACCGAGGGTGAGCGGGGGTCGCGGCGTACGGCGGCGCCGTCGACCAGCACCCGCCACTTCCGCGCGCTCCCGGACGCCCGTGGCTCCGCGACCGCCGTCCCGTTGGCCGTGGTCATCGCTCACTCTCCGCCCGACAGCTCCTCCGGCCCGGTCCAGGTGCGCTCGCCCGGGTCCGGCGCCGGCCCGGACCCTCCGGCGCCGACCTGCCGGCTGGTTTGTGTCATCCCCAGGGGGTGCTGCGCAAGAGGACGGTGGTCGTACGACCCCACCGGGTGCCTCAGCCGAGGACGCTGCGCCGCAGCCGCCGGATCCGGCAGGCACCCGCGCGGCCCTGACCGACGGTGTCGACCAGCTCGCGGCCCGCGCAGCCCAGAGCGGCGGCGCGGCGCGGATCGTCGAGCAGCTCGGCGAGGGCGAGGGCCAGGGCGGGCGGGTCGCCGGGCGGCACGAGCAGCGCGGTCTGCCCGGGCCGCAGCAGCTCCGGCGCGGCGGCGGTGTGCGTGGCCACGACCGGGCGGGCGCAGGTGAGGGCGTCGCGCACCACCAAGGACACGTCGCCGTGGGCGTCGTCCGCGGCGTCGTGACCCGGAAGCACCAGGGCGGCGCAGCGCCGCACGATCGCACGGACGGCCGGGTAGGGCCGCGGACCGGCGAAGAACACCCGGTCGGCCAGGCCCATGTGCTCGGCCTGCCGGCGCAACGGGCTGCCCAGTGGCCCGCCGCCCACCACCACCAGGCCGAGCCCCGGCCGGTCGGCCGCGAGCAGCCCGAAGGCGGTGAGCAGGGTGTCCACTCCGCTGGCGGGTCGCAGCTTCGACACGCAGAGCAGGGGAGCCGGTGTGCTCTCGGACATGGGCGCGCTCCTCGGTCGGAACGCGGGCAGTCGATCAGCGCGCCGGTCGGCCCCGCACTTGGACGGCCGTCTTACGACACCGGCCGGTTCACCAGAGGGCGATCGACCTCCGGTAGATCCCCGCTACGTCGTCCTCGGTGACCGGCTTGGGCGCGGTGGCCAGCAGCCGCTGCTGCTTCATCGTGCCGTCGACCAGGTCGGGGATGTCGCTCTCGTCGTAGCCGACCGCACCGATGCCCCCGGGGATGTCGATGTCGCGCATGAGGGTGCTGAGCACGGCGGGCAGGAACTCCGCCGGGTCGTCGGGCTGCTCGGCACGGGGGTCCAGCAGTCGGGCGGCGCGCAGGTGCCGCTCGGGGTCGGCGTCGAAGGTGAACCGGAACGCCTCCGGTGCGGTCAGTGACACCGACATGCCGTGCGGGACCATCGGCTCGTCGGCCGGGTAGTCCTTCGGGTGGAAGTCCTTGACCCGCCCGGCGATGGGATAGGCGTTCGCGTGCGGGATGTGCACGCCGGCGTTGCCGAAGCCCATGCCGGCGAACGTGGCGGCCATCGCCATCTTCTCCCGGGCGTCCTCGTCGTCGCCGTTCCGGACGGCGCGGCGGAAGGACTCCGACAGCAGCGACAGCGCCTTCTCCGACCACATGTCGGCGATCGGGTTGGCCCCGCAGTAGGGCACCCGCTCCTCGGGACGCTTGTGCTCGTAGCTGGTGAAGGGTCGCGCGGTGTAGCTCTCCAGCGCGTGGCACAGGATGTCCATCCCCGAGGCGGCGGTGACCCCGGGGGGTTGGGTGCGGGTGAGCGCCGGGTCGATGACCGCCATCGTCGGGCGCAGGCGCGGGTGGCTGATCCCCGTCTTGACCTTGAGCGCGAGGACGTCGAGCACGCAGATCGTGGTGCTCTCCGAGCCGGTCCCGGTCGTGGTCGGGACGGCGATCAGCGGCTTGAGCGGGTGGACCGGGGCGCGCCCCTCGCCGACGGGCTTGTTGATGTAGTCCATCAGCTCACCGGGGTTGGTGGTGAGCAGGTTGACAGCCTTGGCGGTGTCGATGCTCGACCCGCCCCCGACGGCGACGAACGCGTCCCACGGGCCGGTGTCGCGGGCGTGCGCGATGGCGGCCTCGAGGCTCTCGTCGGTGGGCTCGACGTGGCTGCCGTCGAAGACCTGCGCCTCGATGCCGAACTGCGTCATCTGGTCGGCCACCCGCTGCGGGTGCCCGGTGGCCGCGACCCCCGGGTCGGTGAGGACCAGGACCCGCCGGGCGCCGGTCTGGCTGAGGTCGTAGCCGATCTCGTCGGAGGATCCCCTGCCGAACTTCAGATAGGGAGCCCCGTAGGTGTAGACGCTCTCGGGATCCGCGGGCTGGTAGACGGACGCGGGCACGGCCCCTCCTCGGTCGACGCGTGGCGGTCGGTGGCACGGTCGGTGCAGAGCCCCGAGTCTGCTGCCGGAGCGCGGGTGCGGCCAACCGGTGGTGCGCTGCCCGTCGGCGCCGGCCGCCGGCCGGCGGGCCGCCGTCGCGGGACGGCGGCCCCGGCGTCCGGTGCCGGAGGAC